>JABSRN010000027.1 GCA_013214025.1 Polyangiaceae bacterium
AGTCCATTAACTGAACGCTCCACACTCGGCTGCGTTGTGTCGGCTCCGTCGTCTCAGCTGCGTTCTCGCAGTGAGCCGGGCCGTGCGCGAGGTGCCGTGCTGACGACGCACAAAACCCAAGAGACGAATGCTGGTAGTTCGGCCGTTTCTTGCAGCTGTTGCCCGCGCGTGTGAAAGATTGGTGATGACGGCATATTCGAGTTCGCGCGCGGGCCGGTGGGCGAGTGGCGCGATGATGGGCGTGTGCCTGGCATGCGGCGGTCCCCGGGAGGCAGAGGATCCCCATACGCTTTTGGGCGATCCGGATTTTCTGGAGGATCCAGCCGATTTTAGCCCGCCGGAAGATTTCGAGCCGGATGGGCCCTACGCACCTGCTGGAGGTCGCGAAGGCCCTGCCTCATCCGAGGGCGATCACGACAGCCGACCGATCGCCAGCGCACGCCCAACGGTGCCACCGCGGCGGAGACTGGTTGCAGCCGAAGACCCGCCGAAGACCGGGCCCGTCGCCAGTGAACAAGACTGCCGCGCCGCCTTCGAGCAACTGGAACGACTCGAACTGCGGGGCACCGTGCGCCGCGACATGCCGAAACTTTCAGCCACCGAACAGAAAGACCGCGCCGATCGAATGATGGGATCGATTCGTTCACGAGAAAGCATCCAGAGTGGCATCGCCGCGTGTTTGCTGCGCGCGACCACAGCCTCCGAGGCGCGCTGTCTCTCTTCGGTGCACACGGCCGCTGACGCCGACGCCTGCATGAACGCCACCAACTAAACGTTCGATCGCGACCCGAGGGAACCGTAACTAGTACGAGCTGCGAGCGATGACTTCTTCGACCCAACGCGGTCCAGACTCGAGACCGCTGAGCAATCGTTCCGCTGGGGTGGTCTCATCCGATAGCAGACTCGCTAGGGGCTCGAGGTACAGACTCTCGTCCCGTCCCTCGGCGTTGCGACGATCGCGCCTCACCAGACCCACCCGGGCAATCTCCATCAACTCTTGGCCCCACTGCTGAACGCTACGTCCCGCTAGCTGCACGCCGGGTCCGCGTGTCACCAACTCCGCACGAATGTCTTGAACGTCCGCAAAGGAAAACTTCCCGAGTAGCTGCTCGGCTTCCGAGAGCGCCGTGGAGTCATAGAGGATGCCCGTCGAAAGAGCGGGAACCGCCAAGCTCAAGCCGGCGGGCAAGGAGTCCGCTCCGCGCACTTCGAGCGTGCTCTTGAGGCGCACCTCCGGAAATAACGTGGTGAGGTGCAAATGCCAGTCGCCCAATTCAGCGCAGTGCCCCTCAAAGCCATTGTCCAAGAAGTCCCGAAAGCTTTGCCCAGTATTGTGAACGTTCTTTCCGTCGCGCTTGATCAAGAACATACCCGCACCCAGCGCCCAGTCTACGTAGTCGCCATAGGACGGGCCTTCGATCGACCACAGGCTTTCGATCAGACCCGAGCGACTCGGGTCCATATGAAGCCACACGTCGCCACGCTCGCTGAGCCGCTCACCCACCGCACCCTCTAGGAACGGTGCGTTCGCCATCAACGCCTGCACGATCGGCGACATGCGCAAGCTGACCATGAGCTTTCGCATGGCGTCGTTTTCATCCGCAAAGTCGTAGTTGGCCTGAACAGTCGCCGTCCGCTGCATCATGTCCAACGAGCGCCGCCCTTGAGTCGGCAAGTACTCTTTCATGACCGAGTAGCGCTGCTTGGGCACCCAGCTCAGCTCGTCGCGACGGGCAAAGGGATGAAAGCCAAGCCCCAACCAATGAATGCCGAGGGGCTCGGAAACCTGGCGCAGCTCGTCGCGGTGAGCCCAGGTTTCATCGTGCACAGCGTGCATGTCAGACAGCGGCGCGCCGGAAAGTTCGATCTGCGCTCCGGGCTCCAGCGTGATGCTCGCCTGGCCGCGGCTCATGCTGATGATCGGTCCACCGGGAACTTCGCTGTCCGCAGCCCAGCCAAATTTATCACTCAGGCCCTGCAGGACGGCGAGCACGCCGCGCTCGCCATCATAGGCAATGGCGGTGCCGTCGGCGAGAACGCCGAACTTTTCGGCTTCCACACCGATCAGAAAATCCGACTCGGGAGTTTCTGACTGACGAAACAACGAGAGCAGCTGCTCTCGGTCGTGGAGCCGCTCAGTATTCGGAGGCGTGGAGGTCGTGACTGGCATCGGCAACGCGGCGCGATCCTTAGGCACCGAGGTGCCTATACGCAAGCACGCATGTGAGCGAGATACCAATCGCGACAACCGCGTATCGAACCAAGATAGGTTTTAGCCCGCGGGCTAAGTGGGCGCCACCGTAACTGCCAGCCACCGCACCGATGGCAATCACCGAAACCGTGGCCAGTTGGGCCTTGCCCGTCGCCAAGAAGTAGATGGAGGCGACGCTCGTCGCCAGGCCGATGACCGCGCACTTTAAGGCGTTGGTCTCATGAATGCTGCGAGACTGAGCAATGCTCAAGAGCGCCAGCATGAGAATGTTTTTGCCAGCGCCGAAGTAGCCGCTGTAGACCGAAACGGCGCACACCGCGAACGCGAGGATCCACACCTGGCGCGTATTGAGGCGTCCCCGAGGACGGTTGCTCTGACGCCACACCACATCCTTGAAGAGAATCAGCAGAGTGCCGAACAACACCATGAACGGCACACTCGCTTCGAACACGCGTTCGGGCACCCGGCTCAGCAACAGGGCGCCACCGAGGCCACCTACGATGGCTGGCGGGGCGAGCATCGCGACGATCTTACTGCGTCCCTTGAGCTCCTTACGATAGGCCCAGGCAGCGGAAAGCGCGCCCGGACAGAGAGCTGTGATTGAGGAAGCCGTGGCGGCGATGGGAGGCAGCCCGGCCGCAATCGCCACCGGGTAAAGCAGCAGCGTTCCGCCACCCGCGATGGAGTTCACGGCGCCCGCGAGAGAGGCGACAAACGCGAGTAGCGCGAGCTGAGCGGGTTCCATGACCTTGGGATTACACGCCAGGCCGGCGACCGGCGAGCGATTATGCTAAAGAAATTCAGTACATAGATACAAACCACCGAAATCCATACACTTATTTTCTCATTTTCCGACTGATTTAGTAGGGAACAGTCGGCTCGTTCGGAGGGACAGCGCGCAGGGACGGCAAGCGGAGGGCAGCGTCCGAGACCCCGCATCCGTGCCCCCGCTGCCCGCAGTCTACGAGACGCCCGAAGCGAAACGCCGGTCAAACAAGCGCACACGTCGAACCCACAAGTCCAAAAGGAAGATCAGCATCGCCAACAGGATGCTGGACTGCCATAGCGGTTCCTGACGCTCCAAGATGTCGTCACCCGGGTCGAAGAGTTGCGCGGGCGTCGGATCCACATGACCGAGACCGGCGACTGCGGCGCGCTGCAGCGTCTCCTTGTCCGGAGCGAAGCGCGCGTACTCCGCCGGGTAGGGATGCGAGATGTGACCGTAGCTGACGCCGACACGCCGCTGCTCGCCTTCGTCGTTCTCCCGCGAGTGTTCTGCTCGCAGCGAGAAGGAACCGTACTCCTCCAACAAGAAGTTCGCCTCATAACGACCGGGCGCGACTTGCCGCATCATCACCTCACGCTGCCTGCCCTTGGGCTCAGGTCCGCTCACCAGCAAGCGCGACGTGAATTGATTGTCAAAGCGCTGTCCCGCCGTGAAGGCGTCCACCACGGCCCTCACCCGATCGCCATCGCGCGACACCTTCATGGGGATCTCGCGCCGATGTTTGCGGCGCATATGCTCGCGCACCAGTTGTCCCCAAAAGCGACCAAAATGTTGCCAACGAAGCCAATCGGACGCCCAAAGATTCTTGACGTCACTAGTCCAGGCAAGCGTCCACCCCAAGCCGACTCGCCATCGCGCCAGAATGGGTTCCCCTTGGTCGCTAGCGAGAATGAGCTGGGCCGGTGCGGGCTTGAGCTGAGTAGCCACATATCCGTGAAGCAGGGGGGCGTGGCTGATCGCGATGCCTTTCAAGAAATCCGCGGCCCCGACCTGCACCACCGGAAACCACTCTTGCACCGCGGCCTGTCGCGAGATCATTTCCGTCTCGTGGGTGAAGATGCGTGGCAAGCTGTTGGGGTCCGGAACGTGATGATAGCGCCCGCCACCGGTGTCCGCGATCATGCGTAGCAAGTCTGCATTGGAACCGTTGCCGAGACCCACAGTCGTAACCGTAATGGACTCCGCCAACATTGCCTGGATCAGATCTCGTAAACCGTTGCTGTCCGCGTTGCCGTCCGTCAGCAAGATCACGTGTTTCTTCCGGGCTTGAACGACCGAAATATCTTGATAGGCCATGTCGAGGGGCCCGAAAAACTCAGTACCGCCGCCGGCCTGAATGCTCGCGATCTCGTTCTGAATGCGGCTGCGGTAGCGAGCTGGCTGCATCTTGACGTAACGCTTGGGTCGCGAATCGAAAGCGATAATCTCCAGCAAATCATCACCGCGGAGAACGCCGACGGTCGCTCGACACGCCGCCTTCGCCATCTCCATCGGCAGACCGGTCATAGATCCGGACCTGTCGATGACCAAGGCCATGGCCACGCTCGGCATCTCTTTTCGCCTCTCCGCATCCATGCGTACCGGGAGGATACGCTCCAGCGTGCTATGGGCCCAGCCGCCCAATCCGAATCCCGCCTCGCCACCGGCGAACACGAAGCCACCACCCAGGTCGCGCACATAACGCTCGATCAAATCTTGAGAGCCCGCACTGACCTTCTCCTTAGGCGTATCGGAAAGCACAACCAGATCGTAACGCTCCAGCTCTTTGAGTGAGCCCGGGAACCCGGAGGGCGATCGTACGTCCACCTCAAACTGTTGAGCCGATAGAGCGCCAGACAGGTAGTTCGCTCGCTGAGGCTGGCCTTCGATGTACAAGACCGTGGGGCGGCCTGGCACTTCCAAAGTAGCGGTCTGATGATTGTTCGCCACGAAACGGTCTCCTTTGACCTGGTCGATCACCAGGCGATAGGTGACCTTGCCGCCAAAGCGAACCACACTCTTGAAGCGCAATTCGTTGGTGCCGGCTTTCAGCTCGATCTTTCGAACACCGTCGAGGCCGTTGAGCATCTCCCCCTGGTAGAGGCGGCCCCTCACGCTTGTCGCCCGGCTGGCGTACACCTCGCCGACCAATTCGAAAGGCTGGCCCACCTCCACCTTATCCGGCACGGTCAACGAGCGCACCGCCACTTCCGGGGGCGGCGCCTGATCGATCACATGGGTGGACAATTTGACGCCAAAGATGGAGGCGCGGCCAGCCTCCGCCAACAAATCCCCTTGGGTCTCCAGCCCATCGCTGATCAACACCATGCGCTTGAGGTAGCCCGGCGGAAAGACAGCGTAGCCAAGCTGCATCGCTGATTGGATATCGCTGGCCGCCAACAGCTTTGGCTCCTTCGACAAAGCGGTCCGCATTTCCTTAGCCGTCGGCAGCGTCCACTCTTCTTCGCCAACCGGTAGGTCGAGCAATCGCGCGCTGCCGGCGAAGACAACGACTCGGAGTAAATCCTCATTCGGGCGAGCCTGTTGCGCCGCGACCACTATCCCGCGCGCCGCTTCTAGCCCGTCGTCCGCGACCGAATTGCTTACATCGAGCAAAAACACCGTCGCGACCCGAGCGCTGGTTTCGGTCCGTGACAAGCCGCCGACAGCTGTGGCCAGACAGGCGACAAAGGCCATACGCAAGGTCAACGAAACCACTCGCTGTTGCCAGGGCAGATCCGCGAGCGACTGGCTCATGACGAACAAAAGCGCAGGAATCGCCAACAACAAGGCAAGAGCCTTGGGGCGGAGTAATTCGAAATGGTCTTCGCCGAACCGTACGGCGAAATCGCCCACCGCAGCATCCACGACATGCTGGCGGTACAGCTCGGCGAGCACGCCAAATCCTATCAGACAGACCGCTCCCCACAGCCAGCGGGCCAGCCGCGAACTCATACGGTCATCCTCCGGTGGTAGCTGATCCACTCCAGCAGAGAGAGAGCCGCCACGCCGAGCAACAAATAGATCCAGACGCGTGCCCGCGCCCCGTCATGAAAACCACTAATGCCAACCGGCCGTGCCGCGCCCAACGTGATTTCAGCGTGGGGAGTAATATCGCTCTCGACTGGGTCGACTAGGTTCGCGGCGAAGGCTTGCTTCGGGCCTTCGCCCCGAGTGACCAGCTTGTAGAACCCGGCGCGATCGCCAAAGTAGGCCGCGCGCCCATGACGCACCGGTAGCGTACGTTGATTGCCCGCGGGATCGACCAGCTGAAGCGCCTCATCGTCGCCTGCGGCGGGTATATGCCACACCTCACCGGTCTTGTATGCGGAAAGATAGTCACTTTCCTCAGCGCTGAAGTAGTGAATCGTGTTGAGCAAGAACAGCGGCCAGCCTACGCGTAGAACAAAATCACTGTCCCGAGGATCGAAGCCTAAGGCCACGAAGTCGTGCCCGCGGCGCTTGCCCGCCACCAGAAAGGTTCCAAAATCACTCGTGGCAACCGCGGTGTCCCCCGGCTCGGGCCGCAGAGAGTATCCCGAGGCCGCTTGAATGTTGCCCGGTGCCATATGCCTAAGCAGGGGACTCTTGCGATCCCAGGTGTCGAAGCCAAAGTCACGCAGCGCTTTGCCACGCGCCACCGGACCGCCCTCAGCCGGAGGGTTCAGATAGAGCGCCGAGCCGCCACGCTCGTCCAAAGGCGGCGCGACTCCATCGAAAATAGTTACGTCGAAGGCGCCAGCCGGTGGGTACGCGTCCGGCAAGACATGAGTCACGTCCAAGTACTCGTCGAGCAGCAGAGCGGCTTCCAAATAGGTATTCCCCCGGGTGACCACCGCCACACGCGCCCGTCTACGTTCGGGCAGGAGCGCGTAACCGTGGTTGTCCGACGGCTGGTAGTCTAAACTCGGATCCCTAGCCACAACGCGGGCTTCTAAGGTCCGGCTGACGCCACCCAAGTCCGCATAGAAACGAGAATCACTCTCCCCGGGCTCCAGCGTCAACTCCGTGAGTTCCACCAGAATGCCGTCACCGAGTAGACGCAGCTCAACGGTTGCGCTCACCTCGTTGCTATTCGTGACCTCGATCATCAGCTCATAGCGAGACTTGTCCAAGGGATAGCGCCGCACCGAGAATGCCGTCACCGCCACGTTGGCGCTGCTGTGCCCGATGTGCAGATAACTGCACTTCGTATCCTTGAGCTCACCAGATCTCAGGACGTTCTTGTCCAGCGCCCCGTCGCTCACCAAAAGGATCTCCGATCGTTCCAGGCCCGTAAGCACGTCCTTCGCAAAGTCGATTCCGCGCCGCAGATCTACCCGGGTGTCGGACGCCTCCAGTCGGTTGACCGCTTCCGTCAGATCCCCGAGATCGGCTGTCATGCTGGACAGTGGAGTCACTCCGGCGTCCATTTTAGCGATCAGCATACGATCGGCCGCGCCCAAGCCTTGCACAAGCTTCAACAGCTGTATTTTCGCAGCTCCCAAACGAGACGGCGCCACATCAGTCGACTTCATGGACGCGCTGGTATCGACCAGCACCAAAATGTGGCGGCCATCGTTTTTCGAGCCCCAACGTGGATCGCCAAGAGCCAGGACCAGTAGGGCCAACAACAACAGCTGAAGGGCCAGGGACAGCCAGCGCTTGAGCTGTGAGAACAGCTGATTGGCATCATCGTCCAGCAACACGCGCTGCCAGAGCGGGGCGAAGGGCACAAATACCCGCCGGCGCCGGAGCTTCAATATATAGAGCACCGTCGTCACTAGGGCCGCCCCACCGAAAAGGGCCCCCAAGGTCGCGAGTGGCAAGCCGAAGAGCGACATCAGCGCAAGAACCCGCCGTGACGGAACACGTTCAGCACCAGCTCATCAAAGCTCGTGTTCACGTCCGCTGGAAAGTACGTCACTTGGCTGCGCGCGCAAAAGCGATCGATCTCTTGATGATAGTCTCGCATGGCTTGCGCTAGACGACGTAGCAAGCCGTCGGTGACTGTCACCTCCCGAGACGCACCGGTTTCGCAGTCACGAATTTGCACATCGCCCTGGAGCCGGGGAATCGCCTCCGTTGGGTCCACGATGTGAATCACGTAGGGCTCAAACTTGTTGTACCGAAGAACATTGATACCGTTCTCGAAGCCTTGCGGGTCGTATAAATCAGAGATCAACACTGCCAAGCCGCGGCGCTTGTGAGCCGCTACAAACTGCGTCACCCGGGCACCGAGATCCGTCTCTCCCTCCGGCTGCAAGCCTCGGAGAAAATCGAAAACTTTGAACACCTGACCCTTGCCCCGGGTCGTGGGCATCCGCGAGGAACCGTCCGCCTGCAAGGCCACGATCGTCACGCGGTCAAGCTTCGCCAGTCCGACATAGGCGAGAGCTGCGGCGAGTCGCCTAGCTTGATCAAACTTGCGCCCGTCCCCGAACCCCATAGACGAAGAGCAATCGATCAAGAAGTAGACACTTAGATCCTCTTCTTCCTCGTAAAGACGCACCAGCAATTTGCCGAGACGTTGGTAGACATTCCAATCGACAAATCGGAAGTCGTCTCCTGCCGTGTATTCTCGGTGATCGGCGAATTCGACACCGCTGCCCCGCTTGCTGCTACGGCGCTCAGCCTTCAGTCGGCCCGCGAAAACCCGTCGGCTCACGATGGCAAGAGTTTCCAGCTTGCGCTGGAAGGCGTCGTCAAAAAGCAGGTCCGCCTTTTTCCGTGACTTCGACGCTCCCGACGAACGCGATCTCTGAAAGAGTTCAGTGAGTTTCATCATCCCAAGCAGCGGCGGCTAGACTTCGCTTTCCGGGAGGCCCTTCAAGATCCCTTCTATGACTTCGTCCGAAGAAACCCCCTCGGCCTCACCCTCAAAATTCAACAGTACCCGGTGCCGCAGGGCCGGCAGCGCTGCCGTCTTCACGTCGTCCACCGATGCCGCGAAACGTCCATCGAATAGCGCTCCGATCTTGGCCGCGAGAATCAGAGCCTGGGCACCGCGAGGAGAGGCGCCATTGCGCACAAAACGTTTAACCGCATCGGGTGCCCCCGACTGATCCGGGTGCGTCGCATGCAGCAGTCGCACGGCGTAGTCTTGTACATGCTGGGTGACCGGCACGGTGCGGACGAAGTCTTGTAGTTGAATGATGTCCGATCGATTCGCGACCTTGGATGCGCGGGGTGCGCTTTGTCCCGTGGTGCGTGACAAGATCTCGTGAAGCTCTTTTCGAGACGGAAACGGCACCCGTAACTTAAAAAAGAAACGATCCAATTGGGCTTCGGGCAGAGGGTACGTCCCCTCCATCTCCAGGGGGTTTTGGGTCGCCAACACAAAGTACGGCCCCTCGATCACGTGGCTGGTGCGCCCAACAGTCACGCACTGCTCCTGCATGGCCTCAAGGAGCGCGCTCTGCGTCTTCGGGGTGGCGCGATTGACCTCGTCCGCCAACACGATATTAGAAAAAATCGGGCCTTTCTGGAATTCAAAACGTTTGCTGCCTCCCGCCCCTTCCTCGATCACCGTCGTTCCGATGATGTCGGCGGGCATCAGATCGGGAGTGAACTGAATTCTCGAAAACTCAAGATCCAACACCTCGCCAAGGGTGCGCACCAGCATGGTCTTGCCCAATCCCGGTACCCCTTCCAGCAGGACGTGGGAACCAGCCAGCACACAAGTCAGTGCGCCATCGATCACCGGCCTCTGGCCCACTATCACTCGGCCAATCTCTTCCCGAATCGCACCGACTCGTCGTTGAAAATCAGCGACCTTTTCTTTGGCATTTTCAGCTGTCATTTTTTCTCCGATGGCTGGGGTCTCACTCCCGGGGCCGAATCAATTGAAAGTAGCGGCGGACATAGAACTCGTAACCCGGCGGCACCTGATCTCGTGCCAGGACCTCTTCGGCTACAGTTTGGTAATCCACAAACACCTTCTTGTAACCGCGCCCAGTGAAACCTCGTTCGGCCGCCGAATAGACAACCTCGGCGGAAGCTTGCCCCTCGCCCGTGTCCACCCCGGCCGCTGTCACGTCTTGAGTTTTGTACTTGAATCGGGTGGCCTCTCCTTTGAGGTTGGGATCGTGGCCTGCCCCCCATTGATCACCGCCGCCTTGCCCGCGGCCCTGGCCCTGTTGCGAGCCGGACTGGGAGCCGCTGCCGGCCATCGGGATCTGCACTCCCCCGGCCCCCGCACCAAAACTCAGACGAGCCTTGCCGCGACCCTTGCCGGATCCCGGTTTTCCGCCACGAGCGCGTTTGCCAAACTTCATCTGTCGACGCATGCGCTCCTTGCCACTCGCCCCTTGCTGCCGAAGCAATTGCCGCATTTGCTCAAGACGCTTTTTCAGCGACTTCTTTTCTTTGGCCGTCATGCGGTCGCGAGCGGCGCGGTTGATATCTTGAGCCGCCGACTCAAGATCTTCAGCGCCCAGGTCCAGATCCTTCATCAAGTCCCGCGCCGCCTTTTGCAAATCTCGATCAACCTGGCTCAGCTTTTCCTGGGCTCGCTTGGCGGCCCGTCGCTGGCGATCCAAGCGGCGCAATCGGCGGCGGTTCTTTTGCCGCTCTTTTTGGTTCGTGGCGCGACTTTTTGCATCCTGAGACTTCTGCTTGAGCAGCCGTTTCTCTCGGTCTGCCAGCTCCGCTCGCTTGGCGTCTAGATATTTCATGCGAGCCTGGCTTCGTGTTCCTGCCTTCTCCAGCGCAGACCGCAATCGCTCTAGTTGAGCCTTGTTGACGCCCCGTTTCTTCTTCAGCTTCGCCGCCAGATCCCTAAAGGCTTTTTCGGCGTCCTTGAGCCGGTCGGTTTTGATCGCTTCCGCCGCTTTTCGGGTCAGCGGGCTTTGCTCCAGCGCCTTGGCGATGGATTCTAGTCCCTCATCGAGCGCTTGGCTTTCGAGATCTGCGTCTGCCAGTGCTCGCTTCTCTAGCTCCGCCATCCGACGGAATGCCTCAGGCCGATCGAGTTTGCGCGCGGCGATGTCTTCCACCAACTGGTTGAAGCCCCGGACAGCGGATGCCAGTTCCGGATCGTCACTCTCGGCATCAAACTCGCCGGCCAGCTCGCCGAATAGTTCGAGGTCATCGTCACTGAGCAACTGCGCCGGGGGCAGGGGCGGCGCAACCACCTGAGGCACCTCCTCCTGGGGCTCGGGAAGTTTCGTCAACCCGAATACCCCCAGACCGATCAAGAACGCGCCCAGCAGCCGTCCCGGAAGCCGAATGGGCGTCGCGGCCCGGGGATCGAGTAAATGTGCGTGGGCTGTCGCGTCCTCCACAGCAGCCTGCATCAGCGGGGTGCGTTCCTGCGGGGGCAGCGCATAGAACGCCAACGCGTTGCCTACACGCCCTGCCAACCCGTGGTGCCGGTCCAATATGGCAGCACCGTGAGCGGCCGGTCTCCGAATGCGCAGCACCTGAACCAAAGCGAGCAGCAGCCCAAACAAAACACCTAATCCACCTACAAGCCAACGCGTGCGGGCGTCGACACTGAGATCGCCGTACTTAAACAGCACGACGCAAAACCCAACATAGGCCGGCAACCACGGGGCCCATGCCCCCAAGCGACGCAGCAACTCGCTCGAAACGATACGCCGCTCCGTCGCGCGGACCGCAGAGGACAGCCTACCGATTGACTCGCTCAGATCGCTGCTAACAGACTTCATGGTTTAGTTGCTGGGGGCGTCGTCAGTCCGCGGGATGCGCCGCCGTGCCCTCGTCTTGGACCCGTGGACCCATTCCCCCTTGGCTGACAAGTTAGCCGACGCTGTAGCTTACGACGAAGCAGCTCCAACGTTCCCAAAACCTTCTCCCAAAACTGGAATATCCTGTGTCTTTTTAACGATTTAGCCTGAGCGTCGTTTCAGACGCTGCCCTTCGCGACAGAGGCCGCAATCTCGTGATACTCGACAGCACTAACTGGCGCCGCCTTCTGCCCATTCCCGGAACGCGACTGAAAGTGCCTGCACCCGCCCCGCTGGCCGGCAAACATGCATGCACCGCAGCGGCGGCCACATCCGACCGCACCGAGGCGGTCGACCCAGACAGTGCACGACCCCGCTGAACAGCGAGGCGAAGTCGTCGCTCTTGTGCGACACTCATGCCCCCGGGCACTGTCCAACAACACCCCGGCCGCAAACTGGAGCCGAAAGAATTATGAGTTTGAACGAAGACACCGTCGTCTTGGTAGCCGACGACGAACCCAGCACGCTGGCACTTGTGAGTGCCCACCTACGGACCAAAGGCTTCAAAGTAATTGAAGCCAGCGACGGCGACCAGGCGTGGCAGATGGCTCACGAGTACTTGCCCGACGTTGTCGTGCTCGACGTGATGATGCCGGGAATGAGCGGCTGGGAGGTCTGTCGAAAGATCCGCGAAGCCGTATCTCTCGCGCATACCGGAGTCGTCATGTTGACCGGCATTGGCGAGAATCTGAACGAGCTCACATCTCCTCTTTACGGAGCCGACGCGCACCTCGACAAGCCCTTCGAGTTCGCGACCCTGGACGAAAAGATCCAAGAGACGCTGGACATCCGACGCGCCGAGAGCGCGGAGTCCGAACCGCCCGAAGAGAGCTCCGAAGAATCCGAAGAGGGGTCCGAAGACAGCTCTGACGAGTCGTCCGATGCGACTGATGACGACGAGCCGGCGAGCGGAGTTACAACGTCCACCAAGCCCGTAGACGACCCGGAAGAAGAGGCTGAGGAAAAGAATGCCGCTTCCAAGAAGAAGGCGACGCCCAAGAAAGCGACGCCCAAGAAGAAGCCTGCCAAGAAGAAGGTGACTAAGAAGCCTGCCAAGAAGAAGGTGACTAAGAAGCCTGCCAAGAAGAAGGTGACTAAGAAGCCTGCCAAGAAAGCCGCTAAGAAAGCCGCTAAGAAAAAGTAGTAGTAGTCAACGCGAGATCGGCGTCTGTAAACGACGCCCTTCGGGAGGACGGCTCGGAGCTTCAGGCTCTGGGCCGTTTTTCATTTCACGCGGACCCGGCGTCGTTCTCGATCTCGGATTGTCGCGACGACGCGACGACGTTTACGAATCCGCGATCCGAGTGTCATCTCCGGCGGCCAGGTGACTCTTCCAAAATTCATCCACCTCCTCGAGCCGCAGTGTACGGCGCGCCGGCGGCAATCCGCGGAGTATGGATTTCCCGTAAGAGCGGCGGTGAACGCGGTCGTCCAACAACGCCACCACACCCACATCTACGCGCGACCGAATCAAGCGACCAAAACCTTGCTTCAGTGTGATCTTCGCCGTGGGTACATGAAACTCCATGAACGCGTTGCCCCCCTCCTCTTCAATGGCTTTTCCACGCGCCTGCACGATTGGATCACTGGGGACTGGAAATGGCAGCTTCTCCAACACCACAAGCCGTAGCGCTCGGCCCGGGACATCCACCCCTTCCCAAAAGCTCATGGTCGCCACTAGCACCGAGTCTTCCGCGGCGCGGAACGCACTGATGAGTGCGTTCTTCGGGGCAGAACCTTGCACCGTCACCGATCGCTCCGGCAGCGCCAGCTGGAGAGACTGGTGAAACGCGCGCATCGAACGCAGCGAGGTGGTCAGTACAAAACAACCCCCATCCGTCATGCGAACAAGATCGGCGATGCGCTGTGTCGCTAGCTCAGTGAAGTCCGAATGATTGGGCGGGGGCAAGTCATCCGGGGTGTACAGCATCGCATGGGTGGCGAAATCGAAGGGGCTCTCGACGATCAGCTCACGAACGTCGAGATGTTCGCTGGTCAATCCCAATCGAGATCGCAAGAACCGATAGGGGCTCTTCGCCTTGCCGTCTTTCGGCTTTGACGAACCGCTCGCGAGGGTGGCGCTGGTGAGTATGCAGGCCGGAACTAAATCGAACAGTCGCTCTTCCAAAAGTGACGAAATGTCCACCGGCGAGGAACTGAGCTGGAAGCTCGATTTGCCGTCATCTCGGCGATTGCGTTCCAGCCAGGTAACGCGTCCGGGCGCCCCTTCAACAATAATGCGAAGGTCGTCCCGTAGAGTCGAGGCGCGACGGGAGACGACATCGAGCGCATCCGTCAACGCGCGCAGTTCTTTCGCGTCGGCGCTATCAGATCCTTTGCCGCGCACCACCGCGGCGTAGGCGGCGACGCCCTCCAAGGCACTGTCCAGCGCATACCAGGAAGGTGTCAATGCGAGCGTCGTTTTTTCATCCACAGCGACTCTGCCCGTGACGGCACCGCCGCTTTCAAACAGAACGTGTTCGAAAGCCTCGCTGGCGGTGCGCGCCGATCGAATCAATTGCCCCCCGCTATATGAGCCCACAGAGGAATCGATGCCATCAGCGAAAGCGAAGGCGCGCTCGGCATCATTCAGCAGCTTGTCCAAACGACGGGTGCCGAGGCGAGAGCTGAAAAAATCCGTCGCTATGTCTTCGAGTCGGTGAGCTTCGTCAAAAATCACAGCATCATAGTCGGGGATTACATGCCCCGGATGCGGGCCTCGAAGCGCGAGATCCGCGAAAAACAAATGATGATTGACGATGACAATTCTCGCTGACTCGGCCTCGCGCTTCATGCGAGTGACGAAGCAATCGCCGTAATACGCGCAGTCCGGACCGACACGGGTATCGCTGCCGCTCACCGTTTCGCGCCAAATCGGAGCCGCTTCGCTTAGGGCCGCTAGCTCGGCAATATCACCGCTATCGGTCTCATCAATCCACGAGCCCAGGGTGTTGAGGGCTGTCGCATAGCGCGGCCGTAGCGCCTCGGCACTCATCGCAAAGTCCCGGTGGCGGCGCCGGCACAAATAGTTCCCCAATCCCTTCATCACCGACGCTTCCACCGTGATGCCCATCGCACGCTCAATGAGCGGCAAGTCTCGCTCGAATATCTGAGTTTGCAGCGCACGAGTTGCCGTCGATATGATGATCTTCTTGCCGCTCAGAATTGCCGGAATCAAATAGGCGAGCGTCTTACCCGTACCGGTTCCCGCTTCGCACAGGAGTGTGTGGTCTTCTTCGAGGGCTCGCTCGACGGCTTCGGCCATTTCGAGCTGCCCCGGACGAGCCTCATAACCCGCCATCAATTTCGCCAACGGGCCGTCGGGGCCCAGCAGAGACACAGCGCGCGGCACGGAACTAGACGCTCTTCGGCGCGAGAACGCTGGCGGGGTGAACGGCGATGGCGAGTCCGGCGATGGCGGGAACGCCGCTGCGGTAAACAACCGCCGTGTACACCGACGCGAAAACGCGCTCAGCTATCCGGGGGGGGCGGCTCACTGTCATGGCGCGGGGGGTGACTCCGTCGATAGGCCTCGCGTTGTTCCAACAGCCGGGGCGGCGGAGGCACCGTGCCCTCTACATCTTTGAATTTTACGCCGACGATCTGCCCGTCGGGCTCTTTGCGCACCCAAATCACCTCAGCTGCTCGCCCTTTGGATTTTTCGCCGAGGGTCACCATGTATTGCACGCCGGTTTGAACCTCTTCGTCGAACAACACGAGCCGAGCACCCCCTCGACTAACGTTCAGCGTCCAGCCACTGACCTCAAAATCGTTGGAGCCATGCAATACCGCCCGCTCTGTCGCCTCCTGACGGGCTCCGCCAAGGGTTCGGCGGTGGGAAGCCACGCCGGAATCAGGTTTCTTCTCAGACAACCCCATGATCCTACCACCTCAGGGGGGCTGTTCGGAAGTCCGACGGCATATGGGAACGAGATAGACCGCCCCAAGACGAACCGTCGGGTCAATAAGTCCGACGCCTTTTTCCCGCTGAACCGTGCCGGCCGTGGACCCAGCCGGGACCGCCGTGGTATGTGCCGCCAGCACACGGGCAGCATCAATTGCCCAAGGAACTCAAATGCTAAATTTCTTTCGAGGCGGCGGATTCATCCAGATCATCATGGTCGGGGTAGTGGGCGCCATCATTGCCACCTTCTTGTTCTCGTTTCAGGGAGCCGGCTCTTCCACTGGGGCGCTTGGTCGCGAATGCGCCGTCACGGTGTATGGCGAGTGTGTTCCCCCGAAGGATCTATTCAGTTCCTACGGTCTGGTTGTCGCTCGCGGCATGTCGGCCAAGCAAGCCCAGAATCTGGAGCTGAAGTCCCATCTGCTCGAGGGACTGGTCGAAAGAGAACTGTTGCTCCGAGATGCCAAACGCCTCGGGCTCGGCATCAGCCGCGACGCATTGGCCGCCGATCTCCGGCGGGGCCGTGCGCGATTGTCTCTGCCCGCCAGCCAGGCGTTGGAACTCGGGTACCGCTTGGGGCTCGGACCAGACATGGTGCAAGCCCTGCCCGTACAGAGCGCCAAAACCCAGGCATTCGATCAACAGATTTATGAGCGCGTGATCCGCAACGTCGCTCGACGAACTCCCAAGGACTTTCGGCTATTCCAAGAGAAGGAAGCCGTCGCCGCCCGCATGCGCGATTCCATTCGCTCGCGGGTGCGCATGAGCGAGAAAGAGGCCTTCGCGGTCTACGAGCTCGAGAACACAAAGGCTGTGGCGCGCAACAGCCTTGTGCAGCAAGCCTGGTTCGGGCGATTTGGCACGAAGCTCTCCAGTGAAGCCGTCAGCAGCTGGGCCAGCGGCAACGGCGATGCCATCAAGAAAGAGTGGGAAACCGCCAAGTCCCAGTACGGCGCGGGTTGTGCTCTGGTCAGCGAAATCCTGCTCAGCACTGGCGCCACCGACGACGACAAGGCCAGTCAGCGCACCAGCATCGACCAGATCAAAACTGATCTCAAAAACGGCAGCAGCTTCGCCGCTCTTGCCCAGCGGCTCAGCGACGGGCCCGGCGCTCTTGCGGCGGGTCACATGGGTTGCCTGAGCGAGGCCTACGGGCCCGGACATGTGGAGCTCAGCTCGGCAATCAAAGACCTCGCCGAAGGCGGCGTGTCCGACGTGGTCGAGACAACGCGCGGCTTTCATCTAGTCAAGCTGCACGCTCGTTTGACCAAGGACAACGCCGAACAGCACGGCCGCGCCGCCGTCACGGACCGTTTGGCCGCCCAGGGGCTGGCGAAAGGCGCAGCCGAAACCTTCGCCAAACAGCTGATCACCCTCGCTGTCGGCGGAGAAGGCTTGGATCCCGCCACCAAGCGCCTGCGCCGTGAGTTCCTCGGTCTCCCGGCGGAGGCAACGGACGACGAGAAGCTGAACGCTCATCAAGAGAAAGCCCTAGCCTCCGAAGATCGCCCCCGGGTCGAGATCTCCAGCGAATTCAACTCCACCGGGCGTCCCGTGAGCAACACCCTTCCCGGCAGCTCGCCAGCCAAGATCGTGCTGGCACTCGCCAACGATGACGCGGTGCACCCGGAGCCCATCGGCACCCGCTCGGGCTTCGTTGTTCTGCAGCTCAAGAGCAAATCCGTGGCGGACACGGCGGAGTTCGAAAAGAACAAGTCCCAGCATATCAATCGCCTGCTCTTCGCCAAACGCGCGGACGCTCTCAAGAGCTACATGAGTCGACTGCGCAAAGCCGCTGAAAACAAGATCTCGATAAACGCGGCCTACGCCGACAAGACTCCGGCACCCAGCGATGACAGCTGATCTCGGATTCCGAAGGGCCCATTCTTGAACTGGGAGAGCATCCCGGCGCAAAGCCACACGCTGAGTTCCGGCCTCCGTGTCGTGACGATCGCGATGCCCCACACGCACCGGATCGCTATCAACGCCCAAATCGCCATCGGTTCGCGTCACGAATCCAACGCAAACAACGGAGTGAGCCATTTTCTGGAGCATATGCTCTACCGAGGGATCCCCAGCCACCCCACCGCTCACCAGCAGGCCGTCGCCTTCGAGGAACTGGGCGGAACCCTCCACGCATCCACCGCTGTGGACGCCGGATCGCTGGCCATTTCGGTCCCGCCGGAGAACTTCTCCCCCACGCTGTCCCTGTTCGCAGAAGTATTCCAGCACCCGCAGCTGGACGGCATCGATCTCGAACGAGGCATCGTCGAAGAAGAAATTCTCGACGGCTTAGACGAGGTCGGAGAGAGCGTGGATGCGGACGACTGGATCCGCCAGTTGGTATTTCGAAATCACAGCCTGGGCATGCCCATCACCGGCACCCTCGATACCCTGTCCGGCTTCGATGCTGACGGCCTGCTCGCCCACCATGCCGACTACTATTGTGGCGCCGCCTCCACTATCGCAATCGCGGGTCCCCTAGATCCCGACGCGGTATTTCGGCAACTAGACGCCGCTTTCGCCAAACAACGAAGCGGGCAACGCCAGGCCCTCGGCGCTTCCCCTACAGCGCCCGGCGGCAGGTACCGGCACGTGCGCCACACTGCAAGCCAGACAGAGCTCCGCCTCGGCTTTCTCGCCCCGGGCATCGGACACAAAAGTGAACCGGCAGTCGAAATGTTGTTACGCATTCTCGACGACGGTCTTTCCACGCGCCTCTACCAAGAGATCTGCGACAAGCGCGGCCTCTGTTACGACGTCAGTGGTCACTTCGAAGCCTACGAAGACAGTGGCCTGGTCGAGCTAGCAGCGGAGTCTGCCCACGATCGAAGCCCGGCCGTGCTGGAAACCATTCTCGGCATTCTCGATAGCCTGCGGCAGTCGGGGCCAACGGAAGCCGAATTACGCAAAGCGCGCGACCGTCACCGCTGGGAGCAACTCGCCATGTTGGATCGCCCAGGCGCCATGGCGGAACACCACGCTGAATACGCCCAGTTTCGCGAAGGTGTCAGCCTGCAGTCTCGCCACGAAGAGCTCGCCAGCCTAACTCCTGCCGACATCCAAAACGCGGCAGCCTTCGTGTTCTCTGCGAACAACATGGCCGGCGTTAGCGTCGGCGTACAGAACGCGAAACAACAAGAGCAGCTAGAAAAACAGCTGCAGTCTTTTGTCTGAACGGCGTCAGCACGATCGATTCCGTCAACGACCATAGCGGAACACTGAGGGACCGCTGCCTGCGGAAACAATTACGGGCGAGAGCCGAAGCGCTGCTCCACGGAACGCTCGGCCAATCCCGCCAAGCTCTGACGCATGAGCGCGTCGAGGCGGGCGGCGATCACCACATCCGCATTCCGACTCGCGTCGCGAGTCGAGTACAGCACACTGAGACACTGGCGAGCCTTGGCACCGAAGTACTGCAGGTGTCCATGCACGCGCCCCTCAGGGTCTCGAAGCACAAAGGCCTGTACTCGTCCCGTGAAGTCTCGAGGTACCCGCACCTCCTGGCTATCGACCAGCTGGCTCGGCTCAGGCCTGAGGAGTTCCGGCCGCCAACGCCGCACCTGTTTCTCGCATTCGGTGGGTGTCACCGGTAGCGACGCATTCCACATCCGCAACGACAAACGCGTAGCCGATTGCCGGTGCCGCCCTTCCAGCCATCGGCTATCGCGATCATTGAGCGCCCAGCCCGATCGGTCGTGAAGCGGTAAGGAAATCAGAAATCGCTGGGACATCAATCTTCGCACACGTCCCGTGAGAAACGCCTCGTCCAGTACCGGACGCGCGGGCGCCCGATCCGCTGACGCCGTCTCCCCGGATGCCTGGGGCACAGCCGAGCCAGGCGCGGCAGGCGCCAGCGCCGGGGCACAGGACAGACACAGCGCTGTACTCAGGAGCCTAGGCCCCCAAGCTGCGAAATTTAGACTCGAGTCAACCACTCGGGATGAGATTCGTCGGCGCCGCGAACGAGGCCGAAGTAGCGAGCCTGGAGTGATTTCGTGACGGGGCCCACCACCGGGGAAACCGACGGCAGACACCCGATGGGGCGATTATCCACTTCGCGCACGGGAGTCACTTCAGCGGCCGTCCCTACGAGGAACACTTCGTCAGCTAAGTAGAGCTGATCCCGCGTCAGCATGGCCTCTTCGACCACCAAGCCATCTTCTCTGGCCAGAGTCATGATGGTGTCCCGGGTAATGCCCGGAAGAATCGATGCGGATGCCGGCGGCGTGTACAAGCGGCCGCCTTTGACGATAAAGATGTTCTCGCCCGATCCCTCGCAAACGTAACCGTTCACGTCCAACAGTAGGGCTTCGTCGTAGCCCGCCATCTGGGCTTCACGCTTGGCCATTACGGAGTTGATGTACTGGCCCGTCAGCTTGCCCTTCGTCATGTTCACGTTGGTGTGCAATCGGGAAAAGCTTGAGATCTTGCAACGGATGCCCTTGTCGAGGCCGTCCTTGCCGAGATAGGTCCCCCATTCCCACGCCATCACGTAGGTCTGCGGCGGATTGTCCGTGGGCAGCAATCCCATCGCCCCCGCCCCCAGCACCACTAGAGGGCGCAAGTAGGCAGCGTTGAGTCCGTTTTCACGGAGCACTTGCAAACACCCTTCGGTGACTTGATCGATACTGACCTGCGGCTCGAAAGTGGCGAGCCGACAAGAATCGAACAGTCGAACGATGTGCTCTCGTAGGCGGAAGATGTAGGTGTGCCCATCGTCGCGCTGGTACGCGCGGATCCCCTCGAAGGCGCCGACGCCGTAATGCAGGGTGTGGGTCAGGAGTGAGACTTGGCTCGCCTCCTTCGCATCGAGAATCTGTCCGTCTTTCCAGAGCTTTGCGCCAATATCGACCATATTTCCTCGTGGCTTTGGTGATTAGATACAGTGGGCGTTCGCCCTGTGAGAGTGCGCCGTGTGGCTGAGTGCCGCAGGGAACACGGCTGCAAACGCTCGCGGACAGACCGCGAATCGCTGAATTTCGCCCTCGGATTGCACCGAAGCGCGTCGACCGTACCCCAGATTGAGCAAAATTTTGCCGCTTCAGGCCCCTAGTGCGATTTTTTGGTTCGGCAGCCGGCCTGTGCGTGGTATCTCCTTGGGAGACGCCTAGCACAGCATTGTGAGTCGATGCGCCCCTGCGAACCAGGAGCGACAACCACTCAGCCGTGGCACTGGCGAACCCAAGCGGCAAAGCCGCAGGCGCCAACCCCCAAACGGTGGGATATGCAAAGGCGCCATGCCATGGAAAACCCCAGAGGGGATGAGCGAAACGCTCAGGAGCGAATTTACGAATGGACGGACAAGCCCGGAGATCTGGCGGCGGACGCCGCCGGCGCCGCAAGGCTCGGAACGAAACAAAAGCACCGGTGGTACCGGTAGTTGTGGCCGCTAGGCGCCCCAACTCACCACTCATTGCAGGGGGAGATCGAAAGATCGCAGCATCTGCTGCCCCTCAGCTAGAGAACGCCCCCAGCGAACCTCTGAGCGCGATGGAAGAGAAGCCGGTGAGTGGACGTGTGCGGCGAGCGGCCAGAATCATTCAGATTCCGACCAACGTGCCCAACGAAGCCACCCGCTTGCGGGAGCACCTGCTCGATCGGGTACTCACCAGCCAGGGCAGGGGCGCGGTTTCCAAAGCCGTGGACAATTATCTGGAAGAAGGTTTCGCCCTGCCGAAGGAACAAGCCGTCCAGCTCCAACTGCTCGAACACTTCGACGAGGAGCGCGCCCGAAACGCAATTCTGATCATGAGCCAACTGTTCGAAAAGGATGAGCCCATCAAGCGACCAGTGCTGGACCAGCGCCTGCGCCGACTCGAAGACTCCGCCGAAGAGGCGACGACCCGGGATGCGGCCGCCTGCCTACGCCGTTCGCTGCGTTCCTAGGGTCGTCGCCTCTTGCCGCCTGGCATTCTCGCCGCCTAACTGCGCCGCCCCTACTCTGCTGGGTGAGGGTCGCCGAGCGCCCCAGCTCACACAAGACACGCGTCGCTCCGGCGTCTGCTTGCCAGCGGCGCTGGTTGCTCGCGCCGAACCGCCCCAGTGCGTTCTGACGCCGGCCCCAATCAGCAAATGAGAACGCAGAGCTTGAGACAGCGCTGGGCACAACTAAGCTATCCTCGGCTGGAGCATCAGTTGGCAGCAGCGCCCCTGAGCCCTAGGAGACAGAGCACCATGTCGGAAGAGCGCAACCCTCCAGAACAGCTGACAGCTCAAGACTTCGAACACCGCTACCAAGCGTTACTCGACGGCGATGCCAAAGGCGGAGAGAACGTCAACTGCGTCGAGTGCAAAGCATGTCAGAGCTGCAGCCGTTGCACCTTTTGTCGCGACTCAGAACATCTAGTGCGCTGCCACTATTGCGTCTCCTGTGAGCGCTTGACGGACTGTTCCCACTGCCGTCACTCAGAAGAGCTACTGGGCTGCACGCACTGTGTGGGGAGTGTACGCTGCACGGCGAGCTCCTATCTCACTCAGTGCTTCGGACTGTCTGGCTGCAGCTATTGTTTCGGTTGTGTCGGTCTCAGCCAAAAAGATTTTCACATCTTGAACGAACCCTACGAACGTTCCGAATACTTCAAGATCACCCGGCGCCTCGCCCAAGAGCTGAGGCTGTAGTGACAGATCTCGGCGTGGACTTGTTATGGAAGAAGCTGATCGATGACTGGGACAACGATGCCGCCCACCGCGCGTTGCTCGAGCACTGCAACGAGGCGGACTTATTAGTGGAGGCTGCGTTGCGCTACCGAGGCGTGATGCATGACGAACGCTACCAGCCGAAAGCCGACGAACAACTCGAGCGCATCACCGCACTCGCCATGGCGACCATCGAAGTGCGAAGAACCACCCCCGAGGTCGCCCAAAAAGAAGCCGCAAAAATCCTGGTGAGCTTTGTTTTTCTAGCGATGGCGGCAGCGATTTTTGTCTCCATCGGCAGGTAACCACTGCTGACCACCTGACCGGCCCGCCGAAGTTCTTGTTCGGTATCCGACACATACAGCGATCCAGTATTTCACACAGGCGGAAATAATTAATGGAATCCACCCGATATCTCAGGCGTTAGCGAAGTACCGGCCAATAATCCGACCGTACGCAAAGGCTTGCAGCGCTAGCTCAGCCAGGGAAAACCCGGGGCGAGGCCAGCACCGCACCCACATTGTGCGAGAGGCCCCAGAGGAGGCGATATGAAATCCAGCACCCAAAAGCTTATTTCCCTACTCGGCGTGAGCGCCCTGACCTTTGCCTGCGGATCCGATCCGCAGCCGCCACCGGAAGTCCCTACGGCTCCCCCGGGCGCCCCCGTAGCCCAAGGCTCTGAGGGGCAAAAGCCAGGCGACGATCCCAGCCAGAGCAACATCAACATCGATGACGCCATCCGCAAGGCCTGTGGCTTGACCGACACCGAAGCCAACTTCGCGTTCAACTCGTCAAACATCCAGCAGGGTGACCACGATGTGCTCGGCAAGCTAGCCACCTGTTTTATCTCCGGTCCCCTCAAGGGAAAGAGCATGCGCCTGGTCGGACACGCCGACAATCGCGGCGAGTCCGAATACAACCTGGTGCTAGGCGGCAAGCGCGCCGACAATGTCCGGGGTTTCTTGGCCCAGAAGGGGCTCCCCGAGACCCAGGCTGAGTCCACATCCCGCGGCGAGATGGATTCCACCGGAACAGACGAAGCATCCTGGTCCCGGGACCGTCGTGTCGACATCGTTCTCGCCAACTGACCCACCTCCTCATTGCTGATATAGGCATCTCACATGTTTGCGCCGGAAGTCGCCGCCCCTGCCGCGGAGAAGCTAGATCCCTTGCACCTAATGCTCGATTCCTCCGGGGTCGTGCTGGTGGTACTCGTCATATTGGTCATCGCCAGCTTCGCGGTTTGGGTGATTTGGATTCTCAAATGGCTTCAGCTCGGCCGACTTCTGAAAGCGCAAAAGCAATTTGAAGAAGAGGGTCAGCACGTCACTCGAAGCGCAGAGCTAGTCGCCTTAGCTCTGCGCCACGGTGACGCCCCCGGTGCTCGCATCGTCATCGACCTCGGCAAACGCCATCAGCTTCCCAATCTGACTCCGGGCATCCTGAAGGCTGTCGGAGAGCGCGCCTTGGTGAACGAAAGCCAGCGCGCCAATCTGCTTATGCCCACGCTCTCCAGCATCGCCTCGGCGGGCCCCTTCATCGGTCTATTCGGCACTGTGTGGGGCATCATGGACGCCTTCCTAGCGATCGGATTGGCTAAGAGCGCATCGTTGCCCGTCGTGGCTCCCGCCATTGGCGAGGCCCTCATTGCCACAGCCTTCGGACTGATCGCGGCCATCCCCGCCACCATCGCCTACAACTTCGTTGAACAGCAGCTGACGGATTTGCTCGAAGAGGTGGAAGCCTCCGGCGGAACTTGGCTCGAACTGTTGCTCGCCGATCCCGCCACCCCCATCCAATCCGCCTTCCCTGCCCCCGCCAAAAAGGAAGCGCCCGCGGCATACTGATCCGGGGAATCGCTTCTCAGCTGCCATGTCTTTTGTTTTGATTGTCGTGACCCCGTTGTCGACATCAACGCACGCCCGCGACTTACGGGTGGATAGAGGAGTCCGCTGATGGGCGGCTCAGTCGGTAAACGAGGCGGAAAAAAGGGCTTCCGCGATATCAACATCACGCCGCTCGTGGACGTCATGTTGGTGCTGCTCGTGGTGTTCATGGTCACCGCCCCCATACTGACGGCGGGGCTGCACATCGATCTGCCCCAGGTGAACGCCTCGGAAACCGACGTCAAAGACGCCCGGCTCCTGGTCACCGTCACCAAAGAGGGCAAAACGATCTTTGGTGAACAAGACATCACGGGCCGCGTCGAAGACGTATTGCTTCACCACAAACGCGTTCAAGCTGAGAAAGAGCTGTTCATCCGAGCCGACAAAAAGGCCATGTATGGCGACGTCGCCATCGTGGTGGGCGCAGCCCGAGCCGCGGGAGTTGTTTCACTTAATCTCTTGGTCGAGCCGGATATCGAGGAAGTTCCGGACAGTCCCTAACCATGCCGATCCGACCTCAGGACTTTTCGCGCAAAGAAATCCAACGCGCTGTTGGTTTCGCGGGAGTGATCGAGCTGGGCCTACTGATACTGATGGGAAGCGCCGACAGCGGCGCCAGCATCGCCCCCGAAAAGGAGCCGGAAAAGGCGCTGGTTCCAATTCAGATAACGCCTGTGGTGGACGAAACACCCCTACTGAAGCTGGGTTCCAAGAAGAAACCTAAGCTACCCAGCATGTGGCGCCGCAAGCCAACGCCGAAAAAACTCTTCGAAGAGGTCAGCGCTCCCGCCGAGAACGCGGAAGACGATCCCGAAGAGCTGCCCACCTCCCGCCTAGCGGAATTAGACGAAGAGGCCCCGCCGCCTGATGCATCCATCGTCAAAGAATTGGACGAAGATGTTCCCGAGGTGGATGCCTCGGCGGAAGATCCCGAAGAGCTGAGCGAAGACGGGGATGAGATGGGCGTCGAGGAAGGGACCGAGACGGATCCGCTAAAAGCGCGGGTCGTCAGCCTGTATCGAATGAAGATCATTGGCTGGTTCAATCGTCGCTTCCGTATACCCGACACAAAAATTCCCTGCGCGGAGTTGAAATCTTTGCGTGCTCCTGTCGCCGTAGCCGTCAACTCTCAGAGGGCCGTTGCCAGCTACACGATCAAATCGAGCGGAAACGCCATATTCGATGCCCGAGTGCGGGCCAGTATGGACGCCACCATTGGTCAACAGCTGCCACCGCCTCCGCCGAAGTATCCTGATATTCTCGGCACCACCGTTCAGCCGGTGTTCAACGGACTGCAGGCCAAATGCAAGGTGGCGGCGGTCCCGCCTGCCGCGAGACCCAAACCACCTGCCGGGAGCGACTCGCCACCCAGCGAGCCCGCCACGCCCACTGAGCCCGCACCCACTGAGCCCGAGTCTGCTGAACCCGAGTCCACGCCAGAGCCAGCCGCGCCGCCTGCGCCCGACCCGGCCCCCGCCATTCCATCTGAGCCGAGCCCAGCACCCGAATTGTCCGAATGACGTCGGCGCGCTATGGCACCGGCTAACGACCTGGGCGCAGCCCCCCAGGGCCGTCAGCGTAAAACGCGAACACCCGAAAGAATCCACCGATGTTGACTCTCCTCCGACGCCGTTTCGCCCTGTTCACCGCCCTCGCCATCGCAGGGGTGCTGGTGGCTCAGACGGCGTCCGCGGGCCCCACGCCCCCGGAGGATGAAACCGTTCTGGGCGAGCTGCCCATCACCGGCAGTAGCGAGGAGCACATCACCAAGCTCGCCATCTTGCCATCGCTCTCCTGGGATATGGCGGACGTGGTCGTCCGTGGGGTGGTGCGCCGAGACTTCGAACTCACCGGCATGTTCGATCTCATCGATGACAAGAAGGCGCCTCCCGGGCTCTACGGCTTTCGTGATGCCGTCGACGTGGACGAGTGGAAGAAACTCGGTGCCGAGGTGATCATCAAAGTCGCCGCCAAAAAAACCAAAGACGGCAAGGTCGAAGTGTTTGGCCTCGCCTACTTTCCCAGTGTCGGAACAGATCCAGTCTACGAGAAGAAGATCACCGTCGCCGAAGACCAAGTGCGAGTCACCGCCCATCGAGTCACCGACGGCTTGCTCGGCGCTATCACCGGTCGCGACGGCGGCTTCGCCAGTCACCTGACCTTCTCTGGCAAGTGGGGACGCAACCGCCGCATCTTCACCCTCGACAGCGACGGGCAAAGCCTGAAGCCCGTCACCGAAGAGACCGATACGTCCATCGCGCCGATATGGGGGCCGAAGGGTCAGCTGTTCTACTCTCGGAGCCGCAAGTACAGTCCCTTTCGCTTGACCGCCTTCGATCCTGCCTTTGCCCTGAAGCTTCCATTTCGTGGGTCGATCTACAGCGCTGCCTTCAACAATGATCACAGCAAGCTGGCAATCGCTGTCGCTGAAAAGGGCACATCCAAGATTTACGTCGGCCGCGCCGATGGCTCCGGCATGAAGAAGGTCTCCACAGCTGAACTGGCGACGCACCCGGTGTGGAGTCCCTCCGGCAAGCTCGCCTACGTCGGTGGCGGCGGCAAGCGCGGCACTCAGCGTATCTACGTCGACGGAAAGCCCGTCTCTCCTGCCGGATTCACAGCGTCAGCCCCCGCCTTCTGCGACACCGAAGACGGCATCAAGCTGGTTTTCGCTGTCGCCGTGGGCGGAAATCGCCAGGACTTGATCCTCACCGGCGAACGCGGCGGGCAAATGATTCGCCTCACTCAGAACAAGGGATCCAACTCCTACCCAGCCTGCAGCCCCGATGGCCGTCTGCTCGCGTTCTTTTCCACTCGTAAGACCGGCAAGGGTCCAGGGCTCTACATCAAGTCCCTGAGGCGCTGGCGCTCCCAACGCATCAGTTCGCGGGTGGGCGAGAGCCTCCGCTGGGCACCCCTGCCCGCTCCTCCGGCGCCTCCGAAAGCCGCCAAGACGCCCAAAAAAGCCAAGCCGCCCAAGGCGAAAAAGCCGGCTCCTACCAAAACCGCTGCCCCGACAAGCAAGACCAGCACCGCCGCCAGCCGCCGCACCGTTCCTGCCAAACCCAGGGGCAAGCCCAGGAAGCCCGCCGCAGGCAAGCTGGCTCCTGCTGGGGCGACGGTTACGCCCATCCCGCCTTCGGAAAAGGCGCCAGCACCGCGTCTGCCGGCGCCTGCCACGCCGATGCCCGCGGCTCCCGCTACCAAGTAGTCGCGCCTACCGCGACTTCGGCTACCAAGTAGCCGCGCCTACCGCGATCATTCGCCTTCAGGCGAAGAGTCCGCCCAGCGCCATCGCCAGGTTCGCGTTGCCGACGATGCGCAGACGTTTTTCGAAAAACATATCCATGGGATCTGCCCGTTGCTCTTCAACGGCGACTATCGTTTCTAGATCCGCGTGAACCACACAATCGGGCTCATCCAAATTGGGCTCGCCGGCTCCCGGAGTTAGATACAAGCGGTGTTCCTTGCCTCCGTCAGTGAGCGCGAGCGCCAAGGTGTGACCTCTCAGACTCCGAATCAGTTCGGCCCGCTCGTCATCTAGCGCCAGTGCACTCCCACTTTTTTCTAGAGCGTGCGCACCACGCTCAGCCGCGCGGCGCACGGCACGCAACACCATGGGGTCGAAATCCTGCTCTTTCACAGTCAGTTGGGCCAGCACTTCTCCGACCACGCCGGCTTGGTGCCGCAGCTGCCCTTCTTCGATCCAGTAGCTCCACTCGCCGACGCCAATGATGCGCAGTACGCCGGATCCTGCCGCTGTTTGTGCCTTCAGGACGGAGCCAAAGTCGGCGAGCCGAGCCGGTAGGTATTGCTCCGCGAACTCGACGGCGCTGTCGGGGATCTTGTGCAAGAGGCGGACCCCCGTCAGCTCTTCAGCTTACTGAGAGCGTGAGTTTCCTTCGCGCCCAGCAACCCAAACTGAAGTCCGATGCCCCCGGCCTTGTTCCATCGAACTGTGCTCGGCAGTTCCAGGGGCGACTTGTTTCCCGGTAGCTCGACCACCAACGTGCCCTTCGTGCCGAAGGCTGGGGTTTCGGCGTCATCCCCCAGCTCTAGGAAAGCGCCGCCGACGCTGATGTCCTTCAGCTGTCCACCAATACCGGCATCCGACGACAGCTGAAACGTCGCCTCGACGGAAAGGGCAACCCGATTATGGCTTCGCTTGTCAGTCACTACAGTCGCTTTACAGCACAAGAAACGGCGCGAGTGGCCGGATTCTTTCGCCGGATCGTGCTCCGGCACGGCTAGCCCACCGATCCCTACCGGCTAGAGCTATAATAGCGCCCAGCGGCCAACATGTCAGAAAACCCCGACCCCCCGAAACACCCCGAACCGGAGGCGGAGTTCGACACCGAGGCTGGTCGGCCGACAGCTAAGGCGCCGCCCGGTGGCCGGTCCGGCTCCCTGAAAAAACACTTCGAGGGCTGGCAATCAGCTGTGGTGGTCGTCGTACTGGCATTGCTTTCCACTCGTCTGTTCGCCCGATTTGATGCCGTACCGATAGATCTGCCCATCCCCCGTGCAGACGGCCGAGAGCTCAAGATCGAGACACACCACGTAAAAGCCTCTGCCGGCGCCGCAGCCAGAGACGGGCTGAGCGTGGAGATCCGCAGCGTCGGTGAGTTGATGCGAAAACACAGCGTCGCCACCGAATCGACAACCGCCCGATCTTTGTTCAGGGAAATCAGGCGAGCTGTGGGCATCGCTCACAGCAAAGACGGCGAGCACTCGCTCATCCCTCTGCGCGATCTGCAAACGGAATTGTTCGTCGCCGCCGTCGATGTCTGGGTGGAAACCGGGAAGGTCAACAAGGATCTGACCGAGCTGGGCGCCAATTTTGTCAACAACGGTCTCAAGAACAAATGGGTCGGCCCGAGGGAGTCGAAGATGAGCCACGACGACCTGCGCGCCTTTTTCCGAATTCACTGGGCTAAGCTGTCCGGCCAGGCGCAAACTTTTCCCTATGCGCCTAGCTTGAGCGATTGGCGGCTGTTCTACTCGTTTTTGCTGCGCCACCCGCCCATGCGAGTTCGAGCGAGCCCCGTGCTGCTGATGCACCACCGGCTCGCCACGATCAAGTCACTCTCCCAGATCGACTCTGAGTACCCCGTCCAATTCGCCAACGGGATCGCACGCTATCAAGGGGGTGACTACGGCGCCGCTGAGAAGTCCTTCGAGCGACATTTGCTCGTGTCCCCCGACGGGCCGTGGACCCTACGAGCGCAAAATCATAGGGCAGCGGCTCTCGCGCGCAGTGAGGGGCGCTGAACTGGGTCGCACTGAACTGGGTCGCGCCAAACTGGGTCGCGCTGAATGGGGCGAATCACTGCCGTGTCGCTTTGCAGCCATCGCCGGCCAGCGCCCCTTCATGTTAAGAGCGCGAGCATGACGGATCACGCAGCCTTTGAGGCCTCCGGGGACGACATCTCCGGTCCCCTGGCGCTGCCGGAAGATCAACAGGTCGTCACCGCATATCAATTTGTCACCAGCGCTCTAGAAAGCACCGGACTGTCGGCGCTGCGGGGTGTTGAAGGGGCGGGGGCCGCTCTGGTCGCCCGGGAGTTGTACGACCGCACCCAGCGACCTCTGCTCTTCATCGCCAGAGACACCGAGAGCGCCGGGCGCCTCGCTCGCGACCTTGAGTACATGCTGCGGGAGGGACCGAACCGCTCCACAACTCCCCCCGTACTTCTGTATTTCGCCGCCGAGGGGGATCCCTACGCGCGGGTACACGTGGATCGCAACGCGACCATGCAGCGGCTCAACACCCTCCACCACATAGCGGCTGGGCTGCCATGGTCGGTTCTCGTCACCACCCACACAGCCCTCGCACGACGGGTGCTGCCGGCAGCCACCCTGCTGCAAGCCTCCCCAGCGCTGGCCAAGGGACAAGAGGTCGACGCCACCGAGCTTCAGCGACAACTCAGCGAAGCCGGCTACTTGAGAGTGCCGGTCGTCGAGGATCCCGGCTGTTTCGCGGTCCGCGGTGGACTCATGGACATCTGGTCACCGGCCCTCGATCAGCCGGTTCGTGTGGAGTTCGACGGCGACGTGGTGGAGACGCTCCGACTATTTTCTCCAGAAGACCAACGCAGTGAAGCGCACATTCCCCGGGTGCGCCTCCCCCCCGTCCGGGAAGCCCAGCTGAGCGTCAGCCTCTGCGAGCAAGCGCGTATCGCCCTGCGCTCCTTGTGCGACGACGACAACTATCCATCCAAAAAAGCCCGCAGCCTCGTCGTAACCGTCACCGAGGGCCGGTCCTTTTTCAGCGTCGACGCCTACACACCGGCCTTTGCTGAACTGGTACCGCTTTGGGAAGCATTGCCCGGTGATTCTCCGGTGCTGATCGAGGAGCCCGCGGGTTTCAGCGACTCGCTATGTGACGTGTGGGAGGCAGCCCGCATGGGGTTTGAGCACAAGGCGGAGCCCCATTTCGCACCCACGGCGTTGTTCAGTAGCGAGTCAGCCGTCGAAGCCATGCTGGAACAGCGCACGGTTCTCGCGCTAAATCGCAACCTGATCGGTGGGAACGCTGAAGACGGGTTCTTCTCCCGACTCGAAAAGCCCGAGCTCGACACCCCCACCCTAGCCACTCGCGACCATTCGGATCTCGACCGCGCCATCCGCACGGCGCGCACGTCCCAGGGCCGCCAAGGTGCCCTCGACCCTCTACTCCGTCGGCTTGGCATCTGGACTGAAAACGGACTGTCCGTAGAGATCGTAGCGCGCACCGCTGGACAAGCGCGTCGTGCGCTGAGTCTGCTGAGCCATCGCGGCGTCGAGCTGCGAGCCGTCGACATCGAGCTCGGTGACCGAGACGTAGGCGACAGCGACCCAGGCCACAGCGACTTGGGCGATGACAATGCAGCCGATTCCGATGCGGTGGGTTCGCCCCAGTCCAGCCAGGACGCCCTCATTCAATTACGCATCGGCAACCTCGCGCGCGGCGCTATCGCTCCGGCGGAGGGCAAGGTTTGGATCACCGAGCAAGAAATTTTCGGACAACGTGCGCGGCAGGCGCCAACGCGTAAACGCAGCGCCCGCGCCCAGCTAGAAGACCTACGGGCACTCGAGACCGGTGACTTCGTGGTTCACGTCGAACACGGCATCGGTCGCTATCACGGTCTGCAGCACAAGACGGTGGGCGGCGTTACCGTCGACTTGCTGTTGGTGGAATACAGCGGCGGCGACAAGCTCTACCTACCCGCCTACCGGCTCAATCAGCTCACGAAGTACTCCGGCGGGGAGGGCAATCCCCGTATCGACAAACTGGGTGGTCTCAGCTTCAGTCGCACCAAGTCCAAAGTCAAAAAGAAGGTCCGCGAGATGGCGGACGAGCTCCTGCGCCTCTACGCGGAACGAAACAACGTGCAAAAGGTGCCGTTGCCGCCCCCAGGCGACGACTACGCCGAGTTCGAAGCGAGCTTCCCTTTCGAAGAAACCTCGGATCAAGCCGCCGCCATCGCGGACATGCTCAGCGACACCCAGAACAAACGAGTCATGGACCGGCTGATCTGCGGCGACGTAGGGTTCGGAAAAACCGAAGTCGCCCTACGTGCGGCCTTCCGTTATGCGATGAACGGGCGCCAAGTGGCGCTCTTGTGCCCCACCACGGTGCTGGCTCAGCAGCACTTCTTGACCTTCCAAAAACGCTTCGTCGACTACGCCATCGAAGTGCAGGCCATGAGCCGCTTTCAAAGTACAGAAGCCGTCAAAGAAACCAAAAAGCAAATTCGCAAGGGCACGGTCGATATCGTGATCGGCACCCACCGGCTGTTGAGTCGCGATGTACATTTCAAAAACCTCGGGCTGGTCATCGTAGACGAAGAGCAGCGCTTCGGAGTGGCTCACAAGGAACGCCTGAAACAACTTCGCGCTGAAGTAGACGTGATGACGCTCAGCGCCACGCCGATCCCGCGCACCTTGCAACTAGCGGTGGGCGGGCTCCGCGAGATGTCCTTAATCAGCACGCCGCCGGTGGATCGCCGCGCTATCCGCACCATCACAGCTAGCTTCGACGAAAAGCTCATCCAGGAGGCCCTGTTGCGCGAGCTGAGTCGCGGCGGGCAGATCTTCTACGTGTTCAATCGCGTGGAGGGCATCTACGAGCGCGCCGAGCTGGTGCGGCGCTTGGTGCCGGAAGCCCGAATCGCTGTCGGGCACGGGCAAATGAAAGAAGCGGAACTAGAGCGCACGATGCTTGATTTCGTCGAGGGACGCATCGACGTGCTGGTCGCTACATCGATCATCGAAAGCGGACTGGACATCCCGCGCGCCAACACGATGATCATCGACCGAGCTGATCTTTTCGGGCTTTCCCAACTGTATCAACTGCGCGGACGCGTCGGTCGTTCCCGGGAGCGCGCCTACTGCTATATGTTGGTGCCATCCCAGGACCGACTGACAGACGATGCTCGCCACCGCATCGAAGCCCTCGAACGCCACACGCAACTGGGCTCTGGATTTCAGATCGCCACCTTGGACATGGAACTTCGGGGCGCCGGCAACTTGCTGGGCGGAGATCAGAGCGGCCTCAGCACCGCCGTCGGCTTCGATCTGTTCTGTCAGATGTTGGAGGAGGCCACCCGCGAACTCAGCGGTGACACGCTGACGGCTGAGGTCGATCCCGAGCTAAATTTCGACGTCGACGCCTTCTTGCCCGAGGCCTACATCCGCGAGGTGGGGGTGCGGCTCAGCGTTTACAAACGTTTTGCCAGTGCGCTACTGGACACGGAGGTCATGAGCTTGGCCGCGGAGATGGAGGACAGATTCGGTCGGCCACCCATCGAGGCAGAACGTCTGGTGGAATTGATGCGCTTGAAAACACAGCTGCGGGAACTGCGTGCTCTGGGCTGCGAAGGCACCGGCCGCATCGTAACGCTTCACCTCCGCGAAGACACGCCCTTGGATCCGGAGAAGGTCGGGACCCTCGTGGGCTCGAAAAACTCCGCTTACAAACTCAGTCCGGATATGCGTCTCACTCGAAAGCTCCGAGCCGGTGAATCCTTCCCAGACGGCCTCGCCCTGGCCGACAAGATGCTCACCGAGCTTCAGGATTTAACGACCAGTTGACCGCGCTACTGCTGGGGGTTCTGCCCGCGCCAGCGCAGGATATGATCCGCCAACACGATGGCGACCATGGCTTCCGCCATCGGGATGAAGCGGGGGAGCAAACAGGGGTCGTGCCGCCCCTTGGTGCGAATGGTGGTTTTGTTGCCGTCGCTGTCGACGGTGTCCTGCTCCACCGACAAGCTGCTGGTGGGTTTCACTGCCGCGCGCAGCACGATGGGCATGCCGCTGGAGATCCCACCCAACATACCGCCATGCCGGTTGGTCACCGTGCGCACCTGAGGCTTTCCGTCCGGGCCCGTTTCGCTCACGAAAACATCGTTGTTTTCGCTACCGCGGGCGGTGACACAGCCGAAGCCGATTCCGTATTCGACGCCCAGAACCGCGGGCAGACTGAACAGAGCCTTCGCTAAGTCGGCCTTGAGCTTATCGAAGACTGGCTCTCCGATGCCCGCCGGGATGCCGGAAGCGACGATCTCAGCTGAGCCGCCGATGGAATCTTGAGATTTTCGGACCTCTTTGATCAGGTCAATCATCTCCGCCGCAGCCACCACATCGGGGCAACGCACGATATTCGGCTCGCCGTCGGGTAAAGTTTCGACCTGGTCGAGGGTCACCGCGGCGGGATCGTCGATGGTCGCAACAATGTTTCCGACTTGCTTCACGTAGCCCACGACCGACCCACCACAGACGGAATTGATGAGCTTTTTCGCGACGACACCCGCGGCAACCCGGGCGGTGGTTTCCCGAGCGCTGGCCCGTCCGCCGCCTCGATAGTCGCGAAATCCGAACTTCTGATCGTAGGTGTAATCTGCGTGCCCAGGACGATATTTGTCTTTGATGTCGCTGTAGTCGCGACTTCTCTGGTCTTCGTTTCGGATCAAAATAGCGATGGATGTACCGGTTGTACGCCCCTCGAATACGCCGGCTAGGATCTCGGCCTCGTCGGACTCCTGCCGCTGGGTGACAATTTTACTCTGTCCAGGCCGCCGACGTTCCAGATCGACGCTCAGATCCGCGGGGCTGAGTGGAATGCCAGGGGGACAGCCGTCGATAATGACGACGTTGCCCGGCCCGTGGGATTCCCCTGCCGTGGTGATGCGAAACGCCTGTCCGAAGCTATTGCCCGCCATCCTGAGTCCATTGTACGCCCTCGACCGGGCAATTAGTCCGCTCCCTGCTTAGCAGGGCGCTCCCAAAACCACTACTCAGAAGGCCGATCGATGACCACCCCCGCGCTGACCACGCTCTCGGAAGAAGAAACCATGTTTCGGGACTCCGTCCTCAAGTACGCCCGCGAGCGCATCGGCCCGAAGGTGGCCAAAATGGACGCCCAGAACCAGCTCGACGACGACGTGCTGCCAGGACTTTTCGAGCAGGGCATCATGGGCATCGAGATCTCCGAAGAGTACGGCGGCGCAGGCGGCAGTATCTTCGATTCGATTCTCGCCATCGAAGCCATCGCATCGGTGGATCCCGCCGTCAGCGTCATCGTCGACGTGCAGAACACCCTGGTCATCAACGCCATTCGCGCCCACGGCACCCAAGCCCAAAAAGACAAGTACCTGCCGAAGATGGCCACGGAGTGGGTCGGCTCCTACGGACTGAGTGAAGCGAGCTCGGGCTCCGACGCCTTCGCACTAAAAATGCGCGCCGAGAAGAGGGGCGACAAGTGGATCCTGAACGGACACAAGCTTTGGATCACGAACGCCAAGGAGAGCTCGCTGTTCATCATGCTCGCCAATGTAGATCCCAGTAAGGGTTACAAGGGCATCACGGCATTCCTGGTAGAGAAAGATTTCAAAGGTTTCTCTGTCGGCAAGAAGGAAGACAAACTCGGCATTCGCGCGTCGAGCACCTGTGAGTTGCTCTGCGAGAACTGCGAAGTCCCCGAAGAGAACGTGCTGGGCCCTGTGGGCAAAGGCTACAAGGTTGCCATCGAAACCCTCAACGAGGGACGCATCGGCATCGCGGCTCAGATGCTCGGCCTCGCTCAAGGTGCCTTCGATCTCGGCATGAAGTACATGCTCCAGCGAGAGCAATTCGGTCAGCCTATCGCGCAGTTTCAAGGCCTGCAGGTGCAGTACGCCCACGTCGCCATGGAAATCGAGGCGGCGCGTTTGCTCGTCTACAACGCGGCCCGTCTCAAGGACGCCGGCGAGCCCTTCCTAAAGGAAGCTGCCATGGCCAAACTGTTCGCCTCCGAGGTCGCTGAGCGAGCTGCCTCGCTTTCCGTCGAGTGGCATGGCGGGGTGGGCTTCACCAAAGAATTCCCCGTCGAGAAGTTCTATCGCGACGCGAAGATCGGCAAGATTTACGAAGGCACCAGCGTCATTCAGATGACCACCATCGCAAAGATCCTGCAAAAAGAATACGCCGACTGAGCGCCCACTCCCTGGGTGTGGGCGCCTACTGGTAGACAGCCCTACTGGTAGACCAGCGTGAAGACTAAAGCGGCGCCGGCGACGAGATCGTCCTCAGCGAACAGGCGGCCTTCACTCCGGGTCTCCGTGTCAAGATTCGCGATCATCATGGTGGCCCGCACACCGGCGGACCACTCATCGCCCACCCACCATTCGTGACCAGCCGCAAGGGATGCGCCCCAACCGTCGCCTCCCAGCTTCTCCACCGGAGAGCCGGGAGATGCCGGCACGTCGGCGGCGGCGCGCCCCAGGGTGAACGCCAGGTTCCAGCCATCGCTCGGCCAAGGATAGTATTCCACGGTCGGACCCAACAGGACGATCGTGAGCTCCTCCGCCAGCTCCCGCGGCACGTCCGTGTCGACTTTGAGTACAGGGCTAGCTTGTACGTAGTTGCCCAACGAGCCCCCGATGGCCACGCCAGGCCACACGGTGGTGGCCAGCACAATTTCCGCGAACATCGCGCCACCCTCGATGCTGGACGAGCCGTCGAAGTCCACGGCTTGCCCCGTTGTATCCCGTTCCAACAACATGGACCCGGCGCCGAGACTGAGACGGAGCAAGAAGCCGTCGTGTTCGTGGTAACTCAGCGGATTGGCGGCAGCCGAGGGCGCGAGCCCTAACAGAGCCATCACGACCGCCCCACTCATCCAACGCTTGGGGGCTGAGCGAACGCGACCTGTGTCGCTTACCCGGGGCCCCATCAGCGACGCACCTGTTCGCGGGGCACCCGCAAACTATCGACTCCGCCGGAACGACTGACTTCGACCACGACGTCCGTACCCATTCTACCGCTCATCCGCGAGCGTGCGTCTTCGATAGATTCCGGCGCCACGGCATCCACCGACAAGATGATGTCCCCCGCGCGCAGACCGGCGCGCATGGCTTCGCTAGCCGGAGCGACCTGCATCACGACCACACTGAGCTCGCTAGGCTCATCCGGATCGGTCCCCTCTCCCAGGGTCACCGCTACCGTAGCGTCAGCCACAGCTCCGTCGTCCTCTGCCGAGTCGTCTAGCTCGATGGTTATCTCGTCGTTGCGATCGCCGGCCTCCACCGTCACCGCCGCCTCGCCACGCCCTACGCCAACGCCGTACGCGTGCAACATCACCTCGCCGGGCGCCACGCCTCGAAGTTCGAAGCTACCGCTGCGATCGGTCTGAGCCATGCCGACTGGAAGAGAACCGAGGGACAAGTAGGCCGACACAAATGTTGTGGCCACCCGGGCCCCCGCGACGGGTTGACCTTCCAGATCCAACACGAAGCCGATCACAACGCCAGCTTCATCGAGATCGATTGTGGGAATGACGAAGGGGCGATCGCGGCGATCCATCGCGACAATCGTAACCTCGCCTTCGCTCTCGGCATCCCCCGGAAAGTTGACGCGAATGCTCGTCACCCCGGCGGGCACGTGCTGCAAACGGAAGCGGCCCTCTACATCCGCCAAGGCCGAATAGCGCTTGCCTTGAGTGGTGAGTGTGATGGTCGCGCCAGCCGCCGCCCGGCGCCCTCTCACGCGAGTGACCTGCCCCTCTACCAACACCCCAGCGAACAGTGACACCTCGGCTGCCTCCGGGGCCGGATCCAGCGTCATAACGCCGGGAGAAAAACCAAAAGCATCCACCTCCAAACGCAGCTTGATACCTCGGGCCATGGGCAGCCACACTTTCCCCGCATCATCCGTAAACAGCGTTCGGCGCATGGGCACCTCCGGATCTAAGGAGAGCGCGAGCACCCGGGCCATCTCGATCGGCTCGCCGTGTTCATCCACCAGAGTCAATGCCACGTCTTCCCGGGGTTCCGGCAAAAGCAACTCCAACTCCAGACGCGACTGGTCGCCGAATTCAAACTCCTGTTCCAGGACGATACTGGCGATATCTTCAGGATCTGCCAGCCCCAAGCGGAACTCATTCGGCACAGCAGCAAAGGCGAATGTCCCATCCAGCGCCGTTAGCGTGGACAATCGAAGAGTGCCGCGCACACTAGTGAGCAAGACCCTCGAACCTGCCACCGGTCGCTCGTGACTGTCCAGAACGCGACCCTCCAGCAACCCCCCTTGGCGGAGGACCACGTTGATCTCTACTTCCCCGCCCGGCGTCAGGGTGACAGCGTCGCTCACCGCCTCGATGTATTCAGGATGGCGCACCAAGATTCGGACGCGACCGGGTATCACGGTCTTGAGTTCGTAGCGCCCCGCGATGTCGGTACTCCAAGCGTTCGGCTCCCGCTCGTCTTCCAGTAGCGGGCCCTGGCGAAACCCCGCCGAGCCGGGCAACACCGGGATGGGACCCGGCATGACGCCTAGCTCTCCCGCGGGCAAGAGCGGGCTGGGACCGAGCAGTGCCGACGCAAAGTGGTGAGAGCTAGCCTGCATCAAGTACGGGCTTTGGGCGATGGGGAGGCCGTCGAGATCGATACCGATCACCTCGATGGTGACGCCGGCTATTCCGTGTCCGTATTTGTCCTCGATCCGACCGCGCAACAACCCGCCGCGCAACATACTCAGCCGCACGGGCACGTCCAGTACCTCTGGCACCTCCACGGCGCACCGTCCCACGAATCCCTCCGCCCGTGCTGCCAGTATAGCCGGACCCTTGGGGATAGGGCCGAGCCGGACTGTGCCATCCGCACCCGTACGGCCTTGTTGCGGGAACGGGCTCACTCCGCTCTCGACCAACACGACTTCGGCGTTGGGTACGACAATGGGATTGTCACCATCGCCGTCGGTGACCATCGCCGTCACCAGTCTGCCCGCACCGAGCCGCAGCACCAGCCGGCGAACCTCACCACGCGATAGCGAAAATCCGATTTCCGTTTCTGAGATGCTGTGATCGGTCCGTGCACTCAGATCGTAGCTACCCGAAGATAGTCCGCCGATTCGCACTTCGCCTTTGGCGTTAGTCATGGTGCTTCTTGCTGGCCAAAGCGCGCTGCCGACGATCATCACCGTCGCGCCAGGAGCCGGTTTGCCGTCCGCCTCCACCACCGACAGCTCAATCGCAGCCAAGCGCTTGAGAATCACTTTGAGGTCGTCGCGAACGCCCTGGCGCCGGAACTGATCGTATCCCTCGCGAGACACCCTCACACGATAGGGTGCATCGCCGAGGGCGGGAAAAATCGCGTTGCCTTTGGTATCCGTCAAGCCGCCAAAGGGCAGCATATCCCCGTCTCGAACCAGAACCGTAGCCTGGCGGATCGATTCACCCTTCTCGTCCCGTACGCTGACTTCGAGTTTTACGGCTGGGGGCAGTTCCAGACGGATCTGGCGACGCTCTCCCGGTACCAGCACAATCTTAGCTGAGCGCCGGGCGAAGCCAGGAGCGTCCACCAGGACCCAGTATTTGCCGGGCACCAAATCGTCCACGGCGATGAGCGGTGTGTAGGGCACGCTGGTTTCCCGCACCGGAGAAAACCAACGGCCCTGTCCGCGAAAAAGCCGGATCCGAATCGGAACGCGGACGACGTTTGTTATCGCATCGCTTCCACCGTCGCTCCCACCCTCATCCGATGCTGCCCCCGCCTCCGCTCCCCCCGGGAATGAGGCCAGCGTGACCACTAGGTCCAGACCTGTAAAAGCTGTAGCCGCAGCGGGGCCTGTACCGCACCCCAGCGTGGGCTGAGTTCTGCCGACAGACAGCGCTAAGAGCAGCAACAGCAGCGCCAGCCCATACAAGCCATAGGCGCGGCGATCGGCCCGGCTCGTCCACTCTTGCTCAACTGTCCCTTTCACGCCGCCAACAATAACGCCTTGGGGGCCATCTGCCTTCCCGAGAAACCATTCTCGGTGTCGCAGCTGCTATGCTTGGGGCGATGCGCCTGGCCCAAGCCACTTTTTGCCTCGCTGTAGCCCTCAGCTGCCATTCCGAGGAGGCCACCCCAGGTAGCGACTTGCTCAGTGGCGGTAACTCCGAGCAGTCCCAGGGCCAGGGCGGAGGCCTCTTGCAGGTGGCGGACGCCAGTTATTGTGGGCTTGGCGTCTCGGAACTCGAGATCCAACGCCCTAACCTCTATTTCGTGCTCGATGCGTCCGGGAGCATGCTGCGGCCCATGGGCGGAACGCCGGATAACCGCCACGAGGCCGCCCTCAACGCTGTGCGAAACGTGATGCGAGCGGTCGGCACCCTCACCCGCGTGGGGGCCGCCAACTTTCCGGGGGCCAGGGTGGGCGACCTTTCGACTCAATGCGACGTGGGCGAGGAAGTATACCAGCTTCGCACCATCAACGAAGATCCCTTCGCCACAACCGGGTTCGATGGCTTCGATACCATCGCATTGATGGACCAGCTCAGTCGCCGGGATCCAGCTGGTGGCACTCCAATCACAGCCACCCTGCGATTGCTAGAACCGCAGCTGCTCGCTATGGAAGGGCCCAGCGCCGTGTTTTTGCTGACCGACGGCGGACCGAACTGCTCTGAGTTCGTCACTTGTAATCGCGAAAACTGTATCCCCAACATCGAGCGCACCCAGTTGGACAACGGGGTGCTCTGCGACGACTCCGTCAACTGTTGCGATCCGGACAAGCTGGGATCGCTTCATTGCCTGGACGAAGGATCGAGGCCGATACTCGAGCGCCTTCGAGACGCCGGTGTAGCGACCTATGTCATCGGCTTGCCGGGCACGGAAATCTACGCCCGCGTGCTGAACGTGATGGCTGTTGCCGGCGGCGCCCCCCAGGACGGTGAGACCAGCTACTACGCTGTGACTGACACCGAGGCGCTATCTAACACTCTGATCGATCTCGCCAAGACGGCGGTATTACGCTGTGATTTCGACCTGCGCCAGCCACCGGATGATCCCGCGCTCGTGAACGTACTTTTCGATGGTGAGCCCATCCCCTTCGACGCGGACGACAGCGGCGACGGCTGGATCTATTCGAGCGGACAAACACTGACCGTGGTGGGTCGATACTGCCAAGATCTCAAAGATTTGACCGTTACCCGGGTCCGGATCCAGGAGGGCTGCCCGAGTATCGTTAACTGAGCCGATTTTCAGCGCCCGGCGGAAGCTGAGGCGGCAACTACGCTGACACAGGGGGGGTGTACCGAAGCGACGCGAAATCAGCCGATTGTTTCCGCCCGACGCCAATTGCGAGATCGAGTGGTTGGCACTAGCATCCCCGACCGTGACTACCCCTGAATTGCTACAACTTCGCGTCGCCATCGACGAAGTCGACCACAAGATTTTGGAGCTGGTTGCCGAACGGATCCGCATCGTTCTGCGAGTCGGGGAGATCAAGCGCGAGCGAGGGATCGACGTGTACGATCCTGAGCGGGAGCGCGCTGTACTGGAGCGCCTGGGCGCGGCGGGCCCAGCCCCCTTGGATGCCAGCTCCACCCGACAGGTGTTCGAGCGATTGATCGATGTCTCCCGGCGGCTAGAAAAATCCCACATGGAACGCAGCTGAAGGCCCCCTAGTGCGCGATTCACTTCTCTTGAGGGGAATCGCCACCATGAAAAACATGCGTCAGATACGATCATAGGCTTAAGTAATCGAGTTATTCGCTCACCTTAGGTGAGCGAATAACTCGATTACTTAAGCCTATCTGAATCCCACACTAGCCCGCGCCCGCAGAGCGTCTGAGCGCCCGGCGAATCACTGCTACGCCCGGCAAATCAGTGCAAGGTGTGCCAGTCCCCATCGTGCTGCACGATGGGGATCTCGCGCTCGCCTGTGAGTTTCTCGCGCGCCGCTCCGACCACTCCAGCCGGAGCGTTCACGGAGGGCTCCGTATCTCGCAACACAATGTGGACTCGGCCACCGCTCGCCTTGACCGCAGCCGCCATCTTGATGGCATCTTCCCGGGCCTCTTCCACGGCCCATTTCGCCATGGTCGCCTGAGCCCGAGTCTTGCGTCGCCGCCAACCGAGAAAGAATAGCCCAATGGCGCCAACCCAAATCAGGCTGCCGCTAAGCAGCACCGGCCAAAAACTGTAGCGTTTGGCTACGTCTTGACGCCATTCGTGCTCAAGGTTCGTCATCTCCACGCCATAGGCCGTTTCTAGCGACCGAACGAAACCCTTGCCGCTGCGAGCGCGAGAAATCATCGACTGAAAGCGATAGCTATCTTGCTGACGAATGAGGTAGCGAACGATGTCAGCAGATTGCGCATAGGCCAACATCGCTGACTCGGAATCCGCGGGAAATCGCTCGTCTATATGCCGTAGCGGCATCAGTCGTCCCGCCAAGCTCGCCGTCCACAGGGTCTGCAGTCGCGCCAGGGGGCTCTCGCGAGAAATATGCACGGCGAAACCTTCGTTGAACCAACGAGGGATGGCCTGACCGTCGACAGCATCGTGCAACGCCACGTGCGCGAGTTCGTGGCGAAATATCTCCCCTAGGTTGTGGTTCGCACCGGTGTGCGGTGGCTGAATCGTCAGCAAGATCAATCCAAGGCTCGAGTAGGCGACACCGGAAGCGTACTTGGGGTACGGCGCCCCCTTGGGTGCCAGAGTCGACATTTCCCCGGGCGTGCGAGCGATTCGCACGACCACTCGATCGAGCACGCTCTGGCCCAAGCGATCCGCGAGCTCGTGACGATACTCATCGGAGACGGCTATGAGCTCTTGCACGTGCTCTCGTACTGACGGCGGGTAGGCAAACTGCACCCAGCCGCCATCGTAATTGTTGTAACCCTTCGGCGCCCGCGGGATCGCCAAACGCGCGCCGTCGGCGGGAGCATGCGCGATGCCGCTGTCCGCCCCGTGAGGGCCCGATGGCGCTGCGATCTTGGACTCGGGGACGTCCCCTGACGCGATCACATCAGCGCTGGCCGTCGACGGCAGCACCAGTGTGCATAGCAATGCGAACAGCATTGCCAACCTCGGCACGCTACGCCGAAGCCGTGCGTAGCTCACGAGCAATACCTGAGGGGCCAACATCGTGCGCAGTATAGCGCGAAGACCGCCCGTCGCGTAGGGCGTGCCAAGACGCTGCACGCCCGACGAGTGCTTCGAAGTGCAGCCATCTTGCGGGTTCACATCCGCGCCGATTGAATCAGTTTGCCTCTCAAGCCAAGAAGTCATCGAAAATTCCAATGTTGGCGAGAAACGACTTTCCTTAAGAAAATCGCCGGAGGCACTGCCACACCGCCGCGTTCGCTTACGCCAGGCAAGCTAAGGATGACCCCGACCCTGTCAACTCCACAGCCTCCGGATTTTATTGACGCCCGCAGCTCCCAGAGGAGAACGGCAATATTCGCTCCAAAGTTAACGAAGCCATGCCAGAGCGCCGCACTGTGCGGGTGCGTTCCCACATGCCACCACAGCGTCAGGATTCTGCAATAGGAGCAGAACGCCCACCGCACAGCAGACACCTCCGACGGCGTATCCTAGCTTGGACAATTGGGTCGAATCGCTATCCCAGATCGGCGCGGTCACTGCCGTGTAGACCAAACCGAGACCCACGATGGCGTCGACCACCCCAGCGCGAAGTTGAGCCGTGGCGAAATCCAATGACGCTAGAGGGAGCGACAAATAGAACAACGCGAAGACCGAACCAGTGCACAAGAATCCCAACGCGATGCGGGCGGCGCGAAACTCGCTGGCAATGCGCAGCAAGCGCGCCACCAGCGTCACCACAACGGCTGCCGCTAGCAACGCCAACAACGCGAAGACAACGCCGCCCAGCTGACGATGATGGGTGTAAGTTTTCAGCAGCATGCCGAGAGCCGTCCAGAGCGGGACACATACTAGCGCTCCCAACGCTGCTGCGGATGCGACGGGAGGCAAGGGGATCGCCAAGCGGCCGATCAGCAGCGCCGGAACAAAACTCAGAGCAGAGCCAAGGACGAGCAGCGCGTACTGAACGGAACTTCCACCGTGCCTAAACAGCGGCAAACTCGCCCACAACAGAGCGCACAGGCAGCCCAGCAGTAAGGAGTGCCCCAGGTGACTGAACCCGTGAAACGACCGCGGCGGGCTCGCTGCCACGCCTTCGGTAGCCCCATCGCTTGCGTCGGCGGGGGGCTCGGTCGGGGACACTTCGGACTCGGGCATGACTCGCCAGAGACCTTCGCACAACTGGCCGTCGGGAGAAACTTGCTGGCCTAGCGCTGGCTCGCTGCGGCGCCCTTAGCTGCGGCGCTCTTAGCCCGGCCGCAGGCACCCGCCCGCGACATCACGTCAGCAGCGGCTCGCTGGGCTGCGTGGGGCGACCCTTTTGCCGTCAACACCTGGAGCCGCGTAGCCAGATCTGCCGGGGCGATGTCCCCCAGCGCCAACAGGGCAGAACGACCGATCATCCGCTCATCCCCGCTGATGTTCGCGGATCCCAACTTTGCCGCGTATGTCGTGAGCACATCTGCGCTCGCTGCGTGGCAGATCTGACCAAGGGCCCGCGCCGCTGACGCGCGAACCGGCGCGCCCTCGTCCTTGTCGTCCAGGCTATCGAGCAACGCCGGCGCCATGACCGCACGCCCGGTAACTCCTATCGCGGTGGCCGTGCCCCGGCGCACCTTGGCTGACGGATCATCCAACGCATCGATTAAGGCTCGGTCCACTTCCGCGCCGAGTCCGACAGAGCCCAACGCAAGAGCGGCCGCGTGCCGCACCAGGGGCCATACGTCATTGGCGAGCAGCACGACCAACGCCTGGGTAGCCGGTCGATGGGCGAGCTCCCGCAAACGAGTCACGACAGCTTCCCTCACCCGAACGTTCTCGTCCTCCAGCAGTCGGAGCAGACGCGGTGCCGATGCCCGGCTGGCCCCGCGTGACGCCGCTGCGCGTATCTCTGCGCGAGGATCCCCCAAAGCTTGCTCTTCGATACGCTTCCTGAGCGGCGATGACTCATCGAGCCCAAAGACCGCCGGCAACAGTAGGTAGCGAGTACGGAAGGATGCCTTGGGCGTCCAAAGGCGCTCGATCAACGCCACAGCCTCCGGCACCAAACCAGCCCGTGATGACGCGAGAGCGCGCAGCATCTCGACCTGCCGGGACTCGCCGGCGTCTTCTGCCTGCAGGAGCGCGCTCAGCTGATTCTGAGCTTCCGAATGCTCGGCGGCGTTGCCCCAGGCCTCCCGCAGGATCTCCCGTGCGGGCGCTTTTGCCCCGTCAAAACGCTTCGCCAATCGAGTCAGCGTATCCGTGGGGCTCAATTTCGACAGCATGGTCGTGAGCAGCAGCAGCTCCTCAGTTTTGGCGCCATCGAGGGCACCCTCAATGGCGTCCGCACTGGCGGCTCCGCATTGCTGTAACAAGCCCCCCGCCAAGCCGACCAACTCCGGTGAACCGTGAAGAGTGGCCGACACCAGAATCGGCGACTTCTTCGAACACTCGCTATCCTCCAACGCGCCCAGGGCCAACACCTGGCCTTCAGGCGTCAGCTTATCGTAGCCATGTATCACCCGATCCGCTGCCTCTGCACCCCGGCCCCGGAGACTCCGCGACGCCGCACGCCCTTTGGCGCCCCCAGCATCCAATAGAGTCACTAGTTCATCGTTACTGCTGGCTGCCAAAGAGGAGCGCGCCTGAAATTCGGCCAAACCCACCGCCACTTTGGGATCCCGGGAGGCCGCCTTATCAAGCACCACGGCAACACATTCAGTGCTCCACGGCTTCGGCAAGGTCACGCGAAAATGCTGCCCCTTCGCCTTTTGGTTTTTGGGCACGTCTACACGAACCGCACGCTGATCTCCCAAGATCCAGAAGCTCAGCGGCGGCTCCACGATCTGTTTCTTGGCATCCGCAGACAACGCGAGCTCACGCGGTGCCAAGGAAAAATCAAAGCCGGAAATTTTCAACTCACTCGGCGCGTCCATCACCACAAATTCACCGCGCCCGGTCCCCCTTCGTTGTTCAATCCACGCCGTATCCAATCGGCCGTCCGTCAGCGCCTGGGGGCTCGTCTTCGCACTGGACGCGACCCGAGCCCGCAACAATGCAGAGGCGGCCGGCGCCTCTATCGCTTCTGCCATCAAGCGGGGCGCTGTACGCATCTCCTCGGGACCCAAACGAGGCACCCGGGCGCGTTGTATGCCCAAATCGCGAGTGACCACCTTCACGCCCAGCATCGCCGAGCGACCACACAGGCTCACCTCCTCACGCTGGGAGCCGATCGCGACGAAGCTACCGCCCCGCTTCTCCTTGTGGGCGACCACCATCGGACCCCGGCGATCTCCCGGAGGACCCGTCATCAGCCCCGTCCAATCAGCAAATAGGATCTTCGCTTTGGATCCGCCACCGGTGGGAGCGGCGACCACCGCTTCCCACGCGCGTTCCGATTTCGGGGCCTTCAATCGCACGTGCAGAACGCGGCGACCTCGCGCTACTTTGAGAACGGTTAGCTGAGCCAGGGCGACGTGCGCCTGCACCTCGTCGGGGAGGGGGATGTTTGTACTGCCGGCGAGCGAACAGTTCGCACCGGGGCATACGCGAAGTCGCAACCCCCCGGCAGACAAACCCACCGCCAGGGCGGATTGTCCCGTACCTACCGGCACTATCAAGAGGGGGGACGACGCCGGCTTGCGAGACTTTCCTGGCGCTTTCGACGCTGCCCCTTTCGACGCTATCGCTTGCGGGGAAGCCACTGTCCCAGCCGTCCCGCGGTCTTCGGCGGCTGCAGCCGATGAGCTAGCCAGCAACGCCAGCAGCAGTGGAGTGAAGCCAACACGCGGAGAGATACGAGTCACGCGCCCATGGTGGCAGTCGAAGGCTGATCTGACAACGTTAAGCGCCCGAGCATGACACCATGCGGCGACCACTCAAGGCAAACTGTGTGGATGACTAGACGTCGACGCCGCAGGCTCGTTGGGCGCTCTTATCCATGCCCAGCGCGCCGAGCACTTCGCCAAGACGGGCGGCGGGAACACTGATTCGCGTGGGCATGCCGCCTTGCATTTTCAGCATTTTTACAAAGTCGAAACCACTGTCAAAAGCGGCTGCCACGGCGACGGAGTTCTTGTCGAGCACCACGCTCACTGCCGCGCGCTCCTGGCCCATCAGCAATAACGCTGTGCGGTCGGTTCGGCTGAAACCCTCGACGATGTTCACGAAGGCCACGCCGGGCTCGTATACGCGATATCCGTCGGCGGCCCGGCGCGTCTCTCGCTCCACCGGTACCAACTCTGCCGCCGCTTCATCGATGGGCTGCCACAGTCCGTCGTCGCTGAGCTGTGTGTACAGGTGCCGCACGATCAGTCCCTGCAGACCGGCATCCCGGGGACGACCTCGAAGCGCGCGATCGAATCGGTCACCGATGGGTCCGGGACAGCCAATTCTCGTATCGATGGCGTGAGCATCTGCATCACAAGCCGCGTAGGGATCCTCGCCACCCAACATCCATTTGGCTGCGCTCGCGAGGCCGTCAAAGTCGTTGTGGCAAACCACTGTTTCGTAGGGCCCCATGCGCTCCACCAGCTCCGGAGTAATCATCTCCGGGCATGCGCCGTGTTGGGCCTTGGTCCTCAACACAAAGCGGGGGTCGTCGACGAATCGCACGTGTTCGTCGTGATCGTGGTGGTCCACCCAAGCGCAGAGGCGGGGTCCGAGGCCCGTAATAAACGGCAGCGTCACCTTCTCGAATCCGGCCTTCCCGCCGAGCCCAGCGAAGGCCACGTCCAGCACTACCACTTTACCGGAAAGCCTCTTAACTTTCGGCAACTTACGGGGCGTTCCGAAGGCGAGTTCAGCGGGTAACATGTGTTTATTCGAGACCAGGCGAGAGTTCTGACAATAGATTCGACCCGCGGATCGTCGAAGACGACAGACAAGCCGCGTAGAATGGGCGGGTGAGCCCGAGCTGCGCTCGCAGGAGATAGCATGAAGATCGGTTTGTATCGTCGCGTTCTAGTTTTTTTCGCACTCGCCATGACCGTCGGCATGGCGCATGCGGAACCTGAGCCGGAGCAGCCCGTTCCGAGTCCCGTCACTCCCCCGTCCCCCGACGCGCCTCCCACGCTCGGAACGGCCAACTGCAGTCTGTCGGGATCCACCATTCTCAGTTCCTCGGTCAAGCTGTACCCCGAGGCCACCGGCGACAAACCCCTGGCGCGATTCACCGGCGCCACCAGCCAACTGCTGGTGGTCGAGTTCCCGTCCGCGAGCAGCGGCCGAGCCAAAGTGGAGACGGGTATCGGCAGCGGTAGCATACGCATCGCCGGCTATATCAACGCCAAGCGCATTCCACTGTTCACCTCCAATGACGTGCCCGTTTACCCGCCTCATTTGTTCATCGCCGGGCATCGCTCGGTGCAATTCGGCGGCGCAAAAATCGGCAAGCTCAAGATCAAGAAAGCCGTCAGTTACCCTCTAGAGCAGTCTTTCGCTGCCTGGGCACCCTGCAGTGCCCTGACTATGACCCAGAGCCCGGCGCCCCCCTGGAGCCCGCCGGGGAACGCTCACGGCTTCATCATCAAGAAGCCTTCCATCGATCTCTTCGATAGCTATTCTAGGGATCGCAATCAGATCACCACCCTGGTGCGGGCAGACTTCGGCGACGGCGTGCTGGTGTGGAGCACCGAGCGCAAGGGTGGCTACGCGCACATTCTCTACCATGGCGACGTGATCATCGACGCCTGGGCACGAACGCGCGATCTAAAGTGGCTGCCACCGGGTGAAACCCAGGACGACATCCCCCAACGTATGCGCAAGAGCCGTTCTGTGCTGAAGATCAGCGGCACACCGCGAGTAGTAAAACTGACTCAGGATGTGAAGGTGCTGAGTGCCCCCAAAGCAGACGCCCCCGTCATCGGAACCGCCGAGACAGAGACGGAATTGTACGTCGTGGACGTGGTCGCCGGATTCGCCAGCGTGCTGCCAAAATCCATGGAGCTGGCCCCCGCCGGGGATACTCAATTCTGGGTCTTGGCCTCGGAGCTACCGGAGGACGAGTAAGTCGCGGTATTTAATGGGTTTATCGTTTATTGCGCATGGGCCGCGCGAGTCCTAAGCTCGCGCCCCTCATGACCACCGACGCTGAAATCAGAAAAGCCCTCGCCTACCCACTCACCGGGACCAACTTCGCCGATTATGGCGAGCGCTACGAGGGCAAGGTTCGCGACAATTATTCTCGCAATGGCAAACGCACGATCGTCATCAGCGATCGCATCTCCGCCTTCGATCGCGTGCTCGGCACGCTGCCGCTCAAGGGTCAGATCCTCAACTGGATCGCGGCTTGGTGGTTCGAAAAAACGCGCCACATCGCCGACAACCACGTCATCTCGGTGCCAGATCCCAGCGTGATGGTCGCGACGGAATGTAAGCCCTTGCCCGTCGAAATGGTGATGCGCGCCTACCTAACCGGCAGCACCTCCACCAGCATCTGGGTGCACTACCAGAACGGTTCACGCAAATTCTGCGGGCACGATCTGGCGGACGGCATGAAGAAGCACCAGAAGCTTCCGAAACCGATCCTCACACCCAGCACCAAAGCAGAGCTGGGCGAACACGACGTATCCGCATCCAAAGAAGAAATTCTGAAACTGAGCGGCATGCCGGAAAGCGAGTTCGATATTGCCGCCAAGATGGCGCAGGATCTCTTCGCCTTCGGTCAAAAGGTCTGTGGGGAGCGCGGGCTGATCCTCGTGGATACCAAGTACGAGTTTGGCAAGACGCCCGACGGACGCATCGTGATCATCGACGAGATCCACACCCCCGATTCGTCTCGCTTCTGGTTCTCCAACAGCTACCAGGCGCGTTTTGACGCCGGCCAAGATCCAGAGAGCTTCGACAAAGAGTACGTGCGACGCTATCTTAAGGGACAGGGTTTCATGGGAGACGGCGACATTCCTGAGATCCCCGACGACGTAAAAGTGGAAGCCGTGAAGCGCTACATCGAAGCTGTCGAGACCATCACGGGCGAAAGCTTCCCGGCCAATCTCGATGAGCCCATAGCTCGATTGAAGAACAATCTCGATCTTTGTTGAAACGATGCAGGTCTAGACCATGACCACCAGCACCGATCTGGATCCCCCGCGCCCGCTGGAACTATCGCCCGCGCTGAGTTGTTTTCCGACTCGCACACCCACGTTGCTGCCGGCGACCCACACCAATAGCTATGCCCTCGGTAGTCGCGATGTATTGCTCGTCGAGCCCGCCACGCCCTACGAAGACGAACGACGAGAGTGGCTCGCTTGGGCCCGCGGCCTACAAAGCCAAGGGCGAAATCTGGTCGGCATATTTCTCACCCATCACCACGTCGACCACACAGGGGGTGCGGATTTTTTCGCCGCCGAGCTCGGTCTGCCCAAGTGGGCCCACCCGATCACCGCATCCCTACTGCAACCCGGCGCCTCCCGCGGCACCGCGACAGCGAGCATCGACCGCGAATTGCTCGATGGGGAAACAATCATCCTGGACGGCCCCGAAGCAGAATCGTGGGCGGTGTTGCACACGCCGGGGCATGCGCCCGGGCACCTTTGTTTGTTCAACGGCAGCACGGGAGATCTCGTTTGCGGCGATATGGTCGCCAGCATCGGAACCATCATCATCGAGCCGGTGGACGGCGACATGATGCTGTACATCGAGCAGCTTCAGCGATTGCTCGATCTGAACGCTAGCCGGGCGCTGCCCGCTCACGGGGCGGCCATCAACGATCCCTCACGCTTCTTCGCTCACTACATCGCGCACCGACTCAAGAGAGAGCTGAAGGTACTCGACGCCCTGCACGCGGTCGGCGATTCTGGCGGTGTAGCAAAAGATCTCGTGCCCCACGCCTACGACGACACGCCCGAAGCGCTGTGGCACCTAGCCGAGCTGAGTGTGCAAACCCATCTCATCAAGCTAGAACAGGACGGGCGCGCGACCCGCGACGGCGAGCGCTACTTCAGGCTCCCGGGGGGATCCCCATGACCGAGCTGCGCGATGCTCAAGACAGCTTCCAGTGTGGATTGCTAACGGCAGTCTACATGCTCGGGGCGCGAGAACACGAACTCAGTAAAGTCCTAACGCAATCACAGCGTAGCGAAGTCGCCCGTCGGCTGCTCCGCGGTCTGAGCGCCGAGGGGCGGGAAGCTCGCGCCAAAGCCCTCGCCCCGGAACTAGCGCGATTACTCCAGAGCACGGAGGCGCGACGCATCCGATGACCATCCGCCGAGCCCGCATCCAGCGCGCCAACGCACAGTCGCCGGCAGAGGGCACCCCAACCATCCAGCGGGAAACGGACGCTTCGCGCCCCGCCCGCTTGAAGATCCGCAGCCAGAGCGCACAGCAGACCGAGCGACAAGCTCAACAGGTGCTGCTGGATGCCCAGGCTCAGGCCCATGCCACCGTGGCCGCCGCCGAGCAGCGAGCTGACAGCATCCGTCAGCAGGCCACCACCGCGGGAGAACAAGACGGCCGCGCCCGCTTGGCCGTCGAACTGTTGGCGTGGAATCGAGCGTGCCACAGCGTTGAATCCACTCAACTGTCGGGGGCCACGGAAGTCGCCGGACTGCTGGCGGAACGCTTGCTCGGAGCCGAACTTGAACTAGATCCAGGCGCTGTGATTCAGCTGGCCAAAGAAGTGCTCAAAGGAGCCCGAAGTGCCCGAAGCATCACGCTATACCTGCACGAGCTCGATCTGCCCTTGCTCGCCGGCCGAAAGGACGAGCTCGGGATCGAAGACGCGGACCTTCAGCTCAAGGAGGACCGCGATTTGGCGCGAGGCGAAGTGATCGTGGAGAGCGAGCTGGGGTTGCTCGACGGACGCTTTTCCGTGCAACTGGAGCGTCTGCTCCAACATCTCAACGGACACCCCGCAGGAAGGCGCGCGTGACCGAGACCCCGCCCGGCAACTTTCCGCCCCCAGCCAACCACCCGCCGTCGGTCAAGCCTACCGGCGACGGCCCATCGGACGGCGACGATCTCGCGCCGAACCCGCCGTCCAGCGATCCCCCGGTGCGCATCCCGGATCCCGCCGAACAGTTCCGGCTGGCCGCGATGTTGTTCGTCGCCACCACTCTGAGCGTGTTTTACGCCGGCGCGTTCTGGGCCACCGGAGAGCCCGCTCCCGACGAAATCGGCCAGCTGTTGCCCTATATGAAGCAGGGCTGGGTATTCGCCGTACCGCTGCTCAGCATCTTGGTCTGCCACGAGATGGGGCATTACGTCGCTGCGCGCATTCATCGGGTGCCCGCGTCCCCGCCGTATTTTCTCCCGCTGCCGGTGATCGGAATCTTTGGCACCCTCGGCGCCGTGATCGCCATGCCGGGCCGCATTCGGTCCCGAAATGCCCTGCTCGACATCGGAGCTGCCGGTCCCATCGCGGGAATGGTTGTCGCTATCCCTGTGCTCGTCGTCGGTCTCGGCCTATCAGAAGTGAAGGAACTCGGCGGACCGGGATATCTCCAAGAGGGTCAAAGCCTCTTGTACTGGGCAATCAAACGCGCCGTTCTCGGTCCCATGCCCATCGGTCACGACGTCATCCTGCACCCCACGGCCTTGGCAGGCTGGGCGGGTTTGCTCATCACTATGTTGAACCTCCTGCCGTGGGGTCAACTGGACGGCGGGCATATCGCCTACGCGCTCTTCGGTAAGCAGCACGACAGCTGGGCACCCCGGGTGCGGCAGCTATTGCTCGTGCCGTTCGCCTACAACGTCATTCAGTTCGTCGTGCCCCAGGCTATGGGCGACTCGACACTCAGTCGCGGGGACGCCATCGGCAATTGTTTGTTCTGGCTCGTCTGGTACGCCATCACCGGTGGCCTCGCTCGACTCTCCGGCGGCCCCGAGCATCCGCCCTTTGAACCCGGCAAGCTCTCTGCTTGGCGCGTACGCGTCGCCATCGGCTGCCTCGCGCTCTTTATCGCGCTGTTCATGCCAACACCCATGGCCGTCTACTAGGACGCCTACTGGCGCGTCAGGCGGGCGCACACAGGCGTGGCTCGCTTCGATCCGACTTCACGGTCGCGTGACGGCACGACACCGCCGCAAGCGATCTTTGCTGGCGACGGAAAGTCCACTCAACCGAATTTGGTCTTCAGAGCACGGCAGACGGAGGCCGGAGCGTATCGGCTGACGTCACCACGGTGGCTAGCGATTTCCCGCACGAGAGAAGCAGAGATGAAGCCGTGGCGAGTCCGAGTGGGCAGGAATATCGTGTCGATCTCCGGAGCCAAGTCGCTGTTAGCGTGAGCGATCTGCAGTTCGTACTCAAAATCCGTGATGGCGCGCAGTCCACGAACGATCACGCGGACGTTGTTTTCCCGGGCGTAGTCCACCAGCAGCCCCGTAAAGATGCTGGTTTCAACGTTCGGATACTCGCCGCAAACTTCGTCGATCAGGGCAACACGTTCATCCGCGGTGAACAGAGAGTTGCGGGTGGGGTGTTTACCCACAGCGACAATCACACGATGAAAGAGCTGGGAGGCACGCTGGACCAAATCCAGGTGGCCGTTGGTCAAGGGATCAAAACTGCCGGCGTAGATCGCTGTTTGTTTCTCAGACATGGCTTCGTACTCCGTGCTTCCGCAATATCAGCTGCGCGGCAACTCTCTTCGACCGGCAGAGCCTAACCGGCAGGTTTTTTCGGGGCCACCGGGTCGCCGGCTCCCGGAGGTGCGGGGCCGGATGGCGAGGCTCCGGACGGCGAGGCGGCGGGGCCCCTCCGCGGTGCCGGTGCTGGCCCCGCGTAGACGGCCTGCTCCTCTAACCACATCGCCTTACCACCTCGAAACCAGGTAACCCGGAAGGCGGCCAGAACCCCGGAACCGATCACTCCGTCGATATCGACGTTGAGATTGGCCTCTACCTCGTCGACCGCGATGCCATGAACGGCTGGGACGCGCGGCAGCTCGTAGGCGCCAAGACCCAAAGAGGGGATGTCTCCCTGGCGCAGTCCTTTGGCACCGGGGATGTCCTGGAGACTGTCCAAAGATACGCCAGCCTTCTTCCAGCCTCCCTCGTCGAGGGCGAGGGGGAATTGCATGCCGGTATCGATCAACAGCGCTGCATCGGATGCCGAGCCACCAGCCCCGAGGGAACTATTGACAACCATGCCGCCACCACGCACGTAGCGCAGCTCGGCTGTGGTCGCGACCGGAGGCGGCGGCGGTTCAAAGTTTCGCACAACAAATTGCCCGCCCATCAGATCCACAGTCGGATTGATATGCCGCAGCAAGTTCACGCCCAAGAGTAATTTGATGGGCGCTCGCAACTCGCGGGAGATGCCCGACAGATCTTTGGTGATCGCGGGAACGTCTTTTACTTCCAGCTTTTGCCCAAAGCGCAAGCTGACCCACTGGGGATCTCGTTGCTTAGAAGAATCGATCACCACCTCCGCCGTACCGGTAGACACTAAACCCAACGCCGGCTCGCCGTTGAGCTCCAAGGGAACCACCAGAGCCGAGCTACCGATCTGGGGCATGTCGGTCACGGCCAGCATGGCGCCAGTCAATCGAAACGGCTGTCGACCCGAGCCCCGCCGCGCCAACTTCGCGATGTTCTCCGCCCATACGTCGCGCACATCCGGATCAGCGATCAACGCCTCTAATTCGTCGGCGGCTTGCTCCAAGCGACCCGAGTACCAAAAGGCACGACCTCGGGCGGCGCGGGCCTCGCTCGACTGAATGCCCTCAAGCAATTCAATGGTGCGATCATACTCGAGCTGGGCCAGGGCAATTCTGGCCGCGAGCAATCGAACCTTGGGACGCCGGTCGAGCCGCAATGCGTTCTCGATGGCGATCTGGGCTTCGTCGATGTCCACATGATGAAAACTCGCACTGGCGCGTTCAAACCATTTCTTCGCGCGCGGCGGCCACTCCGCCTCACTGGGGCCACCCGGACCGCAGCCGATCAGCAGAGCGCACAAGCCCGTTCCTAGAACTAGACGGGACCAGCTGAGCGCCACTGACGGGCTGAGCGGCACTGACGCGCACAAGGCGGAGCTGGAGCTGCCGAAATTATCGGTGGAAGCGGGAACGCGAGAGGGGACGATAGAACGAGCCAAGACGTTCATCGGATAACCCAACAAGCGCCGCGGGTCGAGTCTCCATAGCTTCACGCTTTCTTCTGGGCCGGGGTCGGGGCCCATCGAATCCGGACGGCTCAGGTCCGATGGCGGGAACTTGCGGCTACAGTCGCCCTATGAAGTTCATCGGCCTGCGCAGGCTCATCAGCAACCATGCTCTCGCTTACCTTCTCGTCGGCTGCGGCCCCTCGAGCGACGTGAAAAGCCCGGCCGACACCGACACTGATTCGGCTGACTCTGTTGGTAGCGGCGCCAGCACGGAAACTGGCGAGTCCAACTCAACGGAGGCTGAGACGGCAAACGACCCGTCGCCGATGGACGCGGATCTGGAAAAGCAGGAAGGCGAATCGGATACGGAGCGTGCCCGACGCCTAGCCAACAACACGGAAAGCCGCACGAACCAGGTCATCGCTGACACTGTGGCGAAGAACCGAACTGACATTCGAGGCTGCGCTCAAGCGCACGGCCATCCAGGGTAAAGTGACGATCACCTTCACTGTGGATCCTGACGGCAAGGTCAGCCGTGCCAGCTTGACCCGGGAGCTCAGTGACTTTTCCGATCCAGGTTTTTCGCAATGCGAGACTCATGCGGTGAAGCGCATTCTGTTTCCGGCCTCCTCCCGGGGCAGAGAAACCACCGTGAACTTCCCGTTCCACTTCAAGCCCTGAGCCGAGGGCAAGGGAGTCGGTGGGCTCAGTCGCTGGCTCACTTCCGCGGCGACCACCCTATAAATACTGGCAATTATTACACTTTATAGGAATCCTGCGGGGCACAGGGCGCAGCTGACCGGCGCTGGGCTCAGCGACAGGGGTGACGGCCGCGGCTGCCCGACGGACCAGCTGGCGTGGGGGGAGCGACAAGGCCAGGGGCGCAAGGCGACGGTGGAACTCGTCAACGAGCGAGTACGCGAGCCGCTCTCTGGAAGACAAACCTTCTGAGCCGGCTGGCGATCTACCCTACAGATCTAGTCATTTTTCTCGTTTCTGAGATTCCTAGGCCACAAAAAGCGCAAATCCCCGGGCTCCACTGTTCTGTGAAGCGGCTCGGGGATTGAGCAAAAGAATAAGAAAAGTAGAAGAGGCTCTGCGCGGGGCGCACTTTCGAAAAAGCGGCGCCCCGGCGGCAGAAGCCTTAGGCGCTATTTTTTCTTGGCCTTCTTCTTGGCGACCTTCTTCTTGGCGACCTTCTTCTTGGCGACCTTCTTCTTGGCCTTC
>JABSRN010000028.1 GCA_013214025.1 Polyangiaceae bacterium
AGGGCGCCGGCTCCTCCCTCACAAACCTCTGTGCTAGTCTGCGGTCTGGCTTGTTGCAGCTTAGCACCAAGTCGTTGGGCGAGCGCTTCCTGAGTCTGCAACGCGGCAGTGCTCCTCCTCTCTGATGGGAGGGTTTGGCGGCTTAAACCATACACGGACCTCTCAAGGCCTGATTCGGACCTCTTAAACCGTATACGGACGTGTCGTGGTTCGCAACAAACGCGTACTGCCGAGCCTGTTGGCCTCCGTTCCGGGACGAAATGGGGGAAAGAGATCTCCGCGGTTTTGCGAGGTGGTTCCTATCTGAGAAGTTGTTCTGGCTTCGTTTGAAGCGCCGGCTCACAATTCCGTTTTGAAGGGCTCCCCCTAACAAGGTGCTGAAGCTGTCAACAGCCTTCACTGTGGGAGTATTCCTCGTCACCCTGCTGTTAGCAGGGCGCCGGCTCCTCCATCACAAACCTCTGTGCTAGTCTGCGGTCTGGCTTGTTGCAGCTTAGCACCAAGTCGTTAGGCGGACTCTCCACGCTGGCAAGTGATCTCATGAAAGGTGAACTTCGGCGAAACGCTAGCGAACGACTCATGTTCTCCGCGGGGGACGTTCCTGCGACGGAGTACCCGGCGCTGTCCCGCTCGGTCGCTAGGAAGTTCGAGCTCAAGCCGCTCAGCGAGCAGCTTGAGGGATTCGCAGGCGGCGTTGACCTCATTTCGCAAAAGTACTCCTCGGGGGCGGGCCTCGTCTGTCTGGAATGGGATAACTGGCTTGGTTTCATCGCTACATCAGAGGACGACCAGTCGGAGGAGTTGATCAAACGCATTGCTCTGCATCTGTGCCCAGGCGTTGACTGCAGCGAAGCCCCCTAACAAGGTGCTGAAGCTGTCAACAGCCTCCCTTGTAGGAGTATTCCTCGCCACCCTGCAGATAGCAGGGCGCCGGCTCCTCCATCACCAGCCGATATGGCAATCTGCGGGCTGGCTTGTCGCAGCTTAATGCCAAGTTGTTAGGCAGACGTGAGCCACCCGTCGCGTCACCAGACATCATCCTCCGATTCGTCTCGCGGCCGCGGGTCGAGTTCTAATGGGCGCTTTAGGAACACGTACCAGTAGAGCCCTCGCCGGCTGTACTTGCGCCGGCGAGGTTCCCGCTCGGCAAGGCGAACGCGCCCGCTGCGGAGACGCGGGCTATCATCCGTAGCGAGTTCGACAACCTTGAATGCGAGATCTACGTCGGCGTGCTGGGCTCTGTGGCGAGACGCCCGGTCGCCCCCAGCCGCGTGCGTGACCGCACTCGCACAGGCCCCGTTCATCGCCGCCAGTCCGCACACCAACCATCCCAACCGGCGAATTTGGTCCATGCCCCCGGAGTGCACACTCCGTGCCAGCGATTGCTGCGCAATTCTTCCACGATTCGTTGCGGCCATCCTTCACACTGTTGCGTTGGGGAATCAGATCAGTGTCGCTGCCTAACAAGACGCGAGCTCTGAGTTTCGCGAGGCGGTCGAATGGTACGAGGGGAAAGGCGCTGGCGTTGGCAAGCGTTTCGCTGATGCCGTAGATCATGCGGTGTAACGGCTCTCTGAGGCTCCTGAAGCATTTCCCATCAGCTACCGTGATGCTCGACGAGTGATGGTTGAGAGGTTCCCGTACGCGCTTCACTATCGTGGGTATCCAAATACGATCGTGGTAATCGCTGTGTGGCACGGCAAGCGGAGCCCCAAACTCCTCCGAGCCAGGTGACGCGCCCCCTAACAAGACGCTGAAGCTGTCAACAGCCTCCCCTGTAGGAGTATTCCTCGCCACCCTGCAGATAGCAGGGCGCTGGCTCCTCCATCACCAGCCGATCTGGTAATCTGGTAATCTGGTAATCTGGTAATCTGGTAGCTGGCTTGCCGCAGCTCAACTCCAGACCTCGACAGACTCTCGGTTGGATGACACCATCAGAGAAATACGAGGCGGTGTTGCGATGAGCGTCTGAGACCAGTCCCGATTTGGTGGACACCGAAAAACGCGCGATAGTGCGGACGGAGTGTCCAGTGAGCAAACGAAAAACAAGAAGAACATTTACGCCGGAATTCAAGGCGAAGACCGTCAGGCAATGTCTAACCGGCAGCGCAGCATTGGGCAGCTGGCGCAGGGCTGGGGGCTGTCAGAGAACTCAGTTCGACAGTGGGTAGCCCCCCGTCCGAGGTCGACGCCGGACGTGGCTACCCAGGCGGAGCTAACTGCCCTCCGTCGCGAAGTCCGCGAGCTGAAACAAGATCGCGAAATACTAAAAGCGGCGGCCTTGAGCTCAACAGAAGCAGTGACGTTCGCGTTCATTGCTGAGAACGTGGCCGTGTTCTCGATTCGGGCGATGTGCCCTCTGGAGTGGTTCTGGGATCGCGAGAGGTTCTGGGGTCAGAGAGTCTGGTCGGTGTGCGGGAAGCTGGCCATGGCGTTCAAGCAAATCTGGAAATCGTCCTCGGCGACATACACGCCGCCGGCGATTGCCTCGTCAAGGGTGCGGCCCAGCAAGTGGAGTCGCGCTGCGTTATCGGCCTCTGGTATTATGACGGCGGCGCCTCGGAGCAGCAGGCAACGGTTAGACCGGCACTGGGCGTCTACTACGGCCTCGGCCAAGTCGTAGTCCATGCCGACGGTGAAGTTGTCGGAGCCCAATGGGATTACGTGCAGTGAGTTGCTGTGAAATTCGTGCCACTGCACGCTGATGGCGTGGCGGGTGCCGTTCACGATGAAACCTGAGGTCTGGTAGGCGACACCGCCGAAGCCATCGTCGTCCCAGTCCTCGGCGAGGTCCAGGGAGGACTCGATGTTGTCAGGCAACGGATCGCCGGCCGAGTCCTGAACAGACTGGGGCACGCCGAGTCGCTCGTAGACTCGGTTCATGTGCAGCTCGCAACCGCCGTCTGCGTCCTCCGTGAAGGTACCGGTTCGACCGGCCCAGGGCAGCCTGTGGATTAGCGCCTCTCTGGTTTTCGGACTGTAGATAGTGTCGGCACTGCCGCTCGCCACGATGCCGCAGCTGACAGAGCGGTGGATCTCGAAGTCGTTGCCCTCTTGCGCTACGCTGATGTAGTCCCAGCTCGACGCGGGTTGTGTTCCGACGACGTCGACGTTGGCCTCAGGCAGCGCGAGGCGGCGAACGATCCAATGGCCGTTCATGTTGCAGTCGGCGCTAGTTGGGATGCCGAATTCGGGGTCCTCGAAAAATACCTCACCACTACCGGTACCGCCGACACCGCCCGTGCCGCCGGTGCTGGTCGACGTTGAGCCCCCGCTGGCGCCGGTGTTGGTCGTGCCGCCGGCGTTGCCGTTAGCAGCCCCGCCAGTCGCGGCGTCAGACCCCAGGGTGCCGCCGTCGTTGGCGCCCCCGGGAAAGAGGGTGGCATCACCTCCCGTGCAGGCGAGGGTTAGCGTTGAAAACAATGCGAGGGGCGGAAGACAGGATTTGCTCGCGAACATTGTTCTGAAGTGTACGGGCAGCGTGGCCGAACGGACAAGCGGGGTTGCTAGGTATGCTTGCTGCGATCTATTCGGGAGGCCGAATGGGCTCTGCTAAGTGGTGGAGACCCTAGTGTTCTGGTGAGCGGCAATCCGCGATCACAGTAATTGTCAACCCCTACTGGACTGTGCTGCGAGGGAAGTTTTCTGGTTTTCGATGTCTGACGCATTGGCGCATGCGCCGCACAGGAAGCATTCGTCCAAGCCATCGATGCTCCCGGACCCACCCAGGCACAGTCGCTGGTAGGCGGCACAGCGCTGCCCTCCGTTCGCCGGGAACGCGTCACCTCGCCAGGATTGCCCCCATGTATACTCGTGGCAGCTTGCCGCAGCGGAGCGACAAGTCCTGAGCCCGAGCCGATTGAGACCATGAGCGAGTATCTCCTTTTCATGCATACCGACGCTGCCGGCGACGACGAGACTGACTCCGCCGAGTGGGACGTCTACCTGGACAAGCTCAAGGCTAGCGGTTGTTTGCGAGGTGGTAGCGAAATCGCAGGCGGTGTCTGCCTCAACAAGTCGTCGCCCCGGCGCCCTCTGTCGGAGAGTGTGAGCGCTTACATTCGTATTGAGGCCAACGACTTGGAGCATGCGCGCGAACTGGTAGCGGGCAATCCGGTGTTCGAGAACGGCGGCACCGTCGAAATCATCGCACTGTCGAAAAGCTGATACGCGAGTCGCTGAGATGTCACTCGTCAAAGCTGTGGGTGCCGTCATTGTTGCGGGCGCGGTGTTTTGGGTTGTGGACTGTGTTGGCGTCACCGAACATTCCGTGCGCGGGGTGGTGGTAGAGTCCACAGCGGTTTCTGAAAGTGACGACCAGGCTGGCGTCACCGTCACTGTCGACATCGGGGAGACCGAAATTACGCACGCCTGTGCTGTGTGGGTCGACAACGGCGACAAGGTCTGGGTCGAGCTAACCCGCGGCAGGGTGTCGGGTCACCCATACGTCATGGAGGTTCGCAAGATGTCGGGCTTCGAGCGCTTCAACGATTCCGTCGATCAGATCGGCGACGCACTAGAGCGAAGGAAGCATTCGTCGCAGCCGTAGCTGAGCGCGGCAGGCTGACGGGAGCAGCGCCGAACGCTGTGGGCCAATATTACAGCGGTGTTTGTAAGGCGCTAACACGCGGCAGTGCTGTCCGTCAGCTTCGTGTTGACGCCGTGAGGATCCAGATTGATGACGCCTCGATGGGACGCCATCGCGGAAAAACCATGGACACAAAAACGTACAACACTGCGCTGGTCGCATTCTTTGCCTTCAACGCCATGATTTGGGTTCCGTGGGGGCTCTTCTGTCTGTTCGTGCCGGAAGCGTGGTCCGGCGCGGTGATCCCCGGCATGAAGGTCTTTGACTTGAGCCAGGCTGTGGCACGCACGGAAGTTCGCGCCATGTATGGTGGGCTGCAGATCGCGATCGGTCTGCTTGCGGTGATCGCTATCATCAAGCCCGTTCACCGGGATACCTCGTTGTTGTTCTTCGTGCTGGCGCTTACGGGGCTGGCTCTGTCTCGCTTGAGTGGCATCATCCTAGAAGGCAGCGACCAATACTTCGCGTTCACGACGAATGTCACACCCGAGAACTACAATCAGGTAGGGCTGGGCATGTACGAGTTTCATCAGTTCATTTGTGCTTGGAGTTTGTATGTCATGAAACCGTCCAAACGAACTGAGGCGCTCACAACGGAAGCGCCCGTGTGACGTCGCCCGTGTGATGTAGTCGTGCCTGTGATGATGGAGGGCATGTGATGTTGGAAGTGAGAGCACTACCGTTCAAGTTCGACGGGAACATTCCCTTTCAGTGGGTGCCGGGAAATCCCATATTTCCCACGTTTCTTAACGGCTTGTCGTTTTTTGCCGTAGGCTTTGAGCGCTATCTCATCAAGGGGCTCAAGGGCGTGCTGCCGCTGATTGATGACGCGGCTGCCAAGGAGGACGCCAAGCTGTTCTTGAAGCAAGAGGCTCAGTATTCGCTTGCGCACAAGTGTCATGTGGACGCGATGGTGCGGCTCTACCCAGGGTTGGCGTCGACCTTGGAGAAGACCAATCAGCACTTTGACGACTTGTACGACCGAGAGAACACCGCGACTACCACCTAGCTTACGTGGCGAACTTGGAGGCGACCTTCACACCGGCATTGACCTTCGTGATCAACAACCGGGAAGTTCTGTTTTCGAAGGCCGACGCTCGGGTATCGTCGTTGTTTTTATGGCACGCGGTCGAAGAGATCGAACATCGCAGCTCGGCTCACGCTATCTTCGAGACCGTGGTCGGCGATACGTCTTATCGCATGAAGAAAACCCCCAGTTTGGCGCGGCACTTAAAGGGTTTCTTTGCGTTGATAGACGCGGAGTTTGCCAAACACGTGCCCGCGCATGATTTGACCGCCGGCATGAAGAAGCCACCGAAAGGTCTCGGCAAGGTGCCACTCAGGGACAAGCTGGCGCTGCCGCTGAGTCTCGCCAAGTGTCTCGCGCACGGACACGATCCCGCGCGCGAGATGCCCCCGGCATGGTTCGACACTTGGATGCGCGAGCACCAGGAGGGCAGCGATATGACTCGATTTTATGGCACGCAGGACTGAGTCGCGACGGTCTAGCCGAAAGCTCAGCTCAGTTTACAGGTTGTGAACTCGCGTCAGCCTTCGCACTCGCCTCGCCAGAATTGTTCAACAGCCGCGGCATCGGCAGCAGCGCCCGCGTCGGGATCGGTCAGCACTTGATCGAATGCGGGACGGCCACGGCTGCCACTCTTCACGCAGAAGTCCCGAACGCCGCAGTTCGGCGTGACTTGACCGATGAACACAGCGACGCGTTGGGCGTCATCGGGCAACAGCGCGCTGAGATCCCAAGTGAGCCGACCGTCGATGTCCGTGTCGGGGGCGAGACCGCGGGACGCCTCCTCGCCGGTATCTCCGAATCTCCAGCGAATGTCGGCTCCATTGGGAAGACTGAACTGTCCGGTGGTGTCGGATCCATTGGGAAGACTGAACTGTCCGGCGGTGTCGGCGGTGAGAGTTTGGCTGACGGCGTCGTAGACGGAGCCTGAGCCGAACACCGGAGCGGGGCAATGGCATGGACGCGGATGGATGGGAGCGGACGCCGAGCGCGTCGACGAAGCCTTAATGGACTTGTCCTGCGTCGTTTCGGACCGATCTGAAGTACACTGTGACGAAGGCCGCTGCTGCGAAAGAGCTCAGATCGTAGGAGATGGTTCCGCCGTCTTCGGTGCCATACTCTGGATCTACCGTGGTGTTGCGGCCGGCCTGAAAGGTGTATGAGATGCGCCGGATGTCCGAGAGGCGGAAACTGTCGCCGGGAGTGAGCACGAGCTGTTTGTTGGCGGGATCGTAGTAGTCGCTGTTTTCCGCCAGACGCTCACACATGACGTGATCCGGAGCCCAGAAGGCGGGAGCGATACAGGCTTGCGTTGCCTGCGTTGCCTGCGTTGCCGCCGTTGCCACCGGTGTTGTTACCGGAGTCGTTGGGAGACGACGAGTCGGTTCCGCTATCCACGCCGCCGTCGCCTGAACCGCTGTTGGTGGTGTCGTCGTCGCGGGAGGCGGCGAGCAATAGGGCAATCAATCCGGGACCGTAAGGGAACGAAGAGGTCTCATGATAGCCAACCCTAGCAGATCTACCCTCGCCGACAGTTTGAGATTGCTGACCGGTGCGGTGGCGAGGGGCGGTATCGGTCGTGCGAAACTACTCGGTACCATTCGTAAAACTGGGCGCTCGCTGGGAGGGTGAGGGCGGCACTGACGTTGCCGGTGCGGAAGGGGCGATACTCAATACTGTCGGTTGGGGGACACGATGGGGAGCGTGCGGGCAGGACAGATCAAACGAGCCGCGGTGCGGCATACAGCGCCATGGGGCTGATGGGCGTGAGTGTGGACTAGGACACCTGGTTGAGTCGCGGCGACCAGGACTGTGCACACTGAGAGCGCTGGAAGCGCTGGGGAGATCCAGATTGAGCCGGGCAGCTCGGCGTTGTCGTTTGGGGATTACTGGTCGGCCTTGCGCTTCTTAGCGGCCTGGCGTTTAGCATTCGCCTTACGCTTCTTAGCGGCCTTACGCTTCTTAGCGGCCTTGCGCTTCTTGTCGGCCTTGCGCTTCTTCTTCTTCTTCTTCTTCTTCTTCTTCTTGCGCTTTTTACTCGCTTTGGCTTCCTTGGCGAGTGCAGGATCTACTGTTGGTTCGCCGTCGGCGACGCGCCGATAGAGGTGCCCGTGCCCGCTCTTTTTCTCGAGCTTGCCGATACGCTGCCACTGCGGGAGCTTCGC
>JABSRN010000029.1 GCA_013214025.1 Polyangiaceae bacterium
ATACCGACGTTGGTCTCCCCCGCCATCGCCGGCGAGTCCAACAGCGCTGAGCTGGCGATGGCCGTGCGTCTATTCGACGAAGCGCAAAAACTAGAGGCCCAGCAACGCTGGGGCGACGCCGCGCTCAAGCTCGAAGAGGCCATCGCCATCAAGGACACACCGGGTCTGCACTTTCACCTCGCCGTGTGTCGCGAAAACATGGGCGAGCTGGTGGAGGCAAGCATCGAGTACCACCGGGCACGGCAATTGATCGGAGCGGGGCAATCGGCCCCGGACGTATTGCGCTTGCTCGAGCCCGCCGAGGCAGAGCTCGTCCGGAAGCTACCCACGTTACGGGTACACCGCCCGAACGCCCCGCTGGACATGACCATCAGCATCGACGGTCGAAAGTTCGCTATTTCCTTGCTCGACTCCCCCGTGCCGCTCAACCCCGGCCCCCACTCGGTAGTGGTCTCCGCGCCGGGTCATGAAGCGTTTCGTGTCCAGTTCGATCTAGGGGAGGGGGCCCGCCACGTCACCTCGGTGGAGCTAAAGCCGGAAGAAGGCAACGTGCCTGCCCCGGTTCCGGTCGAAGCCGATCGCGCGGTTGTATCCACCGAGAGCGTGTCTACTCGCTCCCTTGTTCTATGGGGCGGCGTCGGTGCAACGGTTGTCTCCGCCGGCTTCGGCACGTGGTTCACCATATCGGCCGCCAGTGCCGACGACGACATCAGCGCAGCCCAAAACGTACTGCAAGTCGCCGGCGCCGATTGCGTCGGCAACAACGCCAGCGAGCCCACCTGTCAGTGGCTAGCCGAATCCGTCGACGACAGCGAATCTCGCGGAAACCTAGCCATCATCTCGTGGGCCGCCACCGGCGCCTTCGCTCTCGGCACCCTCGCTACCTATTTACTCTGGGACGATGCAAAGCCGACGACCCGCGCCGCCGTCATGCCCTTAGAACAAGGTGCAGCCTTGTCCCTCAGCGGGCGTTTCTAGACGGCAGATCCCGTCCCCTATCACGCCCCCCGTAGGCGCTCGTTCTGACGACGGACCAACCCAGGATCCGAACAGCACCTGCTGGGACCGCGCGGCGGGAAAGTAAAGGCTTAACCTTTGATGCAGACTTGGTTACGTCCGCCATGTTTGGCGGCGTAGAGACGCCTGTCGGCGGTGGCGATCATGGATTCGACGTTGGGCGTGGGCAGGCACTCCAGGGACGCGCAGCCCAGGCTGATGGTGACGCGGATTTCGTTTCCGTCGGCGACCACCTTGGAGCGTTCGACGACTTGTCGTAGGCGTTCGGCGACTAGTCCGCAGCCCGCGAGATCGATACCGCGCAGCGTGATGGCGAACTCCTCGCCGCCGTAGCGCGCGAATACATCTTCGGTGCGCATGGTGGGTTTCATCTCCCGGACGACGGAGATCAGCACGGCATCGCCGGCGGGGTGGCCGTAGCTGTCGTTGACCTTCTTAAAGAAGTCGATGTCGAAAATAATCAGCGACACCGGGGTCTTGTGGCGGACGGCGTAGGCAACTTCGGCCTTGATGCGTTCGGAGAAGTATTCGCGGTTGTACGCACCTGTGAGTGAATCCTTCACGCTTGTTTCGTACAAGTGTCGGATCATGTCCTCTTGGGCACGGTCGGCTATCTGGTAGCGGAAGGAGACGCGCGGACCGAGTCGCAGCACGTCCTGATCTTTGAGTTTATATCTGACGACCCGTTCACCATTTACGAAGGTGCCATTGGCGCTCTTCATATCGCGGATGCGGCAGGTTTCCGGGGTGAGCTCGATCTCCGCGTGTTTCCGGCTCACGCCTTCGACGTTGGTGACGATATTACACCGGGAGTGTCGCCCCACGGTGGTGATACCTTCGGTGAGGGCCGTGACATGGCCGACGTCGGAGCCGTCCATCCGGACCAACACGTGGCGGTCTCGGGCACCGGCGAGTTCGGGACGCTCGAATTCATCGAGGTTAAAAACCCCAGTAGCATCGCCATCGTAACTATCCCAGTCGCCCACCGTACCTCACCTGTTAGGCTCTCTCGTTTCGGACGGGATTGCAAATCTGTTAGATAAGGTCGTGCGAAATTCTGCGGAAAATTCGGGCGGTTGGAGCTAGGCTGTCGGTTGGCGTCATCACGGGCTGAGGCCCGGGCCGGCGATTCAGAGTATAGGGAGCTGGGCCTTTCGGTCCCGCAGCCCACATGCCATTCAGCGGTAGAGGACTAATAAGGACATGAGCACGCAATTCACCCACTGGGCACTGGCTTTGTTCTTGGCGTCGTCAGCAACGGCCTGTTCGGGAGGCTCCTCCTCGGACCCAGACCCGGTTTTACCGGACGGCGCTGGGCTGGACGCGAGTCCCGGACAGTTCCCCTGTGACGTCAGTGCCGTCCTGGATGCTAAATGTCGCCGTTGCCATGCGGATCCGCCGGTGAATGGCGCTCCGTTCACCTTCACCCATGCGGATGCGTTTTTTCCTGACACGGAAATTCTAATTCGTGAGCGCATGCAGGTCGTTATTGAGTCGGACTACATGCCGTATATGGAGGAGGAGTTTGACCCACCAATAGAAGCGCTGACGCCGGCCGAGAAGCAGGTTTTGACCGATTGGTTCGCGAACGACTTCCCGGTGTATTCCGGAACCTGCGACTGAGGTACGACATCGCCTCCCATGTCCGTTGACGAAGTTGGAATCAAGATTGGTGGCCGCTACGAGCTGATCCAAGACGTTGCCAGTGGAGGCATGGCCACCGTGTGGCGGGCGGCTGTGCACGGCGCGGCAGGTTTCACCCGTGTCGTCGCCTTGAAGCGGATCCGCGAAGATTTGCGTGGCTTGCCCCACATCGTCGACATGTTTGTAGAAGAGGCGCGCGTAGGGGCCGCGCTGCGCCACCCAAATGTGGTGCAGGTGCACGACTTTGGTGTGGATGAAAATGGCGACCACTACCTGGTGACGGAGTGGGTCCAGGGCATTCACCTGGGGGACTACGCCCAGTCCTACGAGGTCCGTGGCGAAAAGGCCCCCTTCGAGATCGTGACCGCTATGGCCATTGGTGTTCTGCGCGCATTGAGCGCCGCTCACACCCGAATGGAGGTCGGTAAACCCGCCCCCATTTTGCATCGAGACGTCACGCCCCAAAACATCCTGTTGGACGAAAACGGCGTCGTAAAATTGGCAGACTTCGGTCTCGCCCGCGCCATGGATCGCGACCGCATGACGAGCCCAGATATCGTCAAAGGCAAGCTCAGCTACATGGCGCCGGAGCTGACTCGCGGCGGACTGCCCACGGCCCGCAGCGACTTGTTCAGTTTGGGCGTCGTGATGTGGGAGACCATTGCCGGTCAGCGTTTGTTCGACGGACTCAGCGACGCTGAGGTTTACCAGATGCTCCAGGCTCCGAAGGTGCCGATGCTGAGCATGAAGCGCCCGGACATCCCGCTGAGTCTGGCCATGCAGATCCATCGTGCTCTCGAGACGGATCCAGCCAAGCGCTTCCAAAGTGCTCAAGAGATGCTGACTGAGCTGTTGAAGGACCAACGGCGATTGCCCGAGCCCGTAGACGCCCCCGATATCTCGCAGTCGGTGAGGGAAGCCATCCGGCGACTGCGGGCATCGAAAACTCCCGAGGCCGCCCGGCTCGCGAACGAAGCGGCGAAAAATGCCGTGCCCAAGGCACTCGCCGTGCCCGCCTTTTCGAACAGTCCGGCATCTCGACCGGACGTGTCCCGACAGGCGGCGCCGTCAGCGAAATCGAAGACGCCCGGAGCTGCTAGGGTGTCGTCCAAAGGCGGCGCCCGTGGGAGCGCCCCGCCGCCTCCACTGCCGGGTAGCGGCAGTAGTGAGCGTTCCCAGTCTGTGCCGCCGCGGCCGAACAAGAAATAGGCGCGCTAGGGTCTGGCTCCCGGATCCGCAGCGCCTCGAGGCGGCGTCTCGATCCGGCGAACTGCCAGTCTGTCGTGCGGTGACCATTCTGGCGCGATGCGAAGACGTGGCTGCACCTACATGTCGGCACGCGGCTACTGGAGTCTAGTGAAGGCGTAGATTTCCTGAGAATCCGCTAGAGGCCGGCCAATAGCCTTGAACACTCCCACGATCCCCGACATGCTTCGCGCCGTGAGTTCCCCTCGCCGTGCGCGCCCCATCTTTTTCCCCCAGGGCCCTGTGCCGGACTCCGAGTCGGCGGCGGCTTGCGTCGAAATGATGCATCGCTCGGGCGGTGATTTACAACGCCTGTTCGACGGACCCTCCACCGACGTGGAAAGTTTTATCAACCACGTGTCGCGTTTGCCCGTCGTCAAGAACGGCAACGAGCGCCCCTTCGTGGTTCTTACAGACACGGAGAATCCCACTGCGACGGTGTCGGACGTGCGCGGGGTCATCGAGCGCGCGGTGCCGCAATTAGCCGCGGCCTGTTGGGTCATCTACGTGACGGCGGCCGATCGCCAACGCTTCATCAGCGTAGCCGCGACCGCCGGCTCCTTCGACGACGAGTTGTCACCAGCACCCATGTGGACCACCCACGACATGCGCCGCTACCTAGTGCTCTCCGACGAGATCACCGACACCCAATCGCTCCTCAACCGAGTCCACGAAGTCGAAACCCGAAGCCAACCAGCCGGCACGATTTCAACCCTGCGGCCCCGGGCTCCGGCCGAGACAAAACCACCTGTACGTCGAGCTACCTCGCGCCCAACTCCGGCAGTGTAGTCTCGGGGAGGTCCGCTGATCGAGCGGGATTGGACGATCGCTACGCCGCCCACCCCCAACGGGCTCATGATTGATCACAAGTTTCGAGCTTGAGCATGTCCAAGTAGAAGGCTTCGCCAGTCGCGAGTTTCTCGTACCCTCGGCCTAGGGTCAGCCAGCCAGGCTCGCCGTTTTGCGACAAGTGCCCCCCTAACTTCGCCA
>JABSRN010000003.1 GCA_013214025.1 Polyangiaceae bacterium
GATCCGCAATGATTTCACCGACCATGACGCCTACTTCGCGGTCACGGCCGAAGGGGGCGGTGGCGAAAACGCCGAGTCCAATGTTCGTTTCCTGGACGTCCAGCCCGAGGGGCATAGCGCGATAAGAGTTGGTTGACATGAGGTAGGGCTCGGGCTCCTTGAGTGGGTTCAGCCCAATAGCGGATCTTGATAGGCAAGCTCAAGCCTTGAACTTTAAAAAATATTTTTCGGGGGTGGGCCGAGGGAGTCAGGGGTACCGAAGCTGTATCCCTCAGCCTACAAATTCATGAGTCGTCTACTGCGAGAGGGCGTTACCGTGGGTCCCGCTCCAGCTAGGGCAGCGATCGTGTTCAGTTGTTGGAGAGCGGACCGCTCGCGTCGCCGTCACCGTGAAAGGTTCGAACCTGAACGCTTCGGATGCCGCCGGTCTTGGTCGCGACGTCGGAGACCACGACGATTTCGTCGCCGGGCAAGACACGGTTGCGTTGTCTCAGCTTGAGGAACGCGGTCTGAATGGTCTTTTCGGGATCTTGGGAATGATCGATGACAAAGGGCACGACCGAACGCAGCAGCCAGAGCTTCCGGCGAACGGAACTCATATTGGTAAATGCGTAGATGATGGACTTTGTTGGGCGGAAGCTGCTCACGGTTTGAGCTAGCAGCCCGCGACGGGTGATCACGACGATGGCAGGCGAGTTCAGAGCATCAGCGAGCCGGCAGGCCGAACGAGCGAGCTGTTCTCGTGACGAAATGACTTCGCGTTCCTTGTGGAAGTCCATGCCAGGTTCTTTTTCGATGCGCCGCGCGATTCGATCGAGCACTTGAATGCAGCGCGCCGGATAGGCGCCGGTTGCGGTCTCACCGCTGAGCATTACGGCGTCCGTTTGCTCGAACACCGCGTGGGCGACGTCGCTGACTTCGGCTCGGGTCGGCATCGGGGCTGTGATCATGGACTCAAGAAGGTGGGTGGCCACGATGACGGGTTTGCCCGCGAGAGAACAAGCTTTGACGATGCGCCGTTGGATGACGGGGAGGTCTTCGAAATCGACCTCCACACCGAGATCGCCTCGGGCGACCATAATCCCGTCGGAGGCCGCGAGGATTTCGGAGAAATTCTCAACGCCCTCTTGATTCTCGATCTTGGAGATCAGCTGGATATTGCTACCGGCGTCATCCAGTAGCTTGCGGGCTTCTGCGACATCTTTGGCGGCTCGAACGAAGGACAACGCGATGAAGTCGAGCTCGTTCTTGATCGCGAAGGCGATGTCCAGTCGGTCCTTTTCTGTGATGCTCGGTAGGTTAACGCGGATGCCGGGTAGGTTGACGTGTTTGCGGCTGCCAAGCGTGCCGCCGTCAACGACGCGGCAACGCAACTTGCGCGAGTCGACGTCTAGGACCTCAAAGTTGATGAGACCGTTGTCGACCGTGACGCGGTCGCCGCGCTTAAGATCGTGAACGATGTCGGCGTAGCTGACGTGAATCGTCTTCTCTTCCGTGTCGGACTCCGGGCTGACCGTGAAGTTGACAATTTCGCCGACGTTGAGATCTAAGCTGCCGGTCATCTCGCCGGTACGAATCTCGGGACCCTGTAGATCGGCCAGAAGTGAAACGGGGTGATTCAGTTTCTTGTTCAGGCTTTTGACTCGCCGGATGCTCATCAAGTGCGAATCGTGGTCCCCGTGGGACATATTCAGCCGAGCCACATTCATGCCGGCGTTGGCCATCTCCTTCAACGCGTCGGTCGTGAAGCTGGCCGGTCCGAGGGTGCAGACGATCTTGGTGTGGCGGAAGTCTCGGCGTGGGGTCATGGCAGGTTTGTCTAATTAGAGCAGATCGTAAGGGATCCGCGACCATTGAATAGGGAGAAATAGGATCGGAATACTTCGGACGTACCCGCGCCAGCGTGACCTGGCTAGCTTGCGTCGCGCGGGTACTGCGAGATTTTAGGATTGGTTCTTAGTGCGGGAACGCCGCCCTTTCAACTCCGTCTAGTCGACCGCTCCCAGCTGGGATAACTCTTGAGCGGAGAGCCGGTAGGGATCGTGAGAAAGCTTCTCTATAGAGAAGTGAGGCAGTGCTTCGGCCGGCGCTAGGGATCGTCCGCAGGGCATGCCCAGACTTCGAGCGGCCCAGCCTACGATCACTTCTGGGCGGACGCCGCGATCGCGCAGCTTCCTCAGACTGACGGAGTGCGCGCGCTTAGCGAACCGCTCACCGTTTTCGTCGAGCACCAAGGGAACGTGTATCCAACGGGGATGGGAGTATCCGAGAGCTTCTTGCAGGAGATACTGACGCGCGGTACTTTCTAGGAGATCGTCTCCTCGCAGCACTTCCGTCACTCCTTGGCGGGCATCATCGACGACGACTGCTAGCTGATAAGCGGCGGTGCCATCCCGTCGAGCGATCAAGAAGTCTCCGCGCTCGTCCTCGACGTTCTCTTGGATCACCCCGGCCAGAGAATCTTCGAACACGGTGATGCCTGGTTGAGGACGAAATCGTAGTCCGGCTACCTTGCCTGTTATCTGTTCGGCTTCTAAGACGGATGCGTAGCGATCTCGACAGGTGCCCGGGTATATCGCCTCATGACCATGAGGCGCGCTCTGGGCGCTCCGGATGTTCGAGCGAGAGCAAACACAGGGGTAGGCGAGCCCTCGGCCCTCAAGGGAAGCAATGGCGGCTTGAATCGCTCCTTTGTGGTCGGACTGGCGCGTGGGGATGCCGTCCCAAGACAAGCCCAACCATTTGAGATCTTCGACGATGGCGTCGCAAAATTCTTTCCGGACCCGGGGGCCGTCCAGATCCTCAAGACGAAGTTTGAGCTGACCGTTCTGGGAGCGCATGGACCACCAGGCCAATAGGAAGCTCCGGGCGTGCCCCAGGTGAAGGTGCCCGGTGGGGCTAGGGGCGAGGCGACCGACAGGAGGGGAAGACATGATGGGTAGTATTTACCAACGATTGCGGGGGTCGGTGCGGGCGTAGAGACGGACCCTTATCGAGTCAGGGGGGTGTGTGCCGTTTTAGCGCATATGATGTTTTCCGCTACACCCTACTTCCAGCGTCGGGAGCTCAAGGCAGAACCGGACTAGGAGGAGGCCTGTTGGGGGCCGGTGCGGGATCCCGATGGCAACGAGCGGGACTTGAGTTTGGAGCGAGAACATCATCTCGCCAACGTTGCCACTGAATTGGGGCATCTGAACGCATGCCAGGAGGTCGAATATTGGATGTGGGATGCCGATTGGGCTATTTGCTCAGCGGCCTCGGTCAACAATAGGAGTGTTTTGGTGTGGAGCTGTCCGTTTACGCGGCGAAGCGCGCGCGCAGCTACGGGGAATCACAGCGGGCAGCCTCAAGAGCGCAAATTTTGAGGCGAACGGTTTCGACGCGGTGGTGCTGCATCATGTGATTGAACACATGCTCGATCCCATCTCTGCATTGAGGGAATTGCTGCGAATTCTCGAGCCCGGGGCAGGCTGGTCCTGGGGACTCCTGACTTTGATGGCGCTTGCGCGAGACGTTTCGGGGAGAACTATTGGCTGCTGTATGACCCGACTCATGTCAGCTTGTTCTCTTGTGAGTCCATGCACCGCTGTTTGCGGGATCACGGATTCGTAGTGGAGCGGGTCGACTTTCCGTACTTCGACGATGTCGCCGCCATTTTGGGGGAACTTCATGACCTTTTACTGTCACTCAAACGAATTGGAGGGCGTGACGGCCCTGTTGGATATTGCCAGTCGAATGGCCGTGCGACTCGTGGACGAACAGCGCGCGGCTCTGGAGCAGACCGCGGAGATACTGGCTCGGGCGCGTCGCACCCACAATCGCGTCTATATGGCGGGGGCTGCGACGCCGGCGTTGCGCGCCTTCTTGAGCGATGCGGGGTTTCTGGCGCACGCCTTGCCGAATGTGGTGACGACGCTGCCCAACGAAGCGGGACCCAGCGATGTGCTGTTGGCATTTGCTCCCGGGTCGGGTCTGGACTCGCTGATCGCTGAAGCTCGGGTCCGTGCGCTGACTACCGTAGGACTATGTAGCGAAGCCGCCGAGCTGGGCGATACCGACGTCAGCATCGCGGTGCCCGGCGTGGACGATGACAGCGTATTGTCGGCTTATTGTTTCGTGATGTCCGTGATGGCTCGGGGGGCCGAGGCGCGCTCGACGGCGGCGGACGCCGCCTGAACAGCGCGTTGGGGTACGGTAAGGGAGATGGACGAGACAGGGCCGCCGAGCAAACCGATGGTGAACCGCCTCAAGGGGCGGCCGTTCATTGGCGTGTTGTTCAACTGTTGCTACGTATACAACCGGGTGTACCGGCAGGAGCATGGGCCCTACTACATTGGCCGTTGCCTCCGCTGTTACCGGGAACTCAAGGTGATGGGCAAGAGCTAGAGTCCGCCCTGGCTCACACTAGGGGGGCGAAGGTAGATGCCGGAGCACTCGCTGAACGCGTCGTCGCCTGCGATGCCGTTCGCGGCCTGGTTGCATGGGGCTGTATTTACGTCCTGGGCACACGCGTGGCAGGCTTCGTTGTAGCCCGTGGTGCAGTCCGTTCGGCACTCGCCCGTCACCAAGAGGCAGGTGAGCAAACTGGTGTAACAGCCGTCACAAGTTCGGCTGAGGCTATCAAAGGTGAGTTTGGCAATTTCCTTATCGATGCAGGTACTGGAACAGATTTGGGCACCGAGGGCGATGTTGCAATCGACCAGGCATGTGTTCAACGCGCGGAAGGCAATGCTGGGCGGTGTCACGCCGTTAGTGGCGAGTCCTTCGCTGGTCAAGCACTGGTTGCTGCGGTCGCAACAAGTGGCTGTAGCGTTGGCACAGGAGCCCGTCGGCGGGGTCAGATCGCCGATGCACTGGTTGTCGGGTTGACACATCAACTGGCCGTTGACGTCCTGGCAGGATTGCCCATAGCAGCAGTCGATATTGCCGCCGCAACCGCCCCCCTCGGTGCCGCAGTCGGCGGCACAGCGTTGACCGCAAGTCGCCGCGTCGTTGTTGTCGCAGGCGCACGCGGTGGCGCAGTCCAGCGGCTCTACCGAGCAGTCAGGCCTGGGGCCGACCACCGGGCTGCACTCGCTGTTGCATTCCTCGGGGGTACTGCCGCCATCGCACAGGCACTCATCGTAGCAGTTGTCGGCGCAGTCGCACTGGGGCGGTGCGCAGCCGGTGATGTTGCGGCAAATCACTACTGATTGGTTGTTGCAATAGCAGGTGTCGAAGTCGGTGTCGCATGTGCAGTCGGGCGCACTGCACGCGGGCCCGCCGCATTCCATGGCGCAGGAGTCAGCGGTACCACCTTCGCAGAGGCATTTCTCCTGGCAGCTGACGCAGGTATCGCAGGTGTCGCCGAAGCAGCCGGTGGGCACGCAGGTGTTGATGCAGGTGTTGGTGTCAAAGCCATCGCAGAAACACGTGCCGAGACAGGTGTTGCAAGTATCGCAGCCATCGATGCATTCGGTCTGACCCGATTGCTCGCAGCTTGCGACGCAGGTCGTCACCGGGTCGCTCTCCGCTTCGGCATTGGCTGGATCAAACTGTGCCGTGATGGATTCGCACAGGCACGTTTCGTAACAATTGCCGCAATCGACGCAGGCATCGGCGGGGTCTGAAGGGGAGATCAAGCAGATGGGGTCGGTTTCGGGCTCTGCCGCACACGTGTCCACAGTGCCGCCCTGGCAGAGGCAAAGTTCGGGGCCTGGGTCGGGGCAGTCGTCGCAGCTAAAATCGCTACATCCTGCTACGGGCTCCGTTGACAGACAGACGAGTATTTTTAGATTGGTGACGGGTTCGAAGGAATTGCATAGGCACGAATGGAACTCGTTGGCGCAACCCTCGCAGTCGGTTCCCTCGCAGCCCGGGTAGCCGCCGGGCGGATACAACACGCCGGGATCGGTAACTGGGTTGAGGCAGGCGTTCGGGTCTCCGCCTTCGCAGACGCAGGAGCTCGCGGCGTTTGGGCACTCCGTGCAGTCGCCGGCCGACGTGCAGCCAGGGACGGGGATTAGCGAGAGGCAGCTCAGCTGTACAAGAGCGTCGGTGGGATCCCCGCCATCGCAAGTACAGATGGCCATGTCGGTTTCACAATCGTCGCAGATCGTGCCGTCACAGCCCGGATAGCTGACGCCGATGCACTCGAGATTCTCACTCCCCTGGCAGGAGCACTCGGTGGGGGATCCTCCCTCGCAAATGCATTCGATGTCGTCCGGGCAGCTCTCGCAATCGGGCGCCGTGCTGCAGCCCGTTAGTGGATTTTTCTGGAGGCAGTCGAGCTCGAATTCCAGGTTGGCGTCAGCTGGGGCGTTGCACAGGCACTCGTGATACTCGCTGGTGCAGCTCTCGCAGCCGGTGGCGTTACAGCCTTCGTAGCCGTCCGGGGGGTAGACAACGTCGAGGCTACGGTCGGGGAAATCGCAGGCGCCGATAATCAGTCCGGCCATACAGAGAGCGGCGAGAAGCATGCGGTGCCACCCGTTGGGGAGCTGGGATGTGGGGGGATGGGTCATTACCAAGCTCCGTTCAGCATGAGACCGCCGCCCTGGGGTCCGGCAGCCGCGTGAAGACTTAGACTGGCGCTTCGAGCTTCGGCCTCGTCGTCGTCGGACGGGGCTAGGTAGAACAGGATGCCGCCGGTGATCAACAGAGCTGCGCCCAGGCCCAGGAGACTGCCGCCCGTTTCGCCGGCTTGGGTGGCTTCCGCCCCCTTATCGTAACCTTCCTGGGAACAAATCGTCGGGTCGTCGCGGCGGCAGAGGCCGTCTGCTTCTTCACTCAGTGATTTTCCGTTGTTCATCGCAGCCAGCCCAACGACGCTGAATACGGCGCCGGTGCCTGTGGCGATCCACGCCCACATCGGCAAGGAGCTACCGCCATCGTCTTCGTCCGCTTCTACATGTTCTCCCTTGGTGCCCTTGTCCTTCTTGTCGGGCTGGACCTCCTGTTTGTTCGCGGTGCTGGGGGGCGGTGCGACCACGGGGGTGTCTGCCAGTGCGGGCACGGTAAACTCGACGGTGCCGGCCTTTTTCGGAATGATGACGTCCCCCCGCCACTCGAGTCGCCCGGGAGCGTTCGCGATGATCATGTGAGTACCGGCGTCCAGAGGGATAGCGGTGCTCCACATCACCTGGCGGATCGCCTTGGGTGACTTCATGCGATCGCTTTTCCGCGCAATTTCGAGCCCGTCGGTCTTGGGCGTTTCCACAACCAGCTGCAGATAGCTGAGCTGGGGGCGTAGGCGGTCGGCGTATTCGTTGGCCACCCGCTCTCGCTCGGATTGCCCGCTACTACGGGCCAGGTAGGCGGCTTCCCGGAAGGTGGCCCAGGCGCTGGCGGTCCGGCCGACGTTTTCGTAGCAATCGGCCAGATATAAGAGGGTGCCTACACCAGGATCTAAGCGCTCGCTTTCTTCCAGCTGCGGGCAGGCGCCGTTGAAGTTCTTGCCCTCCATATTCTTCACCGCGGCGTTGAAGAGAACCTCGGCGGCGGCGCGGTCATCCGCGCTTTGGGAAAGAGCTGGGGTTGAGGAAAATATGAGGGTGAGAGATAGGGTCAGCAATAAAGCTAAGGCACGTTCGGTCAATAGTCCGCCTCCACATTAAACCTAGCTGATGCCCCCCCGCAGGGCGAGTCGCAAGGGTACGTCCGGAGCGCGAGGAGTGGGTTGGGGCTTGCTCGCGCGGTGCTGCTACTGGAATATGGCGGATGTTGACCCTTGGGAGCGCGGTGGGCAGAGTGCCTTTCGTTCTGGCTGATGGCGGGGACCCGGCGACTGATATCCTCAAAATGAGGAGAGGCAGAGGGGAATGGGCCGCATCCGAGCGTTGAGCCAGCCGAGTTGACCTAACTCACCGGGCGGGGAGATGGCGGCATTCGCTCTGGCGCCCGGCCCGCCACCCCAGGCTCGGCGGTGCGGGGACCACCGCGCCGTCGGCCAATTCGGCCTCGCAAGCAGCGACTTTGCGCGAGGCACCCCCGAGAGTATGTTGTTGGATTCGAACGACTACCGAGAGGGGCACCCGCAAGATGGGCGACAAGTATCGATTGGTGACACGCAGTGACTTTGACGGCCTGGTTTGTGCGGCCCTGCTCAAGGATCTCGACATGGTGGACGCCATTAAGTTCGTGCATCCAAAAGACATGCAGGATGGCATCGTGGATGTTAGCGAGCGCGACATCACGACCAACCTCCCCTACTGCGAGGAAGTGTATCTCGCCTTCGATCACCATTTGAGCGAAACCATTCGTGTCGGCAAACATGACAACCACATCATTGACCCGAACGCCCCGTCGGCGGCGCGGGTGGTGTTCGACTATTACGGTGGCAAGGAAAAGTTTCCGAACATCTCTGACGAGATGATGACCGAGGTCGATCGTGCGGACTCCGCCCAATACAATGAAGAGGAAATTCTTCGTCCGACAGATTGGGTGTTGCTGAATTTTCTCATGGACGCCCGAACCGGCCTCGGGCGCTTCCGGGATTTTCGTATCTCCAACTATGAGTTGATGATGCAGCTAATCGAACACTGCCGGACCGACACCATTGCTCAGATCCTTGAGCTGCCCGATGTCAAAGAGCGCGTGGAGATCTACAAGGAGCACGAAGGTAACTCCAAGGAGCAGCTCGCGCTCAATTCAACGAAACACGACAACTTGGTAGTATTGGACCTGCGGGAGCAGGAGACGATCTACGCGACCAACCGCTTCATGATCTACGCGATGTGGCCGGCGTGTAATATTTCCATCCATGTTTTGTGGGGAAAGCAAAAGAAAAATACCGTCTTCGCTGTCGGCCGCTCCATCCTCGACCGAGGCTCTAAAACGACCGTCGGCGAGCTGATGCTTAAATACGACGGTGGCGGACACGAGGCGGCAGGCACATGTCAGGTGCCTAACGAACGCGCCGAAGAAGTACTGGCTGAGCTCATCGCGGCTATTACAGCTGACGGTTGAGCCTGCTTCCGGCGTCGCTTTCCGTGGGCGCTGGCTGGTGACCTAAGCTATCCGGAGATGCGTCGTCTCTTGAGTAATCGGGGCGGCGGCCAGCGTCACCCGGTAGCTGCCGCATGGAAATCGTATCGATCGCGTTGAACGCGGTGGCGCTGCTGCGAAAGAACTACGTGGTAGCGGCGGCTGCTGTCACACTGATAGCGGTCGCGGTAATGCTCTTGGGATTCCCCAACGTCAAACGCTGGTGCCCGATGACGAGCTGCCAGAGCGAGTCTCCCAGCGATCGCTGTTCGCACGCTGAAGGCCCGCGCTCCGCGCCTTCGTCAGTGTTCTGAACATTCAGTGTCCTCAGTACTCGTTGTCGGGCGTCGTTGTCGCCTAGTTTTCGGCGACGATGTATGCGACCCAGGCGGCCTCGTTCTCAACTTTTTTCCGAGGTCGGAATACGCCGGTGCCTTCGCCGTCGTCGTCCGCGTCTTCCCAGTACACCGTTGATTTCTTGAAGCCGGCTTCTGCGAGCAGCTCCTGGATCTCAAGTAGGGACCAAAAGCGCCACTCGTAGGTGAATGCCTTACGCATCTTGGTGCCGTCACGGAACTCGAAATGGATGTGATTCACGACGCTATTGTCGATAGGGTTGAAGCTGTCTTGATCCCAAACGTAGGTCGCTCCACCAGTGATGCGCCGCGGCTCTTCCATCGGCTGAATCGACTCATAACCACCGTAGGCATCGAGAACGAAGATGCCACCGGGCTTGATAGTTGACCGCGAGCACTTGAAATAGGCGAGCATGTCTGGGCGATTTCGGAACGTCCAGTAGCTAAAGTTCATGCCGACTCCGACGTCGAACTTGCCCGGCACCTTCTTGCGTACGTCCTGGCTGTAGAGTTTGATTCGGCTGCCAGGCTCGTCGATCGCCTTCAGGTTGTGCTCTGTGCCCCAGTCGAGAGTCGCTTGATCGAAGTCGATGCCGGAAGCGGTACGGTCTTTGTGGCTCTTGATCCATTCCCCACATAGAAAGGCGGTTCCGCAGAAGTCTTCGCGGATGCTCATTGGCTTCTTGCCGTTCAGCTTTTGGAAGACGCGGGTAACGAATTGGATCTCGCTTTCCGGATCCTGCACGGACAGCTGATACAGCTCGTGTTTGTCCGCTGTTTTGGCGGAGTACCGGGGCTTACTTTTCTTCGTCTTCTTCTTCCGCTGAGCCACTGAATACTCTCTTCCTTGAAGATGGTGGGCGCCTGGCATAAATGCCCTCGCGCCTAGTCCTGGAGTCTGGGCCTTATTAACCTACTTTGCTCGAATTGAATCCCCTGAATGTGAGGAATCTTATCGGCATCGGACAGTCACTGCCTGACTCAGCCAGTTTTCTGTGTAGGTCACAAGCAGCCCTCGCGGCAATATGGCCACGGACACATTGTAGAAGGTCTTGCCGGTAGCGAGGAGGGCACTTTGCAGAACGCTTCCACCGCTCTCTGTTCTGTCGCCTCTGCTGGGGACCACCGACGGGAGGCCTTTGACCGAGTCGGCCGCCTTGCCAGCGGTCGGCGGGATCTGGGACCGAGGTCCGGCCAATGTCATGAGCGCCAGCTCCTGTTCGGATTGTGGACCGGACGTCTGGGGACGGGCAAAAACCACGACATGTTCACCGCATAGCGTCCCGCTAGCGAGGGGAGCCGGGTCAACGCCGTTCTTGTAGTCGTAGTGATAGAGCTGTTCTACCCGACTGGCATCCGCTGCCAAGGCGAGAGCATGCAGGCCGAAAGTACTGATTCCGCGTTCTAAAGGAATCAGAGCCACGAGGTTGTCATGGCGGTCTAGAGAGGCCACCAGTTCGGTTTGTCGCTGGGACGGGCCCCCCACCCACAGCACCACGTCGTCGGATAGCTCGGGGTGACCTTTCGGAAAGCTGAGCCAGCGCGCGTGAACTGGCGTCATACCCCGACGTCCTTGGAATGCGATGCTGAGAATGCCTCTCGAGAGGTTGGCCAGGCTAATATGCCGGCTGGCTGCTCCGTCCGGCGTCAAGACGTAACTGTCGTGGCCGTCGATCCAGACGGCGACTTGCGGTTCTCCTTTCTCGCCCACCGCGCGTCGTACGTATCCGATAGTTGCCGGGCGAAGCGTCATACTCTTGGGGGAGGGAGGGGCTCCCGGATTCGCTACGGAGCGAGACCCCTCGACAGGCGCCGAGACACGAGTCCCGTCTGCGGCGTCCCGGCGGAGTACTTCTATGGGACCCGTTGCGCCGGATATCGGGAAGTGACGTCGGCGCAGTTCTCCGTCCCGAATATAATATACGTAGTCGCGGTAAAGCGCCGGGCCGTGCCCGATGGGAAAACGTCCAGCGCGTCGGGTCACCTTGCCTATCGAGGTCTTCTTTGGCGAGGCGCTAACGGGGAGCTTGCCCAGCTTGGCGAGATAGACGTTTTGATCTTTGTTGATCATTACGACTCCCCGCTCCGTTGCCGTGATGGAAGCCGCGACCGCGAACTTTGTTGGCTCGTCGACTACCCAGTCAGGGGTGACCACCCCCGCTCCCGGTCCGGCGTCTCCCGGAACTGCGGGGGGAGGCAGTTCAATGCCCAAGGGCGTTGGCGTTGCGACAGACGCGAAGGGGTTGTAGGATTTGGCGGAGGGGGACGGGATGGCCGCAGAGGCACCGGGTGTGGCGGACGCTGCTGGGGACTGGCCGCCGGCGGAAGCCGCGCCGGGAGCGCTCGGCTTGGATTCGCAGCCCACAGAGAGAAGCACCAGCCAGGCGACCCTGAGCCTGGGACAGCGAAAATCGAGGCGCAAGTCTATCATCCGGGAGCTCGACGGACCCTGAGGCCAGGGGTCGTGTCTATCACACTTCAGGCTGGACGCGCCCGTGTTCATCGCTGGGGGAGGGCACTCGGATGCTGCAGGGGCGAGGGCTGCGTCCATGATCTAGAAAAAAAAGTACTTCCCGGGAGCGGGCGTTGCCGCACCCGGACGGCCCCTGCCGGGCGTGAGCGAAAGCTTCCTCCTCGCTAAGTTACTGGGAGCCTTGGCTGACGCCTTGCATATGTTGAGCGGCATGGGCACAACGCCGACTCGGAGCTGCTGGCCGTTGCCCAGGAAATGCCCACGCGGACGGCCGTCCGATCCGAACATCGGCTTTCCCGTCCACTTGGGAGCTCTCAGGGGCGCGCGCATCGGCGGTGCTTCGCTACTGCGTAGAAATTCGGGAGATCGGTCCGAGACTGCTTTATATTGGTGGCTATGCTCACGCAATCGGCCGATTGCCACCAACAAGACCCCAGAGGGGCGCGCAAAAATCCGTCGGGTTGAGTTCGTATTCGAACACGACCCGCGGTTGAAGAAGTTGGCGAGTACCGAGGGCTTAGATTTGCCCTTTGCTGGTTGGGATCCGGTCCTGATCGCTCACAAGAAAAAGACAGCGATACTGTGCTCCCAAAGGTGCTGAGCGCAATCCGACTCCTCTGGGCCCTCCCCAGCCGCCCGAGTTTCAGTAAATAGCTGATTCTGTTGGCGGGCAGGTCGGGCTGGATGTGTTGCCGTGATTGGCTACACTGCGGAGCACGATGCGACGCGCCACTCTGAGACCACTCCGCGCTCTGCCCGTGGGTAGCTTTCCGTGGAGTGGTCATGAGCTATGGACGGCCTGGGTCTGCCTGGTCTGCTTGGCCTGCGTTCCTGATGAATCGGTGCCGGTGGACGAGCTGGATCGAGCGCGAAGGGTCAGCTGCGGTGAGTCTCGTGAATGTAGCGTGTCCGTGTACGAAGCGCCGGCGAGGCTGAGCGAGCACAGCGCCACATTTCTACCGAATCGCGGGCAGATGCTCATCTTCGGGGGATCCGGTGCGGTGTCTGAGAATTGTAGCGCGGCGGCGCCGGCCTACACCGACGCTGTTTGGATATATGACGAGCACTGCGATGCTTGGACGCGACTTTTGGGAGAGTCCCCCAGCGCGCGCGGGCGGCACTCGGCTGCGTCCGCAAGAGAAGCGGTGTGGATGTTCGGCGGTAGATTTCGGGAGCGGGATTCTACCGGACCGTACGTTCTTCACAACGATCTGTGGCGCTTTGATGCCGAGACGCAGGAGTGGGAGCTAATCAACTCTGAGGGCGACATGCCACCGCCACGGGCGGGCGGCTCCATGTTGGCAGACGTCGAGGCCGGGGTGCTGTGGCTCGTGGGAGGCGACTCTGCGACGGAGGGCACGCAGTATGCTCCTCTCTCGGATGTCTGGAGCTTCGAGATCGCGTCTCGACGCTGGCGATCTCACCCGCTTCGTCGGTCCGGACCGCTCTCGGTACTGTCGGGCGCCCTCCTCGACGCGAGCCGACGACGAATCGTGCTGTTTGGTGGGGCACCGCGAGATGCGTTTCAACTTGATGTTAGCTATTCGTCGGATTTGGACTTTTTCGATCTCGGCCCCGTCGGCGAACCGCCCGACGAGCTGCTGCTGGTGCCTCTTGTTGCCGCATCGAGCGCTGGGCCGAGCGGTAGATTCGCATCAACCTTTGAACACCTGCAAGCTTCGGATCGCTACGTTGTCTTTGGTGGCCACGACGACACAGAAATAGGTAACCGAAACGATCTTTGGACATTCGAACTTCAGTCAAGTGTTTGGGAGCCCCAGGCGCTGGGCGATATTTTTCAGAATGCTCCGGTTGGACTCTGTGACTTTCCGGCGGATTTTGTGGCAGTGGATATGAGCCAGCCTGAGAGGCGTAGTTTTCACAGTTTTGCGTGGTCGGAGAGCTGCCAACGGGGTCTGCTGTTTGGGGGAAAAACTGATTGCGGCGCGGTGGACGACCTCTGGCGGTTTAGCCCAGCACTTATGTCGAACGATGCCGGCGGCGGCTGGGAACGGCTGGCAGCCGCCGAAGAGGGTGAAGTGTGCGTTCGCACCCACCCGGATGACCCCCTTCGTTGTTCGGAGCTGTGCAATTAGGCTTCAGCTTCACGCCACCGAGCTTCAGCTAAGCATCATGGTCGCGGGGCGGGGCGAGGAAGAGCTTGCGTTCACCGTTGTGCCGCGCGACCCTGAACTATCTAAGTTAGGGGAATTCGATGCGTCTCTTCTTTGGACGAAAGAAAAAGGATAGCACAGAGTCGCGGCGCGGTTCCCGATCGACCAAACAGATAGAACGGGATCTTCGCAATCACCGTGAGGCTGGTCAAAAAGCTATCTCCAAGGGGAAATTCGAGGCAGCGAAGGATGAGTATATCGCCCTCACTCGACTAGAACCGAATGATCCGGAGTGGCAGAGAAAGTTGGCGGATTGTTACCGTCGGCTTGGCCGAAGAGTGGATGAGCTCAACGCCTTGTGCCGTACGGCCACCTTGTATTCTGAAACCGGCTATCTGTTGAAGGCGGTGGCCATGTGCAAGATGGCACTGGTGATCGATCCCGAGCATGTGGCGACGCAGAAAAAGATGGCGGAGTTGCATGGCAAGGGCCAAGCCTCGCCCACAGCCCTTCCCCTCATGCCGGCTCCTAGGCCGCGGTCGGAAAAGCCCAACGCTCTCGGCGGAGGTGTCGCGTCGTCAGATGGTTCTGGCGAAGCTTCGTCATCGGCATTGCCCGTTGCGGAACCACTTGGGACTGAGCGCGCCAGAGTCGCCCCGTCTATTTCTCCGGGAGCTCCGCTCGCGAGCGTTGAGTTAGGTTCGTTGGTTGGTAGTTCCCCTCTGGCATCGGATGCGGATTCATCGCAGCAAGATGTCGGAGCAGTGGAAATATTATTGGATGCGGAAGTGCTTTCAGAGCCGCCGCCGACGGAAGAGGAGACAGAAGCGGACCGCATATCGGCGGCCATCGCAGCCGCCATCGAGCGGACGCCGTTGCTAAGTGATCTCAACAATAAAACCCTCATGGCGCTGATTGCCAAGTTGCGACTCGTCGAGTTGGAGCCTGGCGCCGTGCTCTTCGAGCAAGGCGACCCCGCGGATTCGATGTACGTCGTGGTCGAGGGAGAGGTCATTGCTTCGGTTTCTGGCTTGCCGCCCGTAGAGCTAGCTCGGCTGGGTGGGGGAGAGTTTTTCGGTGAGATCGGTCTCTTGGCGGAACAACCTAGGCAGGCCACAATCACTGCCGCGTCGGCAACTCAGCTACTAGTGTTCGACCGGAGTATCCTCAACGAACTAGGGGCGAGTGAGCCGGAGTTCTTGAAGATACTTCTTCGCTTCGTTCGCGAACGATTGGTGGCATCAATCGTTCGCACGAGTCCGCTCTTTGCCCCCTTCGGTGGAGCGGAGCTGGACGACTTGACTCGGCGATTCAAGTTCTTGGAGGTGCAACCCGAGAGCTGCATGATCGCTCAAGGCGGGCCCGCGGACGGAGTCTTTGTCCTTCTGACCGGAGCTGCGAAAGTTGTCCAAGAAGAAGGTGGGGATCAGCGACAGTTGGGCAAACTGGTTCCAGGCGATGTGTTCGGTGAGATGTCACTTCTCAACCATGAAGACGCCATCGCGGGGGTCTGGACGACGGAAAAGTGCTTCGTGTTGGAATTGCCGGCGAACGACTTTCGCCAAATCATCATGATTCATCCGGCCGTGTTGGCATTTGTTAGCGGGCTCGCCCACGAGCGAGAACAGAAAAATGCAGGCGTATCAGCTGGTAGTGGCTTATTTCAGGACGAGAGAGTGTCGTTCCTCTAGTCGGCAGGAGAGGCTGGCTCAGTCTATCGACCGGGCGCAACGAAACCCCCACGCGGCACGCAAACAAGTGCGAGCACGGGCCATCGCGGGCGGCTTGCCCCGGCCGAGGCCTGTAAGAAGGGCCTCGGCTTCGCGGTAAACTCGAGCGCCAAGAGGGAGCCGAATTCGGGGACGCGGAGGTCGGTTGAATCGTTGCAATGTTCGATGCACCACGGTGCTCATCTGGCCTCCGACTCGGACGTGTTTCTCGCTGCGCCTGTGTGACGCCGTCTAGGCCAAAGCCGGCGGCGTCACCGGGCGTCGAACGCCGTGGCGATGTCGAACACGAGCTGGTCCAGTTGGGTGTTCACTGCCGGGAGGTAGACGTCCCGAGTTTCCACAGGTCCCCCTAAAGAGCCGCCTCCGAGCAAGTTCGTCATGTTGCCCGCGGCTTCATTGGACCGTGAGGGCAAAGTTCGGATATTGCCGTTGCTATCCAGGTCTACCGCTAAGTCGCGGTAGTTTTCGCTCTCGATCAGCGTGGTGCCCGCGCCTTGCACGACCGGCTGCCCTGACTCAGTGATGCACCTTCGAATATCGATGAGCTTCGAGAGATTGGTCAGCAAACTGTCGCGTCTGTCTTTTAGATCAGCGGCGTCGGAACCGCCTGCTTCCGCCACCTGGATCCTTCGGTTTAGCGAGGTAACTTCCGCCGACTGTTCATTTCCGTGGCGCACCAATGAGCGAGCCTTGTCATGCTCGTCCTGGCGGAATACTTCGAGTTCTCGCGGGGTCTCTCGCGCACGCTGGGTGAACTCTTCGGCGCGTTGCAATACTGTGGAGCGAGTGGTGGGTTCGTTGGGGTTTGCAGATAACTCCGAAAAGGAAGCGAACAAGGAATCGATATTTGCGCCGATGCCCGCGCCTGCAACGTCGTTGAAGAGCGCCTCTACGACGGTCAGGTTTGTGTTTCGTTCCTCGGCCGCGAAGGAAAGCACCATAGCGGTGTTGAGTCGCCGCTCGGCGTAGATATCGGCGATGCGGTGGAGTCCGGCGACGTTGATGCTCTCGTAGCTGGGCCCGTTGTGGACGCGCGTTTCCAAGTCGGCGCTCCGGCGCACATAGCCATCCGTGTTGAGATTCGTGACGTTCTGCCCCGCGACATTCAAGCCGAAAGACTGGGCCGCGAGGGCATTTTTCGCGGTGTTGAGCAGGTCGTTGAGACTCGCCATTCGCTAGATCCGAAAGTTCACTCGCAGCGGTGCTAGCGATGCGTTCTTCAGCTCTTGGATTTGGATTAGTTCGCGAACTAGGGAAAGCAGTCCGGTGAGGCAAGAGCGAGCATGAACCAGTAGTAACTGGTTGGTCAGCGCGCCGGCCCGCATGCGTTGGAGTTCGCTGTAATCAGCCGCCGTGGGCTTTTCTCGTTCGCACAAGGCCTTCAGTTGTGCATCGAGCTCAAGCTTGCGCGTGGTCGCGAACTCGATGCGGTCGAGATCGAGTCTGCGGAGCGCGTCGCGCTCCTGAGCCAGAAGCGCGTTGAACTCTGAGAGTATGGACCTACAGTTTCGCTTGATATTCTGTTTTGGTACCAATTGCCATCGTCGACTTACTCCCCAGCAGCGGGCACCATCTTCTCGGCGACCACGTGGGCGTCGATCCGGAGGGTGCCTTCGTTGATCGCGGCTCGAATTGCCTCGATTTTCTGCGTGTTGGCGTCGTTTGAACTCGCTGCACTAGCGAGTTGACGAGGTTCTGCCGATATCGTGACCTTCGCCGCTTTCGGCGGTCTGAGCATTCCCCGAGCCGTTTCCCTCGACGCGCCTGTTGGGTTGGCCTCACCGGTGTGATAGCCGCCCTCTGGTAGGCGTCGATTGCGGGATTTCTGGTAATTCCCTTCAGGGGTCTCGTTTCTCCGTCGTGGGGAGGTGGGGAGGTGGGGGGAGATGCGGGGCATCTTGTTGGTCTGAACGGCTACTCGTCGTGACCCTTGAATTTTTAATTGAGAATTTTTGGCGCGCCGTTGAGGTCAGCGCCGGCTGAGTGCTCGCAAGTATCGAACTACGAAGGGTTTTCGCAGCCGTCATGTGGGTCCTGGCTGGTCGGCACAGTTTGGAGTTTTTTCCATGAAGGCCTTCAGAACGATTTCCGCGAGGCCGGCCACGAGCATCGCGCCACAAATCTTGGAGCTCGCCCCGCCGTCTCCAGTAAGCGATGTGCTCTTCTCAAGGGGGGGCTAGGAGCTGGCGGAGAAAGATCGCTTCGAATTGTTGGGCCGCCTGTTCAATTTTGGAACGCTCGGTGGGCAGCTCTGCCACCGGAATGGACACTGGGGCGGGCGGAAGGGCAGTCACTGGATAATCACTTTGGCGCGTAGCGCGCCTGCTGTGTGTAAAGTGGCAAGATGCTGGCCAGCTCCCTCGGGCTGACTCCGAACACGGAGAGCGCTTGGGCGACATCTGCTAGCGAGATCGCCCCGTCGACGTACGTTAGTGCGGGCGCGGATTCGGCTGACTCGACATTTGTATCGGCGACCACCGTCGTGTCGCCACTGGCTAGGGCGTTCGGCTGAGCGACATGAGCTGTCTCGCGGACGCTGATGGTGATTCCGCCTTGGGAGAGGGCGACGGGCAACAACGGTACGTTGCCGTCCGCGGCGATGATTCCGGTGCGCTCGTTGATGATCACTTTCGCCAAGAGGTCTGGCGTGACCTCGATACTACTGATTCGCGCGAGCAACGCGACGGGGTTCTTCGCGAACTTCTTGGTCGGTTTTATGCTGGCCGTCCTGCCGTCCAGCGTAACGCCGCCGCGAAGGGATCGAGCGTTCCCGATAGATGAAACCGTGACATCCAGGCGTGCTCCCGAGCGAAGGGGGGCACGGTAGCGGTGATCAGCACGGCGGCTATGTTGCGGAGCCTGAGCTAGCGTTGATCGATCTGTACGCCTAGACGACGGAGAAGTGCTCTCAGGGATTGTATGGCGAAGGGGGCCTGCATGTCATCGCCGGTACCGTCAAGACCGGTCACAACGCCGTCGCCGACCAACTGGTTGTCCCGGAAATATAGAGGTGGTACTCCTCTTTGTTGATCATCACCATCTTAGTGCCTTCAACAAAGAGATATCCAATCGAGCCGTCGTGGTGAACGGTCCACCCGTTTCGGTAGTGCTAGTATCGTCGCTCGGGCGAGTGAGGCAGACGTCGGAATCGTGATTCCGCGGCTAGGACGAATAGAACGGAGGGTGACCCCGGGCTTCAGGGCGGGCCTGACGAGCGTTTGTCTCCCTGTCTTGAAGTTGGAGCCGGCGAGGCGTTGTGCTCACGAATCACACGAATCACACGAATGGGTCGAAGGGGGGGGCTCTCGCGGAGGCAATCCAGCGCGCTGCAGACGGCGCCGTATCTCGTTGACGGCGATCACTCGACTGGATCCCCCCCGGGGCGCGGCTCCGATGTCAAAGTTCGCTAAGGCCTGGCTCAGGTCGGCGACCACGTGCCCCAGGGTGAGAGGCGACTGATTCACACGGGAAACTTCGGTGGTCCACGTTAGCGATGACGCGAAGAACAACATCAAGACTGCCGAAGCGCGGAAGCATGGCGAAACTAAGCGACGCATCAGGGAAGGGAGCGGGACCCGCATGACTACCTTCGGTTGGTCGCTGTCCGGAGCATCTCATCTGCCACCGTGATGACGTTGGAGTTCACTTCGTAGGCTCGTTGGGCAGTGATGAGTCCGCTCATCTCCTCGACGACGTCGATGTTCGCTCTTTTGAGCGCCCTTTGAAGTAGCGCGTGGCGCTGAACAACGCTGTAAGGGCTGTGCTTAGCTACGCCGCGTTGGGGACCATGCGCTTTCGCTTTAGCATTTCGACTAGTGTAGTTCGATTGAGCTTGAGCAACATCGCCGCGCGGTTTTTGTTCCAGCCGGTTCGGTCGAGGGCCTGCTGAATTAGATTGTTCTCGAACGACGCCACGGCCATGCGCAAATCGATACCCGCTTCGGGAAGTTTGGGTGCTTCGCGTTTTTCGCTGGATAAGCCGCGGAGTCTTGCGGGCAAATCTCCTGGTTCAATTCGATCGCCGGCGCAGAGGAGCATGGCGCGCTCCACAGTGTTTTCTAGCTCGCGGACGTTACCCGGCCAATCGTAGGTTTCCAGCAATTGAATCGTCGCTCGTGTAAGAGGGAGTGGTTCGCGGCCGGTCTTGTCCTTGCTTTGACCCATGAAAAACTGAACCAACGGGAGGATATCCTCGGTTCGTTTGCGGAGTGGGGGTACCGTGAGGTGAATCACGTTCAGGCGGTAGAAGAGATCCTGGCGGAACTCGTTGGCGGCGACTGCCTTCTCTAAGTCAACGTTCGTGGCAGCCACGATTCGAACATTTGCGTTCAGCGTCCGGTTGTCGCCTACGGGGGAATAGTCATGGCTATGCAGCACACGCAGTAACTTGACCTGGAGAGCCAGCGGCAGTTCTCCGATTTCGTCTAGGAAGAGGGTGCCTCCATCCGCTGCGCCTATGCGCCCGATCTTGGAACAGTGGGCGCCGGTGAACGCGCCTCGCGCATGTCCAAAGAGTTCGCTCTCGAGTAGAGCTTCCGGGATAGCTCCGCAGTTGACCACGACGAAGGGGTTGTCCTTCCGTTGGCTCGAGGAATGGACCGCTCGGGCGACCAGCTCCTTGCCGGTCCCGCTTTCGCCTGTGATGAGAATGGTGCAGGCCGTATTGGCGACTCGGTCGATTACGCTATAGACGTCGACTAGCTCCTCCGATTCTCCGACAACGCCTACCATGCTGGCCGGAAGCGCCTTCTTTTCCGGCGGAGGCGCCGGGGGGGCGTCGGCTGCTTCGGGCTCCGGCTTGGCCGAAATATTGGCCACGGAACGGGCGGTGTTCGCGAGGAAAATGCCAGATTTGAGTTCGCGTTCCGGTGCTTCGGCGACCGAATAAGGGGAGGGGCTTGCCATAGGGAATGTACCGAGTCCTTGGGTAGGGGGGCGCTGCAATGCGCTCTCCCCCAGGGCTCTAAGCAAGGGTCAGACCAACCGCCGAAACTATGGCAAAACTCCGGCCGGAACGGGGCGATCGCCCAGACCTGTATTGTCGGGCAGGGTCAGTGAAGACCGGCGGCGAATTACGAAACGACGTCGCTGTTTATGTCTACTTTACGGTCACCTTGATGGTTCTTGATGATTCTCTCGGGGAGTGAAATTAGACCCATGAGGTCTATCGCGACCTGGTCAACAATCCTGACCTGGCTCGCCGACTCCCCCACGGAGCGGATAGTTTTGGGTCTCTAGGTGAGCTGAGCGGCGGGAAAGCCGAACACCTTAGAGAAAATCAAACATTTTTTCAAAGAGCTGGCACAAGCGTTGCTCTTGGCTGGGGTGTGCCTTCTCCCGTTTTCTCCTCAGCGCGTCGCTCTCTTCTACGACGTTGACGTTTGGATCGGAGAGCCGTTTGACTGATGCTCGTTCCGCAGCCGAAGTCCCGTCGGCGGAGGCAGTCGTCGTCGGCCAGCTGACGCAGACCTCGGTGGCTGACGACGAGCAACGGAGTGCCTGGGCGGCGGCACTGTTGATCAGTGTCGCCAACCAGATTCACCAAATAAAATAATTTGAGGTTGCCGCCGGTGGGGCTGCAGAGCAAGCGGGTACGCGTCGAAGGACGCCGGCACAGGCAGTGCTGCTCTGCCGACGTCGCAGCCCGCCTTGAGCGGCACGGGCCTGGCTGGGCGTGCACTCAGTCCAGATGCCAGTACGTCGATGTCGCGGTGGATCACTGAAATTGATGCGGGGCGCCTGGGCAAGTTGGGACTTGTGATTGAGGGTGCCGACGCGGGAGTCAAAATTGTGATTAGTGTCGCCGACCGATTGGCGGCCGCGGCTGTCCGCGCCGATCAGCAAAGCTTGGTGGATGCGCTCCAATCCAGCGGACTTACGGTGAAAAGCGTGAAGAGCACCGACCGGATCTCCCTTGGCACTGGTCTTGCTCATGTGAGAGCAGGAACTAATGCCCGTGTCTACCAATCTCACCGTCGCGCCTATATGAGCTTGATCCGAAATTGCGGGCTACTTTTTCAGGTAGCTAGCGCAGCTCCACCGGTATCGTGGTGACGCGGTCGGCTACTCGCGAACAGCTCGGGCGCGCAGTTCGGGCCCAGCTCTTCCGGAGTCCGCGAGCTTGTGGGGGCGACAGCGGTTGTGCTCACGCTGATGGCGTTGATTCCCGGCATGCCGGCGTTTGCCTTTCTCTCCCTGGCGGGGATTCTCGCCTACGGCGGGCGTCCACGTGTCAACAAGGACGGAGCGGACGCAGCATCCGCGGAATCCAGCGCCGCGCCGAGGCGCCCATTGAGGCGTCCCTGCCATTCGACGTGCTGGGTTTGGACGTTGGCTACGAGCTCATCCGCGTGGTGGATCCCAGCATGGGCGGGATGCTGGTCGAAAGAATTTCCGCGTGGCGTCGCCAAGTCGCGGCGGAATTGGGCATCGTGATTCCCCCTGTTCACATCCGGGACAATCTTGAGCTGGCGCCCGGCGACTACCGCTTCTTGCTCCTGGGCGCTAACGTTGCGTCCGGTGCCATTCGCGGGGGCAGGTTGTTGGCGATGGATGCCACCGGTTCGGCACCGCCCATCGAGGGTGAGGAGACCGTGGACCCCACCTTTGGGACGCCGGCTCGGTGGATTCTTGCTCGCGATCGCGAATTGGCGGAAGCCATGGGTTACACAGTCGTCGAAGCGGTGACGATTATCGCCACCCACTTGGCGGAATTCGCTCGCAGTCACGCCGATCAAATACTGGGTCGAGCCGAGCTACAGGCTCTATTCGACCTGTTTTCCCAGACTAATCCCAAGCTGGTGGAAGACCTGGTCCCAAACTTGCTTTCCGTCGGGGAGATGCTCCGACTTATGCGCAATTGGTTGAAAGAAGGTGTGTCGATTCGAGACTTGAGAACCATCCTTGAGTCGCTCATCGAACTCGGCCCGCAGACGCGGGATCCAGAGCAACTGACCGAATTGGTACGGCAAGAATTGTCCCGGCAAATCACCGCCAACTTTACGGGTCAGGACGGAAGCATTGCCGCCCTGGTCCTCGACCCCGAAGTCGAGGAAATGTTTCGTCGGTCGCTCGCGGAGATCTCCCAGGGAACCAGCGGGGCTTTGGACCCGGAGCGTCCCCGGAATCTTGGCGACAAATTGTTCGGGCCGATGGAGCGCGTACAGAACATGGGATTGATTCCGTGTTTGGTGACGAGTCCCGACTTGCGGAGATATGTTCGGGCCTTCGCCGAACGCCGCTGTCCGGCTCCCGGCGTATTGAGCTTTCGGGAGGTGGAACCCACCACCCACATCCGCCCGGTGGAGTCGATCTCCTTCGGCGCAACTAATGTAGGGGTCGCGTAGCGATGGACAACGAGCGCATGCAGTATCAGACATTCCGTGGTTCGGATGTGGTGGCGGCCCTAGTGGCAGTACGCCAGGCCTTAGGGGACGAAGCGTTAATCGGCAACACACGGCACGTGAACAACGGAAAATGCTCGAAGTTTTGCCGAGATCGTAGAAGAGTCCGATGCAGATATCGTGTTCGTAGACACGGCGGGACGAACCCCCCAAGACGACGAGCTCAAAGAACGACTTGCGGAGTGTCTCTCCCAAGTAGACGATATTCACCAAGAGGTATTGTTAGTGCTTCCCGCGTGGTTGCGGGCCCGAGATGCCAGCCGAGTGGTGGCATCCTACGAAGAGCCTCGATTGACCGGAATAGTACTGCGGTTTTGGAGCACGACCTGCCACTCACGTACCTCTGCGACAGCGCACGAGTGCCTGAAGACATTCACGACGCGGCCGTAGAACGAGTGTTGGATGCGTTGTTCCCGGGGCAAACATGACGTTGGTAAATTCGAGTGCCGAGGAGACCCAGCTTCCTGTCACTAGTGTGCCGGGCGTAGTCAACCGCCAAAAGCAGCGGGCGATCTACCAACGCTATCTTCCCATCGTCCGCCGCATCGCGATGCGTACGGTTCGTTCATTACCACCTTCGGTTCTCATCGATGACCTGATTTCGGCGGGCTGGCTGGGCATGGTGGAGGCGCTGGGTCGCCGTACGCCGGAGATGACGGAAGATCACTTCGAGGCCTTCGCGTCCTATCGTGTTCGGGGGGCCATCCTGGACCATCTACGCATGCTCGATCCGATGTCCCGGAAACTTCGGGGTGCATCTCGGCAAGTATCGAAAACGGTCAGTGAACTGATGGGTCGGCTGGGGAGAGCGCCTGAGCAAGAGGAAGTGGCTGCGGTCCTCGGGATTGAACTGGCGGAGTACCACAAGCTGCTCACTGAGATCAGCGAAGCGGGCTTGGCGCGCTTGGATCTTTCCGAGTTGGGAGAACCATCGGGGAAGGACTCCACTCCTGAGACCATCGCCACTCGCCACGAGCAGGTCAGCAACGTCGCGGATGCCGTCAAGAACCTACCCGAGCGATTGAACCTCATTGTCGGGCTTTACTATCAGCAGGAATGCAGCTTTCGTGAGATCGGCGAAGTCCTCGACGTTACGGAGTCGCGCGTCTGTCAGCTTCATTCTGAGGCCATGCATCTTATCCGCGCGATGGTGGAAGGCCGGCCGATGCCCAGAGGGCGACGCCGCGCCCTGGCTGGGACGGGGAGTCGATGAGTCCGGGCATTTGGGTCGGGGCTTCAGGTGCCTCGGCACAGCTGGCCAGCCTGGAGGCAACTGCTAACCATCTTGCTAACTCGTCGACTGCGGGCTTCAGGGCGGACGAGGCGGTCCTCAGCGAGCATCTCGTGGATGCCCAGCGATCTGGGGTGGCCGCATAGCACATGTGATTCGTCTCGGTTGCTGAGATGTTGACGAACTTTCGCTTTGAGCGTCACCCAGCGCCCCTTGGATGTTGCTCTCCGAGGTGACGGCTTATTTGTGCGTTGAGCGCGCCCGGAGGTGAGCGTTACACCTGCGCGGGGGACCTGCACGTGAACCACCGTCGAGAGATCGTGACCGCGGAGGGACATGTCATGCTCAGTGAGGCACGGCGTTACGCTGACGGTCGCACCCGGGGGCGAGACCGTCAGCGTAACGCCGGATGGCCGTGTTCTCTTTGACGGTAACGAGGTCGGCCGATTGCGGATCGTACGCTTTTCGGACAACCGCGGACTCCTCAAGGAGGGGCCGCGGCTGCTGCGCGCGTCGGGTGCTTCCTGCCTCCTCAGCTCACCGAGGTCGCTTTGGAGTCCGGCACGCCGGAGAAGGGCAAGGTGTCCATCGTCACGGGCATGACGGATATTGTCGCGATCACCCGGAGTTTTGACGCGATGGGGGAGCTCATCGAGGCCTTCAAGCAAATGGAGCGCAGCGCGGCGACTGACGTCGGGAAGGTTCACTGATGCGAAGCTCCTACAGGATCGGGGCCATTCTGAGGTCCTCAGCCTCTGCGTAGCCTCTTCAGCAGAGGGATGGCCGGTCTTGTGCGTTACCAGCTTCGAAGGGTATTTTTAGCAGCGGGTAACATATGATGTCTCAAGAGCCACTGACCGAAGCAAAAGAGGTGGTGTAATCGAGAGCTAAACGTCTCGCTTTGGCGTCGTTTCAGTGGAGCAGACCGCTCCCATCCGGTTCTCTGCTGGTGTGATTGGCTTTCCGGAGGAAACCGAATTCGTGTTGGCCCTCCACGGCGACTCGGATTTCATCGCGTGGTTGCAGTCCGCGAATACCCCGGAATGGGCTTTCCAGTCGTCTTGGCTCATGGATTCGTGGCGGACTATCCTGACGTCGATATCGAGAAGGTAGCCGACCGAGCGGGGCTGGGTGCGGCTACAGAGGACCTCGCCCTGTTGCTCGTATTGTCGTCGCCTAGAGGACTGCCTGCGACGGTAATCTCCTAGCCCCTATGGTGGTCAATTCTCGAGACCGTATCGGTGCTCAGCTCTTTCTCGAAGGCTCGCGATTCAGCACTCGCGAACTGTTCGTAACTCCGAGAGAGGCGAAGGAGTCGGACGGAGAGCCGAGCGATGAACCGGGCGTGATTCACGCCTGATCCCAACTCGAAGCCACCGCCTCGTTGACGTAGACTATAGTCGCTTCATGGCGACCTACCTCACACCCGATGGCGCGAAGGCGCTCGCCGCGGAACTCAAATCCCTCTTGGAGGTGGAGCGCCCCCGGGTGGTGTCTGAAGTGACCGAGGCTGCTGCCCATGGCGACCGGTCAGAGAACGCCGAATACAAGTACGGCAAAAAACGCCTTCGTGAGATCGATCACCGGATCCGCGCTGTCACCAAGCGCCTGGACAGCGCTGTCATCGTCGCCCCCGATCCGGATCGTCGCGAAGACGTTGTGTACTTTGGTGCGACTGTGTTCGTCACGGACGAAAATGGTGTCGACGCTCAGTATCATCTAGTCGGACCTGACGAGGCCGATCCAAGCATCGGTAAGATCAGCTTCCAGTCTCCCATCGGCTGCTCGCTCATGAAAAAGGCAGTCGGTGATGTCGTTGTCGTGAAGCGTCCGGCGGGTGAGCTGGAGCTTGAGATCACGGCGGTCGAGTACTAGCTCGCGATATTTGCAGTGCGAGGGGCCAGGTAAACAGTCGAGCGCGTAGCCCCCGCTGGGTTGTGAGATTGGTATGCAACACCAACCGGTCCTCCGATGGTCCCGCGGCCGCCCTCAGAATGCCCAATAATCCCCGGGATTTTGGGGGATTGGGGCGGAGAACGGTGCCCTTGAGGGACCGACCTCGCGTCCGCCGTCGGAGGCTGGTAGATTGGGGCCCGCTGGAGATCAATTGAACAAGCGACGACGAATGAACTGGACCTTCACCGGCCAAGCTGTCGGTGGTGTGGGGGCGCGAGAAGTGAGATCACTCACCACCGCGGACCTCGACGTCTTGTTTCAGCCAATCGTCGACATTCGTACCGGTAAATTGCTAGCCCACGAAGCTCTCACGCGTTGTCGGGTTCCGGAGTTTGCGGTTACCCCGGTTCTGTTTGAGAAGGCGGTCGACGAGAAAGCCTGCGGCCGACTCGGCCATCTCATTCGTCAGGTGACATTTGAACGGTGTACGGACAAGCCGTTGTTCATCAACTTGCATCCCGCGGAACTGAGTTCACGCTGGCTGGTTCGCCCTGACGACCCGATCAATTTCCATGAGCACCGTATTTACCTCGAAGTCACCGAGGCCGCTGTGCTGGCGAATTTCGATTTGTGTCGAAGCACCCTCCACGAGGTGTGTCGCCGTATCGGGGCATATCTAGTGGTGGACGACTACGGTGCGGGTCATTCGGACAAACAGCGCGTAATGGATTTGCAACCGCATATCGTAAAAATCGATGGTGGCTTTGTTAGCGGCGTCGAGAACGATCCGGAAAAACAAGCGTTCGTACGCGACACGGTGGAGATGTGTGCGCAGCTCGGCGCGAAGGTGGTCGCCGAATTCATCGAAACCCAGCCGGAGCTCGACATGGTTCGCGCTCTTGGGGTCGACTACGGTCAGGGCTATTTGTTCGCGAAAGCCGCGCACCCCCCGCCGGATCATGTTTGGCCATATCAAGACTCGGGGCCCCGAAGCGGCAAGATGCCTCCGCGAGCGCGGCCGAGCGGCACCATGAGGGCGCCGGCCGTTGAATCCCGTGGGTTGAAGGGCTCTGGCGGCGTCGCGGCGCGGGTTACCGCGGCCGTTCGACGGGTGACCGGTGGAGGCCCCAAGGTTCCGCCGCCCCCTAGCTCATCGGGCGGGCCGTCGTCGGCGAGTCCGTCGTCGCCCGCCCCAGCATCCGGTACGGCGTCGTCGACACGACCGCCCCACGAGCCGTCTAAGGAATAGGTTCCGCCCGACATCGCCGGCATGGTGCGCCCGCGCGGGGTCTCCCGTCCGTGACGTGGCTTGTGGTATGGCAGTGCGCCCGCAGCTCAGTCCCCACTATCATGCCCTCCGATATTCGTAGTGCGAGCCTCTCGGCGCGCTGGCTGTACGCGCTCAAGCCGGGGAGTTGGCCGAAGTTGTTGGTGCCCGCGGTGTTGGGGCAGGCGTTGGGCGCGTCCCTGACGGGTCGACTGGATCCCCTTGCCCTCGCCTTGGGCCTGGGCTTCACGGTGTGTGATCTCGCGTTCATCGTCTGGCTAAATGATTGGGCGGATCGCGATGTGGATCGAATCAAACGCGACATGTTCCCGGACGCTTGTTCGCCCAAGACCATCCCCGATGACATCTTGCCGGCGCGACACTTGCTGCTCGCGGGCTTGGCTGCTGGAGCGCTGGCGCTCGGCTTTGGCGTGGTCGCGGCGGTGTTGCTGCGCGTCCCAGCCCTCGGGATTTTTGCAGTGCTCAACCTGGTCGTTTTTCTGGCGTACTCTCTGCCGCCTATTCGGGCGAATTATCGCGGGGGGGGCGAGCTGCTCGAAATGCTGGGCGTCGGATTGCTACTTCCTTGGTGGAACTCCTTGGCGCAGTGTCAGCAACTTTGGCATTCCGCGTTGAGCTTGCTGGGAGGTTTCACTGTCCTCAGCTTGTCCAGCGCCATTGCTAGCGGACTCAGCGACGAAGAGAGCGATAGGGCGGGAGGTAAGCGCACCTGGGTCAGCCTGTTGGGCAACGCCGTCGGGCGCCGAAGCACCGAGTGCTTGGCGTGGCTAGGGCTCCTTATATGGCTAGGGGCGATGGCATTTTTGCCCGCCACGGTGCCCAACTGGAGTGTGATCGCAGCGGCGATTCTTGGTGCCTATCATCTATCCGCGGTTCATCGATGTAGTGATGCCGCCCAAAGTGGGGAATTAGCCCAGCAAGGTATCTACAAACTCCACGTGCACCGGGCGATTTGGTACCCCGCTTTGGTTTTGGTCGGGGGCATCGTCTGGACACTCTTTGCGGACGGCACTTCCGCGTGAATCGGGAACCCCAGCGCTTCGCGGCGCGGCGAGCGATCGAGTTGGCCATCGTGTCTTTCGCGCTGTGGGCGTGGTTCTCGTTCATCGCCACCCGCCGAATCGTCGACGACGATGAAGCGTTCTATTTGATCGCGGCCAGCCTGGTCAGAAACGGCTCGCTTCCTTACGTAGATTTCTTTTTCCCGCAGATGCCGCTGACCCCCTACCTATATGCAGCGGGACAAGTCCTGTTCGGTGCGTCGATGGAATCCGGGCGGCTGGTCGCTGTGAGCGCGGCCACGGCTTCGGGAGTTCTGGTTTTCTACGGCATTCGGCGTAACCTGTGTTTCGGCATGGCCGTGCTCGGCACCGCCTTATTCGCGACGCACTGGCTTTGCATCGATTGGCTGGTGACGTCCAAGACCCACAGTCTTTCGGTGATGACGGCGCTGGCAGCGATGTTATTCGCTGAGCGCGACGATCGTCCCTCTGCAGTAGCGGCCGGGGTGATCGCCGGACTGTGCTTCGCCGGTCGCGCGCTCATGCTTCCGGTGGTTGTTGGCGTACTGATCCATCTCTGGGCCGACGGAGATCGGCGCCGTTTGCGTTCCGCGGGGGTGGGTTTCTTCGTCGCCTGCATACCAGTCATCGCGCTCTACGCTATGGACCCAGCGGCCTTCTGGTTCGATAACTTCGGCTACCACGCAGTACGAGCTGACGGGGAAGGCTACGTAAAGGATGTCCCGCAGAAACTGGCTCAGTTGGCCTCGGTATTCTTGAGTCCGCTCTGGTCCTCCCCGGGCGGTGGATTGGCGGAGAGTACGGGATTGCAGACCACTCCGGTGGTCATCATGGCGGCGTTGGCGTGGCGCCGCTGCCCATCGAACCCGTGGGCGTGGTTGAGTTTTCTGTTGATCGCCTTCGCGGTGCTCCCGTCACCCACCTATTCTCAGTATTTTGTGGTTGTCGTGGGCCCTCTCGTTATTGCCAGTATGCGATTTCTGGGTGAGTGGACTTGCCGGGGGTTGCGCTATGCTGGTTTATTGTTGGGGCTTGGCTGCCTGGCTGTGGTCCCATCGTTTCGGGCACGGGTCATGGATACGAGCGAGCTTCGCCGGAGCGCCCATGCGGACAAAGTTGCGCGAGCGGTTAGAGACGTGACGCCTCAGGGTCATGCGGTGGCTGCCCACTGGCCCGCTTTTCTCGTTGCCAGCGAGAGGGAGATTTTAGCCCCTGCCCACAACCAGTTCGTCCGCGTGGCGGCCGCGCGGGTCGCCCCGTCACGGCATGCCGCGCTCAAGTTGTTCAGCGAGGGGGACCTGAAAGCCATGTTGCTTCGGGGAGAGGCGACCACCTTCGTGGTGGGTCAATACATCGTGATCGATACGGCACTAGCGCTCAAGCGAAGCGGATGGCAGCGACAAGTCGCACCAGTTGGGGTGAGCGTGTGGACTCGCCCCTAGCCCCGGCGGCGCCCACTGAGTCCGCCAAGGGCCAGCCGATGTTTTGGCTGCGTCTTGTTGTACTGAGCGCCGGGGTGTTCTGGCTGCTGGACGGATTGAACCGCGTTCGCCTCCGGCTGGCCTTCGACTACGATCTGATTCTCTGGGCTGACGATTTCTTCATGACGACGATGCTCAAGCTGCACGATGGCTTGCCTGTCTACACGTCCCTCCGTGATGCGAACTCGACCATCTATGGACCTCTGCACTCACTCCTTCATCACGCGCTGCTCACACCGTTCGCTTTGTCGACTTCGTTGCTGGCCAATCGTCTCCTGAATCAACTGTGGCTTTGTCTGATGATTGGTTTCGCCGTCGTCTGGGTGCGGCAGTTAAGTGCCTCAGACAAGAGAGGGGAACCAGTCTGGAGCCGCCGACTCTGGTCGGCGCAGCTCGTCGTGTTTCTCACCTTGGTGGCCTATATCAACCCGATCGCTGACTCGCTACATCCGGTGAACCTCGAACTCTGCTGGCTCATGCTTAGCGGGTGTGTATTGTCGCGCAACGATAAGCTCTCGATTCGCTGGAAGTTCGCGGCATTCGCATTGTTGCCCGTGGCTGGCTTGCTGACCAAACAGACCGCCGGTCTCACCATCGGCGCTGCCCTGAGCTGCGCTGTGTTGGTGGATCGCTCGCAACCGTTGTTGAAACGCTGGCTTTGGCTGGCCTTGCCGAGCCTGTCGCTGCTGGGTGCTGGCTTGGTGGTCAACTATTGGACGGAGGGATTGTTTTGGCTCTGGGGTTTTGAGGTTCTGAGTCGCCAACCGTTTCACTGGTGGAAGGTCACCGACTTCTATCAAGGATACTTTTTGTTGTTTATTCCGACGCTGCTCGTCGTGATAGGCAGCGCGTTCCATAGTTGGCGAGCCGGCCATGAGCAGGATCAGGCCTGGCTACGGAGCTCGCTGCTAGTCTGGTTCTACATCCCTCCGTGTTTCGCGGCGCTGTTCAAGGCGCAAGGCGGACCGAACAACTTGGCGTCCCTAGGCTTCTTGATGGCGCCTCTGGCCTTGGCCTCACTGTCACGGTGTTGGCGTCGGGGGCGAGGGCCCGGCGGTCGCGTCCTGGCGTGCATCGGGCTGGTGGTGATCGCGGTGCAGTGTTGGCTCTGGCGCCCGCGACGTCGGGTGCCCACGGCGTTGGACCATCAGCGCGCGGCGGCGATCTGCGAATACGCGGCAGCTCGCATGCGCTGTGGCGAGCGCGTTCTGATCGGGCACGGAAGCATGTGTTATTCGCGCGGCGGGGTGTCGGTACCGCTTGATCGAGTGAATTCCCTATTCGAGCTCAATCTAGCGGGCTACGGCGAGCGGGCGGGAATGCACGAACGGCTCGACCGTGAACACTACGATTTGCTCATCTTGTCCATCGGTGACCTACAGGGTCTGGGCGCCGCAACATGGCAGCGGCTCGATCCGCACTACAAAGCCTTCGACATGATGAAAGGGACATTGAAGAACGACTTCTGGTTCGATGGCTGGCAGGGCTACGCCAGTTGGACGACAGGATTCTTCGAGCGACGCTCGAGGGCGGGGAGACACTCCCTCTCGACCGGTGGTCGGTGCGACACCTCAGACTACGCTCTGCCTGGAAACTTCCTTCCTTAGGGCGAGGGTTGGCGACGATGTGCGATACGAGATGATCCGTTGATGTGAGATTTCTATATGCTTTGGCCCAGAACAGAGTGGTCATGCCGACGCAAAAGCCGAACGTAGAGAGTTCATCGAACTCCACCCAAAACATGGCGGTTCCACGCCCCGTGAGCGTGCCGCCCCGGCCAGCCAGCACAGCGCCGGGAGCCAACGAGGCACCGACGGGTGAATCGGGAGTCGTCCCGAGAGCAAAACCGGGCGCGCCGGACGCGTCGGTTGACGCTGCGACCGCAGCGATGATTGTGGGCGAGATGGCATTGCCGAAGCAGTCGGCGCCGCCGTCAGCACTCTACGGCGGTCTGAACTTGGACGGAGACGCAGCTCCCTCGGGTGCTTCCGGTGGCGGTAACAGCGCTGCTAGTTCTTCGCTTGCGGAGATCGATGCGGGATCTACTAATTCGGCAGAGGCTTCCGCAGCCGGCAGCCCCAAGTTGGATATCTTTGCTATTCCTGGCGCTCGGCCGCCTTGGGATGGCGCCGAGACCGAGCCTGCGACGACAGCCGAATCGGGCTCAGCATCGGACGGTGAGGCGTTGAATCAGAAGGTGGCGACTGAGGGAGCCCGCGCCCCCGGCGAGTCGACTCCCCCCCGGACATCTGCAGAAACGGCTTCGGATTCGGCTTCCCCCGTAACCACTGCTGCCAAGTCTTCGACACCATCGTCCGCAAGCTCGTCCAAGGTGGACGCAGGCATATGGGGTACGGGAGCACCCGAAGCGCCCCAAAGCTCACCGATGATCTCGAGCACGCCTAAACCGGCTCGGGTTAAAGTTGGCGCAGCCAAGGTGAATCGCCCCGTCAGCGTTCCCCCACCGCCGCCAAGCTGTCGGGCTATCGCCGACCGTCCCAAGTCAGTGACACCGGGTAATCTACCGCCCCCCGCGTCGGCACGGCGACCCCTGGCCACGGCGTCCGGGGTGGCAAAGCGCTCACTGCCCCAAGCCGCTCCTGTAGCCAACGCCCGTAAGCTCTTGAACAAGAGCACGGATCAAAAGCAGATTCAAAGACTCCAGGGCGAGCTGGACACTTTGCGCATGAGCTTGTCGGCTCAAAAGCTCAAGGCTCGAACCGACGAAAAGGAACGTGAACGCCTGAGGAAGGAGCTGGAGGCGCTCAAAAAACAGAACTTCGATGCTATTTCTGTAGCTGCCCCGTCCAACGCAGAAGTATCCGTTCTGAACAAGAAGGTTCGCGCACTGCAATCCTCGTCGTCAAAACTCAGCGGTGAGCTCAAGGCCATCAGCGAGCGGCATTCTGAAGCGATGGTGCTGATGGAAGCGAAACACGCGTCCGCTCTCGAGGCCGCCTCCAGCGCGGACGAAGCGGGGCCCAGTCAGGACGACGGTCGTATCTCCGAGTTGGAAGCGCGTTTGTCGGTCGCCAAAAATAGCATCGCCCTACTGACCGAGAAGCTAGCCCAGAGCCCGGCCGTGGCTTGCGATTTTACGCAGCTCAAAGGTGTCGGCCCTGCTTTTGCGAAGGCGTTGCGCGCTCAGGGGGTGAGTTCGTTTGCCCAGATGGCAGGATGGACACCAGAGGAAATCGAAGAGATCGCCCCCAAGCTGAAGACGACGGTCGCTCGGATCCAGCGTGACGCGTGGGTAGAATCCGCAGTCCAGCTCGCTGCTGGTACTGATTGAGCTCAGCCCGTCGGCTAACGGCGGGATCGAGCTCGGTGTTGGTACGGACGGATAGGTACCGGCCTTCCGTAACGGCGGGGCCGCATCGCTGCTCCGCGATGGCTTTGGGCACGGAAGTGCCACCGCTGCTATCGGCAGGAGGGGGCGGCGCGGTGCTGGCGCCAGTGGCAGGAAGGCGTAGCCGCTACGGCGTTCGGCGGTAACGGCACGGGCGCGTCACCGCTATTCGTCGCGATCGCCCTCGCTAGAGGGCCAATCGCGACGACGGGTGTTGGCTATTTTTTCGGAGCCGGTGCCGATACTGCTGCCGGGGGCGGCTTCGGGGCGGACGCCGCTATTTGTTTCGGCGGAGCCTTAGCCGCGGGCTTGGCGGCTGTTTTTGCAGGAGCCTTAGCCGCGGGCTTGGCGGCTGTTTTTGCAGGAGCCTTAGCCGCGGGCTTGGTGGCTGTTTTTGCAGGAACCTTAGCCGCGGGCTTGGCGGCTACCTTGGCCGGGGCAGCAGGCTTGGCGGCTACCTTGGGAGCAGCCGCTGTGGCGGCGGGTGCAGCGCCCAGAGGCGTGATCTGCACCGCATCGCTCTTGAACAGCGGAATCAACACCCGGTTGCGCTTGGCGTCGTAGCCGATGTCTGCCGGAGCCTCGACGCCGGAGATGGCGGTGGTGAAGCCCTTTTCGGCGGTTCCGCGGAAGATCGCTGAGGCGTCCCAGCTGGCGATCAGCAAGGTGCCGTCATTGGCCTTGACGATACCGTCCAAGCTGCCAGCGGGTAGAACGATGGGTTTGCCGAGCTTGCCGTCACGGCTGACGTGAACCAAGTCCTTGGAGCCGAAGGCCACCATCCACACGCCATCGGCGTCCGGCAATAGACCGTTGGGTCGGTTGAGGGTCTTGGATGTGATGACCGTCTTCGACGCCAAGGCTTTTGCACTGACCGTGTCGACGGAATCGCTACCCGTAGGGGCGAAGCCGGACTTGCCAGCCTTGAGACCGCTATCTGACACGTAGACTGTGCCGTCGGGGCCTGTGGCAAGATCGTTCAAGAAGGTCGCGCCGGCGACTCCAATTTTGCCTTTGGCAGCGCCCGTCTTGCGGTCAAACATGCGCACGAAGGTCAGATCCGCAACGTACAAGGTATCGCCGGAGATGGTCATGCCCTTGGGGGCGTTCAGATTGATGCCCTTGGCGGCGCCATCGATGAATTTAAGCTTGATGACTTTGCCGTCTGGCGAAACTTTGGAGATGAAGCCGTTACCGTCGGCTTCGAGGGGAGAGCCATTGATGTTGCTCACGAAGTAGAGGTCCTGATCGGCGTCGTGAAGCACGCTCTCGGGTGTCTTGAAGCCTACGTCTTTCACCACGATGGGCGCCGGTGGCGGCGCGGGGGCAGTAGCTACGCGCGCTGGTGCAGCAGATGCGGGCGCGGAGGCAGGCATTGAGGCGGCGGTTTCAGGGCCTGGGCTGGCGTCCTGTTTGTTGCAGGCGACAGTTCCGGCAAGTACCAGAGCTGAGCCGAAGAAATACGCCAGGCGTGTTTGAATGGATGCCGTGTGCCTAATCATGGTGGTTGTCTCCGTCCCCTAGAGGTGATGAGGGCAGACCCTAGCCAAGGCGATGGGGGCTAGCAACCTCGGGTCTGCATGGTGTGCCGACACTAGGAAATTCCAGTACGCATGGCCGCATAGGCACAGGCAGTCGCACGAACAACAATTCGGCTTATTGTTCGTGCGTGGCTCCCGCACCGCGTATCGACGGGGATTGCGCGGTGACCGAGTTGGTGAGCCGTGGGTCAGTTAGTTAGCTATGGCCTGAAGCTGACACGCGTCCTGCGTATCGTGTTGCGCGCCCGCATGTTGCGCGCCCGCATGTTGCGCCCCCGTCTGTTGTGCGTGGTGTGCACCCCGTGTCGTGTGCTCGCCGGGTATTTCAGAGAGCGATCCGAAACATACATCCCCTAGTGGTACGCGATCCGTTTCGGTTTATTGGCACGCAAAATCAGAGATTAGCCTCAAGGACTCTCTCCAGAACCGTTCCTGTCATTGACGGATAATGATGCCCGTCAACGCAGGATCCATCCTGATCCTGCGGGATCACTTCATGGAAGGAGAAAGAGCATGGCTCTATATATCCAAACCAATGTGGCTAGCCAACAGGCTCAAAAGAATCTGGCCGGCAACCAAAGGAACTTGCAGAAGAGTTTTAACCGACTCTCGAGCGGGTATCACACCGCAGCCGACGACGCGGCGGGTTCAGCGATCAGCGAAGGAATGTAACCTCAGATTCGTTCTGTCACTGTAGCTGAGCGCAACGCATCTGACGGGGTCAGTATGTCCCAAACTGGAGAAGGTGCCGTTGGTGAAATCCACAACGTCCTCGGGAGGATGCACGAACTTGCTATTCAGTCTTCAAACACTACCGTTTCTACGTCTCGGCCCAAATTCGGCGCTGCAATGAATCGATTGGCAGTTGCCACAAGCAACATCCAAACGATGCGGCTCAACCTGTCAGCGGCGAACTCTCGGATTTCGTGACGTCGACGTGTGGCTGCTGAAACGGCAGCCACGTCGACGAACCAAGTGCTGACTCAAGCTGGTGTTTCTGTATTGGCGCAAGCCAATCAGCTGCTCCTGCTCGCCTTCGGACTCCTGTAGGACAGTGAAACCATGTGCGGCGGGTTTCTCGCCGTGCATGGATTTCGCCAAGCTTCCCCCCCGGCGGCGACTACAGTAAGCGCGGATCATGGTTCGCGTTTGTTTCGTTTGTTTGGGGAACATTTGCCGCTCGCCCACCGGCGAGGGCGTCATGAAGAAGGTAATCGCAGACGCTGCGCTGAGCTCGGCTATCGGGACCGATAGCGCGGGCACAGCCGCCTATCACGTCGGTGATCGCCCGGATGCTCGCTCCCAGCGTCACGCCGCGCGCCGCGGCGTGACGCTTCCCGGGCGCTCGCGTCAGTTTCAGAAGTCCGATTTTACCAAGTTCGATTACGTGCTGGCGATGGACGAAGAGAATTTGCGGAACCTATCAAAGCTGGGCGGCAAGCAAGAACATCTTTCCTTGCTGCTCGACTATGCCGACGCTTTGCCGGTGGGGTCTAGCGTGCCGGATCCCTATTATGGCGGAGACGCGGGTTTCGAAGAGGTGCTCGACCTTTGCCAACAAGGCTGCGAGGGATTGCTGGCCGCGATTCGTCGCGAGCATTCCCTGTGAGGCCGTCGCAACTTGTGAAGCCGTCGCAGCTATCGTCGGCTGCGTTACTGCAGGCGGTGGGGGACGAGTTGGGGGTGCGAGCCCTTCGGGCGCAGTCGGTATCGGGTGGGGACATCAACGACGCCTATTGCGTTGAGCTACGCGGGGGCGAGCGCGTGTTCGTCAAGACTCACGCTTCGCCTCCGGACGGCATGTTCACTGCTGAGGCGCGCGGGATTCGCTGGCTAGCGGAAGCGGATGCCATAACGATCCCTCGAGTCCTCGGTTATCGCGACGACGGTCCGGTTCGGTTTTTGGCTTTGGAGTATATTGCAGGAGCTCTCAGGCTCGAGAGTTACGACGACCAGCTTGGTCGCGGTCTGGCGGCGCTGCACCGCTATGGCGCACCAGCCTTCGGGCTCGACCACAGCAACTTCATCGGTACCTTGCGCCAAGGGAATGAATCGGTCGACAGCTGGGCTGAATTTTACCAACGCCGGCGGCTCGAACCGCAACTGGCGCTGGCCGAAAAAAATGGCCTCGCACCCCGGGAGATGATCGACGGCTTTGAGCAGCTGTTCGGGCGGTTGGATGACGTAGTGGGCCCGCCGGAGCCCCCAGCCCGCCTGCACGGGGATTTATGGGGCGGCAATCAGCACACGGACGCCAATGGCTCGCCCTGTTTGATCGATCCGGCCTGTTACGGGGGGCACCGAGAGATGGATCTGGCCATGATGCGGCTCTTCGGCGGCTTCAGCGGCGCTTGCTTTTCTGCCTACGAGGAGGCATTTCCGCTCTCGGCTGGGGCCGAGCAGCGGGTTATGCTCTGTCAGCTTTACCCGCTTATGGTGCACCTGAATCTGTTCGGCAGTTCCTATCAAAACGGGGTGATGAATATTCTTGGGAGCTATTGCTAGTGCGCTCGTCAGCAGCAGAATCTCGGCTGCTTTTCGTCGACCGCTGCATCGAGAGCGTGGCGCCCTTGCGTGGCACACTCAACCCGAAAGCTTCGCGCGCCACGTCGCTGGTGCAGTTAGGAGAGAGTCTGTCTCCCCCCGTGGGCGCTGCTCTGGCGGATATCGCTCTCAGCATTGTGCGTAGCTTCCCCGGGAATCTATTCTGGGATTTTGACTGGTGTGCACAGACGTTGACACAAATCGAGTGGGAGGGCTCGGCTGCGCTGAATCGTACGGTCAGCGCCGTCACCGAGCTCCAGGAACTCTTCGGTCCGCGAACGGCGATTCGTTTCGCCTACGCCCACGATTTTATCTACGGTTTCGACTGGGCGAAATGGTGTTGGGCCGACCGAGCTGCCCGGGAGTACTGCGGCCCCCTGAGTGAGCCCTTCTTGGAGGCCATGCGTCGGCGCGCGCTTGAGATACAAACGCTTATCGTCGAGGAAGACCGTGTGTACCCCAGCGTGAAGGGTCCACGAAACGCATTCGGCTTTGCCCGAGACGTGGCGAGCGAGCGACGACTGCACAGAGCGTTGGTGCAGGCTTGTGGCATTCCGCTGCGGGCGTGGGAACAGGGCGCTACCCCGGAAATCGATCGCAACTATCGAGCGTGGCGATCGGTTACTGCGGAGCGGCTGGAACTCGCTAAGGGTGCCGGGTCACTTTAGAAGCGCGCACTCACGAAGCCCATCGCACCGACCACCCACGCCCAAGAACACGCGGCCCCGCTGCGCAATACGAATAGCTCGCAGCCTTTTCGGTTGGCTGAGTCCGAGTCTTGGGCGAGCAAGTTCCAGAGCAATAGTGCGCCCACCGGAAGGCCGACGCCCGCTCGCCAGGTCACGGAAAACGGGCTGGTTGCTACCAGGATCCCGACGGCTGTCGCGAGCAATAGCAGGGATTCTCGGCGGGCCGAGCGTTCCCCGCGACGAACGGGATAGCTGCGTTTCGCCGTCTTCTCATCCGATGGGCGGTCGGGCAGCGCAGTCGTGATGTTGCCGGCGTAGCCCATCAAGAACGAGGCGAAGCCAACGACGACCGGGAACTGTCCCAGCCGCCCTCCTTGGGCGAGGTAGCCGAACAACGGAAGCACCACGCCAATGCCGAGGCCTTGCAGCACTTCGCCGTGTCCTCGATAGGCGAGGCGAGCTGGAGCGAAGCTATACAGCCACAGCAGCAACAGCGCGATCCCACCCAAGCCGAGCAACCACGGCGATGGCACGGTGAATGCTAACGTGGCGCAGACGCCCATCATCAGCACCGCACTCGCGATGGCGGCCCGCATCAGTTCCGCCGGTTGGAGTCGCCCGTCCACCAACACTCGCGAGCCTCCAGAAAACCGGTTGTAGAAAACGTTTTCTTTGTCACTCACATAGTCTGCGACGTCATTGGCGAACACGATGTACAGCTGGTCGAACACGCCAAATACGAACACCGCGGCACATACGGACAAGGAGAAGTGACCGGTCAAACTGAAGGCCAGGGCCTGCCCAAATCCCAATGGGATCGCGATGTTCGCTTGGGCCATGGGGCGTGCGGCCTGGATCCAGGGGCTCAACTGCATGGCGAGGGGCAGCCTAGCGCTCCGCAGCTGTTACTGCGAGTTTCCGCCACGGCAATCACGACAGCGTCCGGGCATGTTCAGACGGGGGCGGGTCCCAGAGGCCGGCTTGGCAAGGGACCTCAGCTTCAACAAGCGGAATCCGCCAATGTTTCGAGAACTAGGGGCTTTTTCAGGCTGTGGAGGGAGGCATCGGCAACGGATAGAGGCTGAGGGCAAGAGGCGGCTGCTGTGACGACTCCTACACTCCACGGCTCGGTCGATCCCGCTCGCCCTCCCGGCGAAGAGTGGCTATCCCGCGGTGATGGGTTCGGTACGGGAATTTATCAGGCACAACTATCGGCACTTCAACGCGGCCAGTCTGATCGACGCCGCCGAGGGCTGGGAAAAACACCTGGCTGACGGGGGCAAGATGTTCCTGACCATGGGAGGTGCCATGAGTACCGCCGAGCTGGGGATTTGCGTCGCCGAATTGATCCGCCAAGACAAAGTGCACGGCCTGTGTGTGACCGGCGCCAACATTGAAGAGGACTTCTTCAACTTGGTCGCACACGATCACTACGTGCGTGTTCCTCATTACCGCGAACTGAGCAAGCAGGACGAGCAGGCCCTACTGGATCAGCACCTGAACCGAGTCACGGATACGTGCATTCCGGAAGAGGCAGCCATGCGCAAGATCGAGGGCAAGATGCTGCAGGTCTGGCAAGACGCGGAAGCGAAGGGCGAGCGTCATCTTCCTTACGAGTACTTTTATCAGGTGGCCCGATCTGGCGTGCTTGAGAGCGAGTATCAGATCGATCCCAAAGATTCCTGGCTATTGGCCGCGGCCGCTAAGGACCTCCCTGTTTTCACTCCCGGCTGGGAAGACTCCACCCTGGGGAACATGTTTGTGGCGTGCAACCTCACCGGCAGCTTGCAGAGTTTGCTGACCGTCAAGAGCGGGGTCGAACAGATGGCGGCGTTGATCGAGTGGTATCGGGAGACGACAAAGGCCGCGTCCCTCGGTTTCTTTCAGATCGGCGGCGGCATCGCAGGCGACTTTCCTATCTGCGTGGTGCCCTTGCTGGAGCAGGACCTAAGGGAAGACGTGCGCAAGTGGGGATACTTCTGCCAGATCTCGGATTCGACGACCTCACTCGGATCCTACAGTGGAGCAGTTCCGAACGAGAAGATCACCTGGGGCAAGATCGATATCGATACGCCCAGCTACGTGATCGAGTCGGATGCCACCATCGTGTTCCCGCTCATCGCAGCTCATGTACTGAATCAGTAGATTCTCGTTTGTTGCCGAGCTGACGCTGTATCGCTAGGCTGCGCTGTGTTTCTGAGGGTTGCTCTGGGCAGCGGGTGACTCTAAGCTCGCTGCCATGGCGGAGACGATATTCACGAAGATCCTCAGCGGTGACATCCCGTGTCATAAAGTTTACGAAGACGACTTGGTTTTCGCCTTCCTCGACATCGGCCCGCTGAGTAAAGGGCACACGCTGGTGATTCCGAAAGAGCCGGCGGAAACTCTCGATCAACTGAGCGACGAGAGCGCCGCGGCTATCGGTCGCGTGTTGCCGCGCCTCTGTCGGGCCGTGATGAAAGTGAGTGCTTGTACGGCATACAACGTACTCGAGAATAATCTTCCCTTGGCCCACCAGGCAGTGTTCCACGTTCACTTCCACATCATTCCGAAGCCGAACGAAAATGGCGGATTGGGCATCAAGTGGCCGGCCGGGAGTTTGTCCTCGGCCGAGGGGACCAAGCTAGCCGCTGAGCTATCCAGCGCGATATCTGCCGATAGCTGATCCCGGGCTGTGAACCGTGACGTGATTGTCATGGGTTGGGCTGAGAAAATCGTCCAGTGGCTGAAAATAAGCTGCGCCGGGGTGGTGTGCGAGCGCAATCTGCCGCCGCCTCGGCCAAAAGGCACCGTGGCACGGGCGTTGCAATCGTAGCCTATCGTTATGGCGCTTAACTTTGCTTGCTTACGGGGGGCCGGCGCTCGGACTTGGCGAACCCAACTTGCTCTTGGCCTGTGCGTTGCGGGGCTGGCGTGGCCCTGTGACGCGCAGGCCTGCGGCGGGACTTTTTGCGATACCCCACCTCCGGGGCGCCAACCCATGGCCGTGGATCAGGCCGGGGAAAATGTCGTGTTTGTAATTCACGACGGCATGGTCGAGGCCCACATACAAATTCAGTACGAGGGGGATGCGGAGCGCTTTGCTTGGGTGATTCCTGTGCCCACGGAGCCAACCCTCAGTATCGGCTCCGAAGGTCTGTTCATCGAGCTCCAGAACAGCACTGTGCCCACCTTCGAGCTCGAGTCCGTGCGGGTCTCCTGCGGCGGCATGTCGAGTAGTGGCGGAGGCTGTGGCATGGCGGCCGAGGACGGCGATACTTTAGCTGCTTTCAGCTCTGGCGTAGAAGTGCAGAGCGATGGCGAAGTGACGCTCCAACAAGAGAGTGTCGGCGCCTTTGAGTACAGCATCGTGGGCGGCGAGGACCCGAACGAGGTGCTCGACTGGCTGGACAACAACGGCTTTCTCGCAGGTGAGAGTGGGCGCCCGGTGTTGGCTGAGTACGCGGGGCGGGGCCACAAGTTTGTCGCTCTAGAGCTACGTCCCGGCGCCCAGGTGCAAGAGATCCACCCGATCGTATTGCGCTACCCCGGCGACGAGGCCTGCATCCCGATCAAGCTCACGCGCATCGCCGCCACCGACGACATGGGCATCCGGGCCTTCTTTCTGTCAAACTCTCGAGTGGTGCCGAATAACTTTCGGCACGTGACGTTGAACCCCGTGCGCTTCGATTGGAACGCGCTCGGTCAGAACTACAACAACGTTGTTTCAGTCGCCGTGGATAGCGAAGGGGCCGACGCCCACGGTTTTGTGACTGAGTACGCGGGACCGTCGAGCGTGGTGGATCGAGGGCGGATCGCACAACCCATGTGGTACGCCGATACCTTCGCCGATATTAGGCCGGAGACGCTGACCGACGAGCTCACCGCCCAAGGCTTACTCGATTGTCAGTTCGGCAGTTGCGCGCCCGCCAGCAGTGTGGTCGCCGGCTTGTTGGAAAAATACCTGCCGCCACCTACGGAACTGGAACCGGCGCTCTTTTACAGTTGTTCGTCTTGCTACGCGCACTGGATCGAGGAGGGCAGCTGGCAGGTGACTGCTTTCACCGAGGCGATCGAGACGAGATACTTCACCCCGGCTCGCGAGGCCGCGGAACTACTGCGGGAGTGGCCCTATCTCACCCGAATGTTCACCACCATCTCGCCGGCAGAGATGACGAAGGATCCCATGTTCTCGGAATGGGAGCTGTACCTGCCGGAGGTGTCCAACCAATGGTCGGCTGCCATGTCGACCGGCTGCGGCGAAACTCGGTTGGAACTCGACGATGGTCGGCGAGTCAATAACCCGATCCCCTTTGTGCCCTTCGGTGCCGACATGCCTTGGACGGAAAAGATCGAGTCGTTCAGTGTGTGGGGCGAGCATCGCGTGTTGTTGTCGAACACTGGCATCATCGACGCGGAGCTGGCTCGGCACAACGGCGACAGCTCAGGAACGTCAATCACACCGTCGTCGCGTCAAAGTTGCGCCGTCAACAGCAGTGCTCCGGCACCATTGCGGGGGGCCGCCTTGTTGGTGCTAACGCTGCTTGGCTGCGCGCGGCGCGCTCGTAGGACGCGCGGGTAGTCCGTCCTACTTCTTCGATGACTTCTTCGGCTGAGTCTTCTTGCTGGACGACTTCTTGCCGGTCTTCAGGGCTTTCTTCGAGCTCCGGCGCTTTTTGGAGCTCTTCTTCACCGACTTCTTGCGTCGCTTGAGCTTGCTTGCCTTTGTCTGCTTGCGCTTCTTCGACTCGGCTTTGGACTTCTTGCGCTTCTTCTTGCGCTTCTTCTTCTCCGGCGGAGGAATAATCAGCTTTTGCCCCGGGTGGATGGATCGCTTGGTGCTGATGCCGTTGGTCTTCGCGATGGCACGGGCCGTCGTGCCGTATTTTCGGGCGATGCGAATCAGGTTGTCGCCACGCTTCACCGTATGGATCCGTGGGTGCGGTTTTTGCCCGCGGGCGCCAATGGGAATGATCAGCTTTTGCCCGGGATAGATGGGGCGCTTCGGATTGATGCCGTTCTTGCCTGCGATGGCGGCAACGGTCGAACCATATCGCTTGGCGATGCGAATGAGGTTCCCGCCCTTGCGAACGATGTGCACCTGACTGAGGAAGGCGGGCGGCGGATCCACGGTCCAGCCCTCGGGGTACACTTCCACCACCGAACGCAGCTCCGGTTGCAGGTAAATGTACGCTGCCGCTCGCACTTGTTCCTGGGTCACCGTGTCGATGGCTGCCAGTCGTTCGTTGAGGCGTCGCGCGTCGCCGTAGAATATTTCGTATTCGCCGAGCAGGGTCGCCCGCGCCTCATTGCTCTCCATTTCTTCGAGCAGCTGAAGCCGGAGACGCGCTTTGGCTTTGGCTAGTTCGGCGTCGCTGGGGCCCATGAGGCGCGCTCGCTTGAGTTCGCCGGCTAGAAAGAATTGCGCCTTGTCGATACTGGACAGCGGCGCAATCTCGATTTGGATCACGAAGGCGTCCGGGCCCCGATGGTCTTCGGTCCACGCCGACACGTTGAGTGCCTTCGCCTTGGCGCGCACGAGGGACTGAAACAGCCGTGAGCTTTCGCCGTCGCCGAGAATAGCGGCCTGAAGTTGCAGCGCCGTATGGTGTTTTTTTCCGGACGGCGGGATGCGCCACCCGTAGTAAACACCGGGGGCCTTGGTGTTGTAGTCCTCAATGACACTGAGCCGCTCGCTGCTCTGGGGAATGAGTAGCGGAGGCGAGTACTTCGGTCGCGCCCCTGGGACCGCATCGTCGAAATAGTCCGTGACGATGGCGAGGGTTGTCGCAGGATCAAAATCGCCGGCGATGCTGAGCACGGCGTTGTTGGGCGTGTAGTAGGCCCGATGAAACTCTTTGACCCAGCTCACTTTTGCTGTGTCGAGATCTCCCATGGTGCCGATGGGCGTGTGTTCGTAGGGGTCGTAGCCTTGAAACACGAGCTCCTGCAGTCGGAGGTAGCCAAATCCGAAGGCCTCGTTGCTGACGTCTTCCCGATACTCTTCGCTGACAACGGCGCGCTGGTTCTCGAACTTGGCGCGAGTCACCGCCAAGGACTTCATGCGCTCGGCCTCCAGCCAGAGTCCGAGGCGCAATTCGCTACTGGGCAGGGTGGAGTAGTAGTTCGTCAGATCGCTGCTGGTGGAGCCGTTGTCGTCGCCACCGCGTTGGGCGATTAACTTGGAGTGGTCGCCTTTGGGCAGGTTCAGGCTGCCCTGAAACATCATGTGTTCGAATAGATGAGCGAAACCCTTTTGCCCGGGCCCTTCATCGCGGGAGCCCACGTCGTAGGTTACGCAAACAGATACGGTGGGCGCTCGAGGATCCGGCGCCATGACCACTCGCAAGCCGTTACGAAGTTTGGCACGGTGGATCTCCAGCAATCCCTTCGACGGTGGCGGTAACTGGGGGGCAGCCGTCGTTTCTTTTGTTTCGCTCGTCTTCTGAACGGAGCTAGCCGTGGCGCCTGGTGACGCTACCTTGATGCGGCTGCCAGCAATGGGCCGGGCCGTGGGCGTAGCGATCTTGGGCGCTACGGATGTGGGCTGTGCGGTCTTGCCCGCTGGTGGTAGCGCGACAGCGGGAGTTTTTCCCGGTTGAGCCACGGCTGTGGCCAACCGCACGGACGGCGATGCCAGTAGTAGGGCGAGCAACAGTCCGAGCAGGCGACGCGATTGGCGATACCGGGGGGAAGGGATCTGTACCCCAGTCACAGCTGCGCTCTCGCCCATGGTTCCCGGCTTATCACGATGTCGAGGGAGGGCCGAAATGCGGGTGGCATTGAGTTCGTTTTCCAATTCTCCCCCGGGAAAACGCGCTAAATGCGCCAATTAGTCCCCAGTGTACGCGGGGCGCCGAGGATTCGACGGAGGCTTGCCCGTCGCGGCTTTAGCCGGCCCCGGAGCGCATTGTATGCGGGCGGCTCTCGCGTTCTACTCGCTGTCGCCATGACTGACGCCAACGACGATTCGACGGAAAGCTCTGAACAACGCAGCACGGAAAGCTCTGAGCAACGCAACACCGTGGAGAGTCCTCAAGATTTGGGGCAGCCGTCGCCAACCGAGCGGGAAACGGAGCCGCCCGCTTCTCGGCCATTGCAGAAGCGGGTCGCCGACTCAGCCGTGGTGCTGCAACAGCTGACGCTGCCCGAGCATGCCAATGCCATGGGCACGGTGCACGGTGGCGTCATCATGAAGCTGGTGGACGAAGCCGGTGCCATCTGCGCCATGCGGCATTCCCAAAAACAATGCGTCACGGTGTGGATGGATTCGATGACCTTTACGTCACCGGTACGGGTGGGGGAGGTACTGCGTTTGAGCGCTCATATGACCTTCGTTGGACAGAGCAGCATGGAAGTCGCGGTGCACGTCACCAGCGAGGATCTGATCGCGGGCCACGTGACCCACACGAACTCGGCCTATTTGGTGTTCTGCGCACTCGGCGAAGACGGGAAACCCACCAGCGTGCCGGAGCTGACCGTGGAGAGCCCGGCAGAACGCGAGCACTGGCGGCAGGGCATGGCGCGCCAAAGAAGGCGCTCCCAGCAGCGCGACGATGGCTGAGCGAGCTCGCCGGCAAGCAGGCGATACCAAACGACGGCGCGCAGGCTGAAGGTGATCGCCGAGACGGGTTTCGCCCCTACAAAAAGCAAAAGGCCCACACCCTTTCGGATGTGAGCCTCTGCTGTGGGTTGACTGAGTATCAGTCGGTGGTGGCTACGAAGCCGATGGTGGAGGCCATGCAGCTGGTGCTGGGGTCGCGGTCACTGTCGAGCAGGCCCAAGTAGTCTTCGCTGGTCTGCCAGAAGCGGCCGTCCAAGCGCATGATGAGCTTGTCAGAGCTTTCAACTGGCTCGAAGTCCAAGGTGATGGTTTCGGTGTTCAATGTCAGAGCGTCATCTGCGTTGGGGTCGAAGTTGAGGTGCTCAAAGCGACCGGCGACGCCGAAGCTGTCGCTAATTGCGTAGCTGAGCGCCAAACTGACGCCGTAGGCACTGGCGTCGTCACCATTGGCTGCGCCCTCTTTGTCCGTCACGTGGTCGCCGTTGAAGATGATGGTGAGATCGTCCAAGCTGGCAATAGCTACGACGTCGAAGAACTGGTCGAAGCCACTTCCGTTGTCGACGCCGTTCATGGCCATCCTGCCTTCGGCGTAAACTTCGATGATGTCGTTCGGGGTGATAGCTGCCAGCAACGCGATGGAGGGCGAATCGCCGTTGGCGTCATCCACCTCGGTGGCATTGGTGGTGCCGTTGACGATCATCTAGGTGAGACCGAACTCGTCAACAATCTCATAGCTGGCACGCGGACCCGTGTACCAGAAGGGCTGCAGGGAGTAGTACAACGCGCCGCGGGTGTAGTTCAGGTTCTGCCAGCTCTCGGCGACTTCAGCACCGAAGATAGTGCCAAACAGGCCGATGTCCATGCTGAACTCGTCGGTGGGGCTCCAAGTGACAAAACCCTGGGTCAGGTTGTCGATGCCGAAGCCGGCCATGTCGCCCGCGTAGTACTCGGGAACGGAAGGACCGAAGCGAAAGCTGCCGGTGGCGCCGACTTCGCCGCCGGCAAAGGCGGTATCGATGCCGAGGAACGAGAGAGCAAAGCCATTCTCGTTCTGCAACTCGTCGCCGCCGCCTGTGCCAGGAATAGGCGAGTCGGTGGTCGCATCAATTTCCTCGGCGGAGGTGCCAATGCCGGCGGAAACGTAGGCGCGCCAGCCCGGGGCGGGAGTTCCTTGCTTTCCACTGTGCACGGTGTCGTCGGCATCAGCGAACATCGGGAAGCTCAGGCCGTTGTCGCTATCCTCTTCGGTGGCTTCCTCGGCGGGCGCGGCCGGTGCTGCGGGAGCCTCTTTGGTGACCGGCCAGCCTATTGCTATACCGGGACTTCCGGAAACGTGGCGACGGTCTTGCCCCTAGTGGCGAAAGTCAGATGATTACTAGGTGGTGCTGGGGGATGGGTCGGCCTGCTCATCGAAGGGATTCGTTAAGGATGAAGATCCAATCATTAGGCGCGGCACGAGCCTAGGGCGCGGGGTGCAGGAGGCCTTAGCGGTCGTTCGAGGAGCCCAACCAGGACCCCACCACCCGGGCTTGCCCCTAGATTTCCTGTGCTGTGACCGCCGCGGCCGACGACGACATGCAACCCAGTTAAGGGCTCTGAGCTAGTTTTAGATCTCAGTCTTCGCTTGAGGCGCAATACGCCTCGTAAGGTGCACCCAGTAGCTGTTTGCGCCAGCCCTCCAGCTTGTCAGCACCGCGTTGTCGCTCACCGGTCTCTTCAATCACTGCCTTGATCTCTTTGACCAAGCGATTGGGTAGCGCGAGCTCTGGAGCGACCTGAAGCTGGGAGCAAAGTTCAGCGCGGAGGCTGCCCAGCCAGGCATCCAAACGGATTTCTTCGAAGGTGGCGTAGGGCGGGGGAGTCAACGGCTCAAAGTCGTCCGAATGCGCGTTGGCGACGGCTTCTTTCATCTGACGAATCAGTGTACCGGCATTGTCGGCGGCCCAGCCGCGGGGGATGCCTTTGAGTCGAGAGAGATCGGCCGCGTTCCGCGGCATACGGCTCGCAATGGCCAGGAGGTTTTTGGCAGAGGGGGCGCGCCGCTGTTCGTTCTCGTGCAGGTCGTTGTACCAACGAACCAGGAATCGCAGCACGGCCTGGTTTTTCTCTCCCAGCTGCCAGGCGTTGCGGAAAGAATCGAGGCTGATGGGGCGCACGGGCTCTCCCTTGGGCCAAAGTTGCTCCCGGCAAATCGTGGGCACCAAGGCCTCGCGGTCGAGCTTCGCCAGCCGTTCTTTCAGTAGCTTCTCGATCTCCGGCAAGTGCTCGACATCTTCGGCGGCGTATTGCAGTTGAGACTCCGGCAAGGGGCGGCGGATCCAGTCGTCAGCTTGGTGGGTCTTCATGGTTCGCAGCCCCAGGAGCTGAAACTTGAGATAACTCAGAGAGACACTGGGCTCGGGTCCTTGTAGCGCCCAGGCGACCTGGGTGTCGAACAGCGCGGGGGGCTCAGCTATATCCAGGGCCGGCACCAACAAGTCGACGTCTTGCAGCCCCGCATGGGTGATCCAAGTGACTTCCGGGCGTCCCAGAGCTGCTCCGAGCGGCGTCAGATCGCGAATTTTGAGGGCATCGACGAGGTAAATCTCCTCGCCCCGAGAGACCTGAATCAAGCTCAGCCGCGTACCGTTGCGGGAAGACTCGAACTCCGTGTCGACGTAATAACTGTCGCCCTTTTTTAGGTCTGCTGTGGCGTCCGCCAAATCGCTTCCGTTCTCGATGAGCTCCATGCTTCGGGGTTACCACGGCCAGAGTTCGGGTGGCACAGGTCACAGGATCCGGCGCAGTGTTGCGACGCGCAGCCCATGTCTCAGACGCCGCACCGACAAATGGCTCAGGATTGCTTCAGTAGAGATGGAACTACCGCCGGTCGCAGGCTCACTTGGGACGGCACCAGTCGAGCGTCCTGCGGGCCGATACAAAGACGAGCTACCGCGAAGTAATCGACGCACCGAGCCATGGTGGCCCATTCGGCTCATGCGAATCAGATTACGCAGCGGTCCGAAGGATATCGTTAAGGAGAGAGAAGTGCGGCGCTTTTGGGGTATCGATCGGGCGCGGGACAGTGGCGATCACGCCGGGTGTTCCGAGTCGGCAGGGGGACTGGTCGGGGTGACTTCTGATGCGCGCGGCAGGTGAGTCGAGGTGCTTGACTCACGGGCGCAGCTAAGGGACCAAAAGGCCTTGCCTGCTAGCTATTTCGACGTCGACGGCACGCTCATTTCGAGCAACGTGTTGCACCCGGCCGCGTATTATTTGTCTCATCAGCAGACCCCGTTGCAGGTGGCTCTGCGCTTTGGCAAAACCTTGGCGAACGCACCGCGCATGGCCATGGCAGAATTGGCGGATCGCCGCACGTTCAACGAACTGTTGTTCTCGTCTTACGGTGGCATGAGCTCGGACCGATTGGAGTTGCTCGCGGACGACGCCTTCAACACCGCGATGAAGCCCTATCTCTATCCCAAGGCCAAGGACTTGATCAAAACGAGTCGGGCTGCCGGTCACGAGATTGTGCTCATAAGCGGCACTTTGGATTTTATGCTCGATCGCTTGGCGGACTACTTCGGTGGCGCCAGCATCATCTGCAACCGACTCGAGATCAAAGACGGTTACGCCACGGGCAAGCTACTGAAACCTGTAGTGGCCGGCCCCGAAAAGGCGCGTCTCATTCGTGAACATGCGCGGATCAACAACCACGACCTCAACGATTGTTTCGCCTTCAGCGATAGTTACTCCGACGTCCCGATGCTGAGCGTCGTCGGACATCCCGCGGCGGTAAATCCCGATCGCCGTCTTTCACTCTTGGCCAAAGCCTATAGCTGGCCGATGTTCGATCTTGGTGTGAATACATGAGTCATCCCTGCGTAGTAACTTTGGACGCGGACAGTGCCCCGCGCGTAATTTTTGCCGGCGACCGTTTGGTCGAGGTCAACATGCCGCCGGGTACGCGCTGCATTTACCCGAAACCTCCGCTTGAGCCCTTGGCTGACGTGGACGCCGCGATTCGGTACGCGATCAACCACCCCGAGGGCGGCGACCCGTTGTTCGCCAAGCTCAAGCCGGGCATGAAGTTGACCATAGCCGTCGACGATATCTCGTTGCCGCTGCCGCCCATGAAGCGCCCGGACATCCGCGAGCGGGTTCTGAACATCGTGCTGGCCATGTGTGCGGACTACGGCGTTGACGACATCGAGATCATCATTGCCCTCGGTGTGCACCGGCGTCTGCGCGGCCCAGAGATCAAACACATCGTTGGCCCCAAGGTGTTCAAGGAATACTATCCAGACCGCCTCTACAACCATGACGCCGAAGACCACGACAACCTCGTCGTGCTGGGCGAAACAGAGCTAGGCGAAGTCGTCGAGGTCAACAAACGAGCGGCCGAGAGCGATCTACTGCTCTACGTGAACCTCAACTTCGTGCCCATGGACGGCGGCCACAAGTCGGTCATCTGCGGCCTCGTCAGCTACCGGAGCCTGAGGGCGCACCACAACCCGAAGACCATGCGTCAGTGTCACAGCTACATGGACCCGGCAGCCTCCGAGTTGGCAAACTCGGTGGAACGCATGGGCAAGGTCGCGAACCAGAAGCTCAATCTGTTCACTATCGAGACCACCATCAACAACCGCATGTTTCCGGACGCGCTGAGCTTCCTGCACAAGAACGAAGACGATCTCGACGGCAAAGAGCGTGCTCTGCTCAACGGCATCGTTCAGGCCACAGCGATTTTGCCCCAGGCGGCTCGCGAAAAAATCTTCGACGCTTCCCCGGCTCCCTTTGGCGTCACCGGCGTGTTTGCTGGCGAGACCGAAGCCGTGCACGCCAAGACCCTGGAGATGTGCTGGAAGCAGTACTGCGTTCCCGTCGAGGGTCAGGCGGACGTATTAGTCGCCGGCATCCCCTACGTCAGCCCCTACAACGTTCACGCCTTCCTGAACCCGCTGCTCGTGCAGGTGATGGCCCAGGGTTATCTGTTCAACATGTATCGAGGTCATCCCATCCTGAAAAAGGGCGGGACGATGATCATCACCCATCCCTGTACGGATCGCTTCGATCACGATCAGCACGCGCCCTACATCGATTTTGTTCACCGGCTGTTGCCCGAGACCAGGGACGCCATGGAGCTGCACAAACGCTACGAAGACGAGTACGCCAAGGACCCGGCGCTCATTCAGATGTTCCGCACGGGCCACGCCTACCACCCGAGTCACCCATTTTTTATGTGGTACTGGGGCGAAGCCGGCCGTCAGCACATCGGTCGCGTGATCGTGGTGGGTGCGGACAACGAATACATCCCCAAGTTGCTCGGCTGGGAAACCGCTGCCACCATGGAAGACGCTCTTTACATGGCCCGCGGCGAAGAGGCGCGTAAGCTCGACATTACCTTGCTGCACGCGCCTCCCATCGTCATGGCTGACGTCACGATCCCGGAGGCTGCGTCCGAGTCAGCCGGGTCCGAGGGAGCTGAGGCGGAGTCTTGAGCGAGAGCCCACCAAAGAGCGCCAACGGCGCGACCCCGCCTCTCGATCTGAAGGCCCAATTCGCGGGCAAGAAGATGGTTATCGTCGGTGGCACCGGATTCTTGGGCAAGGTGTTCTGGAGCATGATGCTCTACGAGTACCCGGAGGTGACCCGCCTTTACGTGCTGGTCCGACCCCGCAAGAACCAGACGCCCCAGCAGCGTTTCGCAGATGACATCATCCAGAGCGAGGCTTTCGAACCCCTGCGTCGTCAACACGGCGACAACTTCGACACGTTTATTGCCGACAAAGTCGTGCCCATCGGCGGCGATGTGGTGGAGCCCTTCTGTGGCTTTTCTTCTGAGCTTCGGGACGAACTTCGCGGCGACGTGGCGGTGGTCATCAACGCGTCGGGCGTCGTTGACTTCGAACCGCCACTAGATATCGCGCTTCAGGTGAATGCCTTCGGCGTAAAGAGCGTAGTCGAGCTAGCCAAAGATCTCGGAGACTGCCCGGTCCTCCATACCAGCACTTGTTTTGTCGCCGGCGCCCGTACGGGCCAAGTGGAAGAGCTCAACCCCAGCGAGCATCCCTTCCCGCGAGATGGCGAACTCGAGCGAGCGCATTGGGACGCCGACGGAGAGATTTCTGAGTGTCTCGACGTCATCGAACAAGCCCGCCACCGCGCGGGGGACGCATTTCGTCAGAGCAGTTTCCTCGACGAAGCCAAGCGCAATCTGATGGCCCGCGGCGAAAGCACGCGAGGTTCCATGTTGGAGTCTGAGATCGCGAAGGTTCGCCGGAAGTTCATCGAATCCGAGTTGGCGGAACGCGGTCGTGAGCGCGCCCAATTTTGGGGGTGGCCGAATACCTATACCTATACCAAGAGCATCGGCGAGCAGATCGTCGTGGGCTCAGGTTTGGATTACGCGATCGCGCGGCCCGCCATCGTTGAGTCCAGCGTTAAATACCCGTGTAAAGGCTGGAACGAGGGCATCAATACCTCCGCTCCGCTCATCTACCTGATCCGTGAGGGCCAGCTTCAGATCCCCGGCAGCAAGATCAATCTCGACATCATTCCCTGCGACATGGTGGCTGGCGGTATGTTGCTTACCCTGGGCGAGTTGCTCGAGGGGCGCGCCAAACCCGTCTATCAATACGGCAGCAGCGACACGAACCCGGTGACCGTGGCTCGCATTGTAGAGCTCACAGGTTTGTACAAGCGCGAGCTCTGGCGCAAGACGGGTCGAGGCGGCCCTGCCTACGGCGCGTTTCAGACCAATTTCGAAACGTCAGTGCTGTCGGCGGATCAATTCGACATCTACGGACCGTTGGCCATTTCCCGGGGCGCGTCCAAGCTGTCGAGCTGGGTCGGCGGGCTCGCCAAGGGCGCGCTCAAGCCGCTGTTGAAGCCGGCAGCTGACGGGCTGAAGAGTTTCGCTCATCAGCAGAATAACATCGGCACCATCCTGGCCCAGTACCTGCCTTTCACGGCGAAGTACTCCTACGTTTTTCAGTGCGACAACACCCACGCGGCCTACGCCCGATTGACGGACGAAGATCGCGAGAAGATCATCTGGGCACCCCAGGATCTCGATTGGCGAGACTGGATGCTGGATGTACACATTCCCGGCCTTGAGAAATGGGTGTTCCCGAATCTCGCCGACAAGCTATCGAAGCCGAAACCGCCGCCGAAACGCTACGAGACCCTGCCCGCCATCTTGGACGAGATGGCCGAGCGTTACGAGTTGTCGGTTGCGCTCCAGCAGACCGAGCCCGACGGCCTCAGTCGCATCAGTTTTCGGCAATGGCACGAGCGCTCACTAGCGTGCGCCAAGCGGCTCCAGGAAGCCGGAGTGAACGAGGGCGATCGGGTCATGCTCAGCGGGGCGAATCAGCCCTCGTGGCCCATCGCCTTCTTCGGAATCATGCTCGCAGGCGCCACAACCGTGCCAGTAGACGCCGGTATCGAGGCGGATGTTGCCGTCAATTTGCTCAAAGCGTCAGGGGCTAAGGTCTTCATCGCAGACGGCGAGACCCAAGCGCGAGTCGGCGATAAAATCAGCGAGTTGGCCGACGTGAAGTTGTCGGACATGGTCGAGATCGCCCAGGGGGGAGCGCCCATCGCCCCGGTGGACGTGAGCTCAGCGGACGTCGCGGCGCTCATCTACACCAGCGGTACCACCGGATCGCCCAAGGGCGTGATGTTGTCGCACCACAACCTCACCAGCTTGATAGCGGCCTTAACCCCGTTGTTCCCGCTGGGTCGAGGCGACCGTGTCATGAGCGTGCTGCCGCTACATCACACCTTCGAGCTGACCTGCGGCCTATTGCTCCCGCTCACCCGCGGCTCTCGCATCCTCTACATCGATGAGCTCACGGGCGAAAAGCTGTCCCACGGCCTCAAGGCGGGTCGCATCACGGCGATGGTCGGCGTGCCCGCTCTGTGGGAAATGCTGGAGCGCAAGTTGCACGAGCGCATCGCGGACCGCGGCCCCATGGCGGTAAAGGTTTTCGATATCGCGATCGATCTCAATCGGACACTCTCGCAGAGCACGGGTCTCGATGCCGGCAAATTACTGTTTGGCCCTGTTCACGCAGGACTCGGTGGTCACCTCAAGTTCCTCGTGAGCGGAGGCGCGGCTCTTTCGCCCGCGACCCACAAGACCTTTGCCGGAATGGGGCTACACCTCTCAGAAGGTTACGGTCTTACGGAGGCATCCCCCGTCATTACCGTCAGCAATCCGAAACCTGGGGAGCGTGCGGGTCACGTCGGAAAGCCCCTGGCGGGTACTGAGCTCAAAATTCACGATCCCGATCCCAAGGGCATCGGCGAGGTCTACGCGCGGGGTCCGACCATCATGCTCGGTTATGCGGACGATGAAGAGGCGACCCGCGACGCTATCGACGACGACGGCTGGCTGCACACGGGGGATCTCGGCAAGCTCGACCGCAAGGGCAACCTCGTACTGGTCGGCAGAGCGAAGGACGTCGTGGTCACCTCGGCTGGCGAAAATATCTATCCCGACGACGTAGAAGAACGCCTCGGCAAGGTCGCTCATGTCGCCGAACTCACGCTACTCGGCATGGACGACGCCAACGGCGGCGAACGCCTAGCGCTCGTGGCTGTGCCGGAACCAGACAGTTCGCGGGATCGCGCTCAGATGCGCACTCTGGCGAAGACTTCCCTAAAAGAAGCCGTCAACGAGCTTCCCGCCATCATGCGCCCGGCGTCGACCACGTTGGTGGACATACCGCTGCCTCGTACGCCGACGCGCAAGGTCCAGCGCCGGGCTGTCAAAGACTTGTTGGCACGGCTCGAGCCTGTCGACATGGCCGCAAGCGGCGCGGTGGACTCGGACGCTGCGTCTAAGATGGTGCGAGGAGCAGCAGCCGCTATCGGTCGAAAAGATCCGGAATCCTTGGGGCCGGCGACGACTCTTCGGGGAGACCTAGGTTTTGACTCCCTCATGCTGCTGGAGCTGCTGGTGGCTTTGGAGCGCCGCGTGGGCTGCACGCTGGACGCAGACCAGCTGAGTGACTGCGAGACTATCGGAGAAGCGGAGGCACTTGTTCGGCTGGCCGGAAGCCAAGCGGCAGGTTCCATCGGCGCGGTCTCCATCGACTCTGGGGAGGGAGGCGAGATGGACACCGTGGAGCTGCCCGAACCCCTGCGGCAGGCCGCGATGCAGTGGTTGGGCCAAGCGCAAAAGGGTTTCTACGACAGCGTGCTTCACACCCGCGTCATCGGTCGCGCACACATCCCACAGAATCGCAGCGTGATAGTCGCGGCGAATCACGCCAGTCACCTAGATCAGGGTCTCGTAAAATACGCCCTTGGCGACTACGGCCGGGACATGACGAGCATGGCTGCCCAGGATTATTTTTTCGAGGGCAACAAATGGCGCAAAGCCTACTTCGAGAACTTCACGAACTTGGTGCCGGTTTCGCGCACGGGTTCGCTACGTCAGGGGCTCGAGCAAGCGGCAGAGCTGCTCGAGCGAGGCCAGGTAGTATTGCTTTTCCCCGAGGGCACTCGATGCCTGGACGGCGAGTTGCAGGAATTCAAGCCCATCATCGGGCACCTGGCGCTAGAGCACGGGGTCGATGTCCTGCCGATCTATTTGGGCGGGACCTTCGCGGCCTTACCGAAAGGCGCCACGGCTCCGCGGGGTCGCAATGTCTCGGCGCGAATCGGTCCGCCGCTGGCCATCGTCGAGCTCCGGCGGCTGACGGACGGACAAAGCGCCTCGGAAGCAGCGCGCACAGTGGCGCGCATCACCGAACGCGCTGTTCGGGAGCTCAGCCATGGCCGGGTTCTGAATCTTGCTGACAAAACCGCCGAGGATTTCTTGTCGGCGGCGGAAGAGCCCATGACGGACTTGTTCTCTGAATTGGGTCGGCGCTTTGCCAAGGCCGAGGTCGAGGAACCGGTTAGCTTTTACTTCTCCCTGGGTGGTGAGGAACGCTGGACGATTCGCGTCGATAAAGACAATTGCCTGGTCGAGCAGGGCAAGACCGTGGCTGATGCGGATTGTGTCTTGAAGACCTCCACTGGCATGTTCACGCGCATGGTGCGGGAGGGCTACGCCCCCAGTCCCAGCGAATTTATGGCCGGCACCATCAAGAGCAACAACGTCGCTCTATTGGTTGCCTTTCAGAAGATCTTTCAACTGGCGGATCGCGTTTAGCGCCGCCTAGGAAACCTTGAGTCGTATGAAGTTCTGGATCGGAGGTGCCACAGGGTTCTTGGGTAGCCATTTAGTGGCTGTGCTCAAAGAAGCCGGTCATGAAATGGTCCTGGCGTCGCTTTCCGGTGGGGAGGTGCACGGCCTGCCGGGTTCCAAGGTCAATATTCTGTCCCCAGGAGAGGTCGCGCGTAGTGCTCGGGGTTGTGACGGAGCCTTCTTCGTTGCTGGCAAGGTGAGCCGTGACGTCGCCGATGCCGATCTGATGCATAGAATTCACGTGCTCGGTACGCGGCATGCGCTCGCCGAGCTCAAAGCGGAGAAAATCCCCCGCGTTGTCTATCTCAGCACGAGCGGAACCATCGCCGTGGGCACGGATCCGAAGCGTGCCTACGATGAGCAGGCGCCGACCCCGACCGAATTGGTTGCGCGCTGGCCCTACTACCGCACGAAGCTCTACGCCGAGCGCGAAGCCAAGTTGCTGAACGAGCCTGGCGTGTTCGACGTGATCACCGTCAATCCTTCGTTGCTGCTCGGTCCAGGCGATTTGCGAGAGTCCTCGACGGCGGACATTCGCCGTTTCTTGGCAAGCGAGATCCCCGCGACGCCGGCCGGGGGCATCAGTTTCGTGGACGTGCGCGATGTCGCTAAAACTCTGCTACTCGCCTTCGAGAAGGGCGAGGCGGGAGAGCGATATTTGCTTTCCGCGAAGAACGTCACTTGCGTTGCCTTCTTCGAATTGTTGGAGCGACTGAGCGGAGTGCCCGCCCCCAGGCTGAAGATGCCGAGCCATCGGGGATTGGCCATCGGCGCCAACAAGCTATTCAACAAGGCGTTGCGCACGTTCGGCGGCGAGCCCAGTGTCGACGAAGCCAGCGTCGAGATGTCGCAGTACTTTTGGTACTGCGACTCGGGGCTCGCCATCAAAGAGTTGGGCTTCTCCCCCAGGGATCCGAGCGTGACTCTGCGCGATACCATCGCCGATATGGAAGACCGCGAAGTAGTGTTCCCCCGGGGTGCCGTCGTTCATGACAGCGCCGGCCGCAGCTGACGACGGCCCTGGCTGACGGAGACGGGCGCGCCAATGCCCCTCCGTCGCGAAACTGAACTGGGGGCGAGGTGAGACATATTATGTCCCCCCTGGGTTGGCCTTCGTTCTCTCGTCCGTGCAAGATGGCGGTATGGAAAACGAGCTGCTCACGACGGACAACACTCACCTTTGGCTGATGGCGATCGTCATCGCTGCACTGGGCGCGGCGCTGTTCTCTCGCTTGTCGATCCTGATGCTTCGCCATCGTATCCAACTTCGGGGTTTGCGGGCCCAGCGTGGCGAGATCGAAGCGGTCAAGATGTTAAAGAACGAAGGCTACCGTATTCTGGCCACCCAGCCCGAGCAGGCGTGGCCGGTCGTGTGTGACGGGGAATCCCAGAGTGTACGACTGCGGGTGGATCTCATCGTGAGCCGGGACAACAAACGCTACGCCGCAGACGTAAAGACCGGAGCCATCGCCCCCCGTTTGCAAACCGCGGCGACTCGCCGGCAACTGTTAGAATATAGCCTCGCCTACGACGTTGACGGCGTACTGCTAGTGGACATGGAAAAACGCGAAGTTCGGGAGATCGAGTTCCCAGGGGCCCAACGTTGCGACCACGCTAGTGTTGAACGTCTAGTTTGGATGTCGGCGAGCTGTTTCTTGTGCTGTGCGTATTGGCTGTAGACACAAGTGAGTCAGTGGCGCGGCTAGGGCCGCCTCACCCAACGCGCGAGCTCTCGGGGGGTTGGAGCAGCGCCGCCGGACAACATGCCGACGCGAAAAATTCGACCGGCGGCGACAACACACAAGAAAGCCATAGCGGCGCTCCCAGTGAGAGCGAGCAGGGCCTGCCAGAGTGGGGCTCCTGGTTCGAGCATGACTCGGACCATCATGAGTATGGGGGAAAAGAACGGGATGAGGCTGGCTACGGTGGAGAGCGTGCCGTTGGGATCAGAAATCACGACACTCAACAACAGCAGTGGGGTCATCACCAGCATCAGAACTGGCATGATGAGAGTTTGTGTCTCACGCAGATCGTTACAGGCTGAGCCCACGGCCAAGAACACCGACCCGTACATCAGTAACGCGCTGGTCTGAAACGCCAGTAGCCACAGGACGTCAATAAGACTGAGCGGATTGGGAATGCCCGTGGCCATGAGACTCAGTCCAGTCCCTCCCGCGTAAAGGGCCAGCAGGGTAAAGGAGACGAAGATGGCGCCGAGCAATTTTCCCATCATCAGTTCGGTTGGCGGAACGCTGGACACGAGGACCTCGGCGATTCGGTACATCTTTTCTTCCAGCACGCTTTGCATCAACGGGGTGGCGCCCATCAATACGGACATGAACATTACGATAGCGGCGAGCAGGGGAAGCAGAATATCTTCGATAGGGTTTCGTGACTCCGGCGGGGTCCGGCGGCCGTGCCCGGCCTGATAGAGGGTGGTGCTGGGAAAGCTGACGGCGACCTCCGCTCGTTCGAGCAGCTGTAGGTCGACGCCATGGGCACTCAATCGCAATGAGCGAACTTCACGGCTGAGCGCTTGTTGCAGCCAGTGAGGCAGGGCGAGGTGGGTCGGCGTGCTGGAGTAGTAACGAGCTTGGACCATGCTGTCGTCCGCCGCTGGCTCGAGCACATTGGCTTCGATTTCGACGAAACAAAATAGACGTTCTGAACGAACTTCACGCGACAGCGCCAGGCCCTGAGCCTGGCGTTCCGCTGGAGCGTTTGACTCGAATAGGTAGTGTTCGCCCTGGGGTAGTTCTCGATTTCGGGTGGCGGCCGCCCGCTGTAGCGCGTCGAAGAGTTGTCGGCTCCGGTCGACGATCACGCAGCGGCGCGCAGCTACGGTGGCCGCGTTTTGTCCGAGCAGCGGAATCGCGATGGAGGCGCCCATGAGTAGGGGCATCAAGATGAGGGACAGCAAGAACGCCCGGGTGCGAACGGTGGCGAGGTATTCCTGTTTGCAGACGGCGAGTAGCTTCACGATTTAGCCATCCGGAGGAAAATGTCACCGAGGGACGGCGTCGAAAGCTCGAAGCGTCTGAGTTTAGTCTGGGACATCAGCTCCCGCAGCACGTCGGTCGGATCCACACCGGCGTCCAACACCAGTTCTTGAACGGTACCGAGATCGAGTACCTCAAGTACGCCAGTGAGGTCTGGCACGGCCCCGTCCAGCTCGATCTTGATGCTGTCGTCGGCAAAGGACGCGAAGATCTCGCTGAGACTTCCGTCGAGCACCTTCCGACCGTCGTTAAGCATCAATATCGTGTCACACATCCTTGATGCGATCTCCATGTCGTGGGTGGAGAGCAGTACCGTCGTCCCGTCCCCGGCCAAAGTGAGCACTGCCTGGCGCATCAGCTCCCGACTGACCGGATCGAGACCGCTGAAGGGTTCGTCCAGAATCAACAACTGAGGGCGATGCACCACTGTCGCGACGAACTGAACTTTCTGCGCGGTGCCCTTGCTCAAGGACTCAACTTTCTGATCGGCGAACTCGGAAATCCCCAGTCGATCGAGCCAGCCGTCGATCTCGCTAGGGCTTGCCCGCGAGTTCTTGAGTCGCGCGTAGTAGCGGATGACTTCGGTGGTGGTCATGCGCCGGTACAATCCGCGCTCTTCCGGGAGGTAGCCGATCCGATCGCTCGACTGCGAATTGGGCGGGGTACCGAACACCTGCACGCGGCCTTGATCGGGTAAGTACAGACCTAAGAGCAACCGCAAGGCAGTGGTCTTTCCACAGCCATTGGGCCCCAGAAGGCCCGCGACGCCGCCTTTTGGCAGGACGAAGCTGAGATCGCTCAGTGCGGTGGCCGCAGCAAAGCGTTTGGTGACCGATTCAAAGTGAATCACTCGGTCAGCTTAGCCCGAAGGCAAATAGCCGGGAAGTAATGGTGTGGGAACGGTGCCAGTAGGTGGTGAGGGTGTTCTGGGTCAGCGACGGCCACAGGGCGTGGTAGGTGGATCCTGTGACGCGCGCTAAGAAGGTAGCCCCGGAGCTGACGCTCCAGCTTGAAGCGATGGCGATTCGTGCCATGGGCGGATACTACGACGATCTCAATGGCACTTTCTTCGGAGGCGCGCTGCGGCGACCGGTGCTCGGGGTATCGGAGACTCTGAACCGCCTCGGGCAGTGGACTGTGGAGACTCGAAGTCTGCACATCTCTCGGGAGTTGCTGATACGCGGTGATTGGGGCGCGGTCGTGGATACCTTCAAACACGAGATGGCCCATCAATATGTGCACGAGGTTTTAGGGATCCTGGATCAGAGCGCTCACGGCCCGGCCTTTACCAGGACTTGCAGCGAGCGTGGCATCGATTCCCGCGCGACCGTGGAATCTCGCACGGGTAGCGCCACCACGCCGGCTTGCAACTCACCTGGGGATGTGCATCCAAATCGAGCCGTAGAAAAAGTGGCGAAGTTGTTGGCTCTTGCGGAGAGCGCTAACGAAAATGAGGCCCGGGCTGCGATGAATGCCGCGCAGCGTCTAATGCTTCGTTTCAACATTGATGACATCGATAAGCCCGAGCGGCGGCAGTCCTATCGACACCTTGGACGGGCCACGGGACGCGTGAGCGAAAGCGAGCGCGTATTAGCCCAGATTCTGAACGAACATTTTTTCGTCTCCACTATTTGGGTGAGCGTGTGGAGAGTGCTTGAGGGCAAACGCGGCAGTGTGCTCGAAGCCTGCGGCACGACCGAGAACCTTGAGTTAGCTGAATATGTTCACGATTTTCTGACTCGAACGGCGGGTCGACTGTGGACTGAGCATAAACAAGCGAATGGAATCCAACGGGATCGGGATCGCCGAGCGTTCCTCGCGGGTGTGATGGCGGGCTTTCGTCGAACACTCCGCTCTCAGGCGAAAGTGCACAGCGAGCAAGGAATGGTTTGGATGGGCGATCCCGAAGTGGCGGCGTTTTTGAAGCGCCGTCACCCCTATACCCGGACAACACGCCATAAAAGCAGCAGTCGCAGTGACGCGCACGCAGACGGCTGCGCTGCGGGATCGAAAATTGTCCTGCGCCGGGGCGTGAAGGGCACGAGTTCCGGCGGCGTCAAACAGTTGACGCGATAGCTTGAAGAGGTCAGCTGGTGGGCCTGCATTGCCTCGGACGGAGGTCGATACCGACAAAACCCCCGCGAATTTGGCGTCAAATTCGCAAACCTTGATCGCGTGGGGCGACGCGGCTATCAGATCGCGCGCATGAACGTTCGACTCGGGACTCTAGCCGGTGATCTTTCTTCCACTATCAAGGTGGCAATTGAAGAGCACATCGCTGGATCGCAGGCTGAGGTTTCTGGAGGGGGAGGACATTTTAGTATCGTGGTGACATCCGAGCAGTTTGCAGGGAAGTCACCGGTCGCGGCCCAACGGCTCGTGTACACCGCCATCAAACATCTGATGAGTGGTGATTCGGCGCCGGTGCATGCCATCGACACACTAAAGACAATCGTTCCGTAGATTTCGCCGGCACGCCCATTTCCCGCTACTCGCAGGGACGTCGCAGTGAGTTTGTACACACCCGCGACGTCGTTCAGTAGTGAGTAATACGGACACGTCGTGTGGGCTCGAGAAAAAATCGGGGGCATCTTTTGCTCAGTATCGAGGAACGACGGCTGAGTGCTAGTGTGATTTCGACGGTGGGTGGCGTGCCCGGTTTCCAGACATGGAATGTTTGGGGAGCGGGACTTAGAAGCGGTGGAATTCGGCGGTCTGTAACGGGCCGTCGGTGAAGTGGCTTGGGCTCGCCAGGGGCAATGGGTCGTAAATGTTTCGCGACCGGTACCCTGGGCAGCGCTGCACAGTTGCGTTTGCGTTTGGTGTGAATACCCGATTTTGCAAGTATCGAGATTATCTGGCCAATGCAAAATGAGACCAAGCGAAGGTGGACACCGCGCACGATGGCGCTAAGCTTTGCGGCGTGGCACAGCGAAGTCGAGACGCACACATCACCGTGAGAGTAATCGCTCCGGTAGTTCGTACCCTACGCAAGGCGGGGATCGATCCCGGTCCCGTACTGCGTTCCGCTAGTTTGCGAGTTGAGCAGCTCGGAGATTACGACCGTCGTATATCGATGGGTCGCGCCAGTGCCGTATGGGACCTAGCGGCCAGCTTGGCGCGAGACGACGCATTCGGAATTCACGCGGCCGAAGGGTTACGTGTCCGAGACTTCGATGTGTTGGACTACGCGTTGCGTAGCGCTCCCACATTTGGCGGTGCCTCTCGTATCTTGGAACGTTACCAGCGCCTCGTGCATACTGGTGCCTCCATGAGTATAGAGATACGGGGCGACCAACTACACTTCTTGCTGCGACCGGGTAATGCGGGCGAGGTCTCTTCTACCCTCGTAGATTTTTTTGTAGCCGCCTGGACGCGAGTGACGCGACAACTCTTTGAAGAGCCGGTGACGTGGAATCAAGTTCGCTTGCAGCGCCCCGCACCGACCGACCCATCCGAGCACCGCCGTTTTTTTGGAGGCCCCGTCAGTTTCGGTCAGACTCAAGACGAAGTGAGCACTGACGCGAGCTGGGCAGAGCGACCCGTGGTGGCGCGTGGTTCTCACTTCAGCCCAGCGGACCCCTCGGAGCGGTCCGCTGCAGGCAGCCCACCGAATGACCCAAGCTTGACTGACCCCAGTGGGGCCAATCAAGCCGTCGCCAGTCCGACTGGCGACACGCAAGTCGTTAGCAGCCCAGCTGCTAGCCGTCAGAATTCTTGGGGAGTCAGTTCTGACGACAACCAAACCAAACAAAATAGGGGGGATGACGTAATGACAGGGAGGGGAACAGAGCAATGGTTCGCAGAAGAGGTCAGGTCGACCATATCGAAGGAACTCTCGGGCGGTAATCCGTGCGCGGGTAACATCGCGGGTCGTGTAGGAGTGAGTGAACGAACTCTTCGTCGTAGGCTGCAGGCCGCCGGCACGAGTTATCAGACACTCTTGGACGAGCGACGATACGACGCCGCGTTGCGCTACTTGCGCGACGACGGTTGCAGTTTGCTGGAGGTCGGCTTTCTGCTTGGGTTCTCGGACTCAAGCGGTTTCGCAAGAGCCTGCAAGCGGTGGACGGGCAAGACGCCCGTTGAACTGCGTCGTCAGACTCGCGCGAAACAAAGGGAGACCACGGCCTCAGTGGACTTGCCGTCCAGTCCTGGAATGTAACTCTACCGAATCTGTGCAATCACGCCCGAGCCCGAAAGGTCTTGGGCGTTTGCTTTTTGTGTTGAGGCCTTTCGCGTCGAGTATTGCTGGTGGCGAGTCTTCGCGCGGATCGATCGGGCGGGGCTCGAGCCGTTGGTGCTCGGCTGGTTGCGCCGCTCATGGTGCTCGCCACCTAGATTCCTTCCCTCGTGAGCTGCACATAATGCATTTTTTGACGTGCCCATTGGGTGACGGTGAGGTCGCGATTTCTTGTTTGATTGCCAATGCTTGCAGGCCGAATGGGGGTTGCTGAACTTTCTGCGACGGAATCGACGTCCGACTGCGTTGAAGGCTTAGAACCCAACGAGCCGTGCGCTCCCAACGAAGGAATCTCCCAAATGAAATCTGCTTATCTTGCTTTGAGCCTCGCGGTCGCTGTTGTCTCCACTGTCGGCCTATCCAGCGCATCGGGAGGGCATCACGGAATGCGCTTCGAGAAGCTAGACCAGAATGGCGACGGCAAGATCACGCTGCCGGAAATGAGCGGTCGCGTGAATCAACGATTCGCCCGGCTAGACAAGAATCAAGATGGCGAGATCACGCGAGAAGAGGCTCGCTTTGGCAAACACCACGGCAAGCATCCAGCTAGGCACCCAGCTAGGCACTACGGCAAGCGGCGCTTTGAAAAACGAGACGTCAACGGCGATGGCCAACTGAGCCGAGACGAGATCCCGCGCATGCCGGACAAGAAGTTTGCGAAACTAGACCGGAACCAAGATGGCCAGCTCAGCCCCAGCGAGCTGCGTCCCGGGGGAAAAGCCAAGAAGCACCGCCGCTTCGACAAGATCGATACCGATGGTGACGGCCGCGTATCGCGAGCTGAGGCAGACAAAGCCAAGAAGCGAAAATTCGCGAAGATGGACACGAATAGCGACGGAGCGGTGGACCGGGCGGAGTTCCGCACGAGCAAAGGGCACTGGCCGACGCCCGACGGCGCCAAGAAATCGAAGAAGAACAAACGCCGCAATGCAGGCGAGAAGGCATCGCGATAGGTATAGGTGCTTCCGCAAGCCGTGGCGGTGTGTGACCACGGCTTGCGGGCCATTAGGAAACTGTGAGCGAGCCCACTCCGACAGCCTCTGCGAGCTCCGACGAATTGTCGGAGCTCGAGCTGGTTACGCGCGTTGCCGGCGGCGACGCGGGGGCGTACCGCGTATTGTCGGACGCTCATTTGGGCCCGATTTATAATTACGCTCGCCGGATTTTGAACCACGAAAACGAAGCCGAGGACGTGGCTCAAGAAACCTTCTTGCGCCTTTGGACCGAGGCACAGCGCTGGAAGCCGACAGCCCGCTTGAGCACCTACTTGCACAGAATCGCGCACAACCTGTGCATGGATCGATTGCGCCGTGCCCGACCGCACTCCAGCGATGCGGTGGAGGCTCTGGCGGATTCCAGTGGCCCCCTTCGCTTGGTAGAGCGCAAGCAACTGGCTGAGAGTGTAGAGCGCGCCCTGATGACACTCCCGGCTCGGCAACGGGCGGCTGTGACGATGGTGCACTACCAAGGTTTGTCGAACCCCGAGGTAGCGGACGTGTTGGACATTGGCGTGGAGGCCGTGGAGTCCTTGTTGGCGCGCGGACGCAGGGCGCTGCGCGAAATGTTGGCGTTGAGGCGGGCGACCGCTGGAGTATCAGAATGACGATATCACTCGAAGAATTCCAGAATTGGCTCGAGCAGCATGGAGCCAGGTTGCAGGCGTGGCCGGAGGACCGACTGCAGGCGGGCGAGGCTTTGCTGGAACAAGACCCCAAAGCGGTCGCCCATCTCGAGCAGGCACAGGCGCTAGGGTCGTGGCTCGATGAGTCCCCATCTGTTGTGGTGAGTGCGCAGCTCCGGCGGCGGGTCGCTGAAATACCGATTCAGCAGGCGCGTGATGTAGCGGGTCTGTCTGGATCTTGGTCCAGCTGGCTGCGAGCCTCGCTGGCGGCCGTGTTTATCGGCATGGCTGGCTTGATGACGGGAGCCTGGACCGCACCGTCGGTGCCAGCGGCCGATAACACTGAGTTAGACGTGGAGCTGTATTGGGATGAATTTTCTGAACTGGCCTTGGCCGGTGAGTTCGATACTGGGGGGGAGCGATGAATTCGATCGGTAGCAGACGGCTCGCGGTGGGGCTGGCGGTTTCCTTGGCACTCAACGTGTTCGCATTGGGATTCATCGTGGCGCGTCTGAGCCTAGGGCATCCGCCGCTGCCTCCGCCGACGCCCAAGCCTGGGTTTGGGGCGCGTCAGTTCCTCCACGCTGAAGAGGGGCCGGCCATGCGTCGCCTGCTGAAGCCCTATGGGGCGAAATTGCGCCCCCAGCGCCGGGCGATGCGAGAGGCGCGTACCGCTGTTGCAGACGCCGTTGTCTCGGAGCCACTGGACGAAGCCAAGCTGCGGCAAGCCCTCGATGCACTCCGCGAGCAAACGGCTGAGTCTCAAAAGGCGATGCACGAAAGCCTTTTGGGAGTGGTGGGCGACATGTCACCGACCGAGCGAAAGAAAATCGCACGCGCCGCGGGCAAGAAGCGCGAACACAAGTTTCGGGAGCGCCGCCGCCGGGAGCGGGCCGAGCGCGATGCTTTGCCCGGAATGGATGCGGGGGGACGGAAACAGCAGCGGCGGCTTGAGCGCGAGCTTCGCCGTGAAGAGCGCCGTGAGCTTCATCGCAAAGAGCGCCGTGAAGAGCGCCGCCACGATCGCCCCCGTCAGCCCGGCAAAGCGCGGCACGGTCAGGGTGGTCGGGGACATGCTCCCAACCATCCGGCGCCCGATCGTCGGTCGCCCTGAGCCAGCGCTTGTGGTGCGCCAGCACTGGCGCGAGTCGGTACTGCCTTCCTTGTGGGCCACTCGCCCTCAATGTGCGCAGAACAGCGCGTATTCCGGCGGCTGACGCTCCGGTTGACTCGGTTCCTCTGGCCCGATCGTCCATTACCAATCCAGCACGAACACGCTTGCACGGCGCGGTCGTAGTCCTGGCACGTTGATGGTCTTGCCTTGGGCTTCGTGTTATTATTCCAGTCGCTTTGGTGCGCCTATGGTGATTTCTCCCGACGAAACCCTAGTCATTTTCGACGAGCGCGCCTGGCCTTTGGTAGTGATCAGTTTTCCGTCCGAGCACGTCGCGCTCGAAGTACTGGAGGAGTATTTTCCTCAGATGGAAGAGCTGATGGCGCGAGGGAAACCCTTTGCGATGATGGTGGACGTTCGTTCCGTCACCAGCAGTCTGGACAGCACTATTCGGGGAACTCTCTCGGAATGGTTGAAGAAGACCAGCGCCGACCGTGGTCGTACTAACGCGTGTGTGGCTCTATTGGTAAAGTCAGCGTTCATTCGAGGCATCGTGACCGGTCTGCTGTGGTTGCGGGATCCATCCGAACGGGATGTCGAACATCGCATGCTGAGCACGGCCGCCGAGGGAGTGAACTGGTGCATCGAGAAGCTCCAAAATAACGCTGCTGTCGACGATTTTGATCCAGACGAAGTCCGCCGCTTGTTGGCCAAGTACGACAAGTCCTGAGCGGTCTGTTGGGCGCCCAATGAACAAGGCCGACATATTTGCGCTCGTGCGCGGGGAGCTGGAGAGTCAGTTGGAGGTCATGACGGCATCCCAGCTCGAAGTTCAGGCTGGCATGACCCACGCGGACAACCGCTCCGAAGGCGACAAAGACACGCGGGCGACCGAGTCTTCCTATTTGGCCAGAGGCCAAGCCAACCGCGTAGTGGAGCTGGGTGCCGAACTCGCCGCGTTGGATGCGGCTAAGCTCCGGGAGTTTGGCGCTGATTCGCCGATTGCTGTGAGTGCATTGGTGACGCTCGAAGACAGCGATGGTGTGGACTCCCACTACTTCTTGTTGCCAGGAGCCGGTGGCGTCGCGGTGGAGAGTGACGGGCTGCGGGTAACCGTGGTGACCAGCCAGTCGCCCATTGGTCGGGCGCTGCTCGGAAAGCGATTGGACGACGACGTGGATATCCGCACGCCTCAGGGCGTACGAGAATGCACTGTCGCCGATGTAGCCTAGAGCGCTCCGAAAGTACGGTGCGGGACAGCGCAGCTCAGAGTTGCGACCCAGCGGACCGACCCCATTGAGCTATGCCCCAGAACTAGGCTCCAGCGCTGGCCTCAGAGCGATGCTTCCTCAATAGCGCGGAACGTTGCTGTCGACTTCTTGGGACCAGGCATCGATGCCGCCCATCAGGTTGTAGACCATCTTGAAGCCGTGGCTGACGAAGAACTCCGCCGCCTGGGCGCTGCGCCCGCCGTGGTGACAATGAAAGACAATGGGGGTCTCTTTCGGGAGAGCCATGATCGTCTTCTGGGCATCCGGATCCAGAGCTTTGGCTTCCTGGATCGAGGCGATGTCGCGCTCAGTGGGCGGGCGCACGTCGAACAGGGCTAGATCGGGGGTCTCGTCAAGTCTGGCGCGTAGCTCCTTGACGGTCATGGGGCGAACCTTGGGCGGCTCGTTGGGGTTCTCGATCTTGAAGCCGGGGCCTTGGGCGCCGTCCACGTAGTCGATGCTCATGCCTCGGGCGCGGCTGGCGCTGGCCCGGTCCATGTGCAACGTGAGCTCGCCCGCCTTCACGGTGATGTCCTTTGGCTTGGCGGGGCCGATGCTGAGCCCGGTCTGGAACTTGGGGTCGATCTCCAGGCGAACAAGTTCTTTGTCGCTCTGCAGGGCTTCGGAAAATGCCTTGATGGCCGAAGCGCTCATGGATATCTCCGGGGGCTCCACCTCGCTGGTTTCCAGTCCTAGGGCTTCTTCCAACTGTCCGTCGGCGTACATGTCCTTGATGATGTCGCAGCCGCCGATGAACTCGCCCTTGATGTAGAGCTGAGGAATCGTGGGCCAGTCGGAGTACTCTTTGATGCCCTCACGAATCGCGCCGTCGGCGAGCACGTCCACGGTGGCGTAGCCGGGGATTAGGCCATCGAGGATACCGACGACCTGGGACGAAAAGCCGCACTGCGGCGCTGCCGGGTTGCCCTTCATGAATAGGACTACGTCGTTGCCCTTGATGGTTTCGTCGATGAGCTTTCGGGTGGAGTCTTCCATCCGAGGTTAATGGGGCCGGCCGGTGACTCTGTCAATGGGAAGATGCAACTGCCATTTCGGTGCGCAGCCCGTGCGCGTTGCTGTACTGAAATGACCTGGCGATTCTGGTGCGGGCATAATGTTCTGCCGGAGAAAAAGCAGTAAGAGTGGAATATCTCTAAAAGATTCCAGCACGCGGGCCCGATGGTATGACGTGACGCGATGTCGTCTGCTCCGAGTGACCTAGCCGCGGATCTGTCGGGGCTAGGGGGATTCATTGAATCCCTGGGGCTAAAAGTGATGTCCGTGACTCAGGAAGAGGTCGTGGCGACTTGGGATGTGGCTCCTGCCCACCTGCAGCCCCATGGGATTGTTCACGGTGGGGTTCATTGCGGTGTTGTGGAGACCGTATGCTCAATCGGCGCGGGGCTGATTGCGGCTGAGCGCGGGCAGATTGTGGTGGGAGTCGACAATCATACAAACTTTGTCAGACCGGTCCGTTCGGGTCGACTGACAGCGACGGGCACGCCGGTTTCGGTGGGGCGCCGCATGCAAATTTGGCAAGCACACATCCGGGACTCAAGTGACAAGCTTGTCGCTCAGGGTCAGGTTCGCTTGTTTTGCACCTCGGGCGAGGGGAAGGACGAGCTTCCGTCGACATGATCGTTTACTGGTTGAAACACCGGGGCACCGAATATCCCGTCCACCGTGGTGATTGCATCTTAGGTCGCAGCCCCGCTTGCTTGATTGTATTGAGCGCTCAGCAGATTTCGCGCGAGCATGCGGTAATTTGCCTGCGCGGCGAAGCTCTGCAAATCGAAGATCTGGGTAGCCGCAACGGGACCGCCGTCAACGGGCGACTGCTGACCGGTATGCGTCGTCTTTACCCGGGTGACATCATCGAGATCGGATCCGAGCGCTTGGAAGTGCTGCGCAAAGTCAGCCGAGAAATTTCCTCCACCGTCGATGCTGATAGCGCCGATGAGGATCCTAGTGTCGTCGCGCAGCGTAGTGCGCTGGAACTGGCAGAAGAGTTGTTAGCCCGGGCGGCTGAGGCCGGCGAGCGCACAGCCGTCGCTCGCACCATTCAGAGCATGGTGGACGCCGTCGTCAACAACGCAAAAAAGAATGGCCGAGCGCTGACCAAGGGAGAAGTGGTTCGTTTGGTGTCCGTGGCCCAAGTGGTCGCGACTTGGTTCCGTGATGGTTCGATGAACGACTGGGCCGAAGGGGTTCGGAACGCTCTTGAATCCGACTGTTAGAGTTTTCGATGTTCCCAGCAGCGCCGCAGGCCGTCTTCGAGGGGGACTTGTGGCGCCCATCCGAGTTCTCGACGAGCGGCACTGTTGTCGCTCAGGCTGTACGGGAGAACGTTCGAAGTTGACTGGTTGTCGGGGAATGACGGCGAATCGCTGACGGAGGCGATGGTGTCGAGCAGCTGACGGTCGCTGTGGGCGATGCCGCTGGAGATATTAAATAGCCGTCCGCTCGCGGGGCTGAGCATGGCTCGCACGGCAGCGTCAACGGCATCATCGACGTATACGTAGTCTTCGCAGTCCACGCCGGTGGTTGTCGGCTGAGCGCCCGTACCCGATGAGCCTGGTACCGATGAGCCTGGATCAGCCAAGAGAGAGTCGAAGCTGTGCGCGATGAGCGGACAGTACAGGCTGTGGGGGGATTGTCGGGGGCCGTACACGGAGGCGTAGCGCAAGCTCGTAAATTGCATGCCCGCGGCGCACACTTGGGCAAGCAGATGCTCGCCTGTCAGTTTGGTGATCCCGTAGAGCGTGTTGGGTGCCGGTACGTCGTCTTCGACGTAGGGGCCGCCAGTCCGGGGCCCGTAGGCGTAAAACGAAGAGGCGTACACGACACGTTGCACGCCGGCCTTGGCAGCGAGCTCGAATAGCCCGTGAGTACCGTCGACGTGACTGCGCAACACTTGGTTCGTTCGACTGAGTGTGGACACGCGCGTTTCGGCGGCGAAATGAAAGAGGTAGTCGATGCCGACGAGAGGGGGCTCGATGCGGTTTTTTACGTCAATGCCGAAGCTGATCGGGACCAGCTCCACATCAGCGAGTGTGTCACCCAGATTCTCTCGAGTGCCGGAACCGAGGCTATCGAGGACCACTACGCGGGCGGCGCCGAGCGCATAGAGACGCCGCACTAAGTGGCTACCGATGAAGCCGCAACCTCCTGTGACCATGACCGCTTTGCCTGCAAAGGCGTCGGGGCTGAGAGTGCTCATGAGCTAAGTTTTGCCCTCTCGGTTACAGGTTGTCGGACAGCCATGCGCTGACTTTCGCGAGTTTTTTGTAGTGGCTGCGGCAGTAGCCGATGAACTCGGCTTGTTTCGCCTCTTTGGGTATGGGGATGTCGAGCTCCACGTGCAAGCCGTCGTGTCGGAGCAATTCAGCGCGCAGGTGGTCGGGATCGAATCCCCGCGGGACTTTTTTTCGGCTGGGTGAGCCCACCGTGTAGCCCTGCTTGGTCGTACTCGCGAGCACGCGCTTGAGTGCCGTGCCGCTCTTGGCGCTGACTACGGCGTCCCGATATTGGGCGAGCGGGGCTTTCTCGAAGCTGTGCATGCCAGCGCTGAGGATGAGGCGTTTGGGGCCGAGTCGAAGGAAGAAGCCGGGACTTGCCCCCGCTTTCTTTTCGCCCTCCCAGAACCAAAAATCGATGTGGGCTTTATAGGGGGTTTTGTCTTTGGCGAAGCGCACGTCTCGGTGAATGCGGAACAGCGAGCCATTGACCTTGGCGACGTAGGAAATGGGGCGAATTTTTTTGAGAACGGGGCCCACCGCCGTGATGAAGGCGAAGGCGGGAGTGAGATAATGTTGCTCGTAGTCCTCGCGGTGTGCATCGAACCACTGTTTGTCGTTCTTCTTGTCCAGACCCTCCAAAAAACCCAAGGTCTGCTTAGGAAACCCTGAGAAGGGTTCGGGTTCGCTAGCAGCCTCCTTGGCCGCCTTGGATAGTTTGGGTGGCTTCGGGGCTTTGGCTGGGAGGGAACCGGCGTAGGCGCTGGCCCTGCCGAGCCATTTGTTGAGCCCGGGTGCGGCTGCCATTCCGGTCTCACTGACGTAGATCATGCCCTTGAGAGCACGACCGGTGAAATCCATTTCGCGGGCGTGTTTCTCTTTGAGAAAGCTTTCATATTTCTCTTTGTCGACCCGCACCATCAGCTCGGCCCCGACGATGCCGCAGCACATATTGCCGTTGAGTAGGAAACACAGCCCGCCGAACATCTTCTTTTCGGAGCAGCCGGGGAGAGCCTCCAGTTTTTTTCGGGCGCGTCGGGCGAGAGCTACGCTGAATGCCATAGGGGCAGCGTAGCGAAGCTCGCCGTATGCGCAATCAGCGATATGGGCAGGCGGTGGGCTAGGAGCGATCCCCGCCGAGCGGCAGAACTGAAAAGCTACCGCTTAGAGTGATTGCCAGCTCAGAACGGGCAGAGCGGAGAGCTCATTGTCGAACTTCCATACGGCAGTGGCGAAGTCCCACGGAGAGAAGCTGTTCTGGGCTTCCATTTCGAGTTGACTGAGCGGAATGCCGAGCCTGCCGTTCGGGGTGAGAGTGTCGTTGTAGTAGGACGCGATGATAGTGCCGGGGTCGAGAATGCTGCCGACGAGGCCTTGCGCGTCGGGGAAGGACGGCCCGCTGTCGCCAGCGTCCCCACCGTCAGGACCAGCATCCACGGGCGGTATTGCGTCCGTGCGTCGTACGCTGGTCGAACTGTAGCAACGGTAGACGTTTCCCTCGTTGATGCCCACCAGCCCGCCGAGCTTGTAATCTGGAGCCTCGACGAATTCAGAGAGCGCGTAGGAATTCTCCACTCGCCCGATGGGGGCGTTCAGCTGGTGCTGGATGCTGCCGATCAGTCCACCAACGTACGCTTTGCCAGTGACAGAGCCGGTTGCGTAGCTCTGCAAAACAGTGCCGCCGATTTTCTCGGTGCTGCCCAGCAAGCCACCAACGCGATTGCCTCCGTTGACGGTGGCAGAACTGAAGGAGCGAACGATGGTGCCGCGGGAGCTCCCGACGAGCCCACCGAGCCAGTTTCGGCCGGAGATGCTGCCGGAAGAACTGGAGTTCTCGATCAGACCTCGGTTGTCGCCGATCAACAGGCCAGCTTTGTTGCCGTTCTGGCCGGTAGTGCCGGTCGTGACTTCGCCGCTGGCGTGACAGCGACTGACAGAGCCATTGTTGATGTGGGCGAGTAGGCCGAGGGTTTCCCGGATTTGGGTTGTGCTGTGCACCGAGAGATCGTGCACGCTAGCGTCGACGCCCAGTTCCGTAATGAAGGCACGGGTGAGGTTGCTGATGGTGAATCCCGCTCCGTCGAGGGAGCCTTCCAACACAGCCCAGCTGGACAGCGGGGAGCTGCCGCTGCTGGCGTCGATGTCGCGGCCGAGGCGCAGGTAACAGCTCAGCGGCGGCGACGTGCCGCCGTCAGGCTGCGGTGAGCCGGTGTCGCAGTTCAGTTGCTGTGGGTTGGTGCGGACCGCGTCTAGGTGGTCGATGAAGCACAGTCGATAGGGATCCTCCTCAGTACCGGCGCCAGGGATGAAGTTTGGGTCTGGCAGGGATTCGGCATTTTCCGGATCCGTGCCGCACGACACCTCGTCCTCGTCTTGCCAGCCGTCGCCGTCGCCGTCGCCGGGCAGTGCCGCATCAGGAGCGCCGTCGACTGTGGCGTCGCTGTCGAGCGTGGCGTCGCTGTCGAGCGTGGCGTCTCCGCTAGCGGCGTCACTGCCAGTGCCGTTACCGCTGTCCGTCACGCTGACGTCGGCGCTAGCATCCGTGCCGGCATCAAGAGTGTCGTGAACCGTATCTGACGTACAGCTAGCGAACATGGATAGTGCAGTCAGGCTGGGAACCAGCAGGGTGAGACATCGGCCGTCGGAACTACGAGACTTAAGCATGGGCGGAGGGTGTCATTTCCGTCCTGGTGTTGACAGTCTCCTTCGGGAGATTTGGCAGTGGGTAACAATGTGTCCGTCGGGTTTCATGCTTGCCTGCCGAGCTGTCGCCGATCCGAGTGGGAGGCGTGTCGTCGGCCCGGGGCCGCGGCGTAGTCGCCTTGCCGCCCCACCGCTGACGGAGAATCCCCGTTGGGGCGTGCAGGCCGCCGATCGACGCGTAACCCCCATGACAGTGACAGGTCGTCCGGCCGGCCCCGGCTTTTTGGCGATTGAGGCGGCTGGTGCTGGTAGGGAGTGCGCACCTGCCCTATCTGGGCGAAAGGCTTGGTTTCCCGAGCTCACTACCCCTCGCAAACGGCCCGCTCATGCCCGAATCAACAGAAGAACAACTCCGGAAAATCGCCAGCGAACGAATCGTGATGCTCGATGGGGCCATGGGCACCATGGTGCAGCTCTACAAGCTCGGCGAGTCCGACTACCGCGGCGATAAGTTTGCGGATCACAAAAAAGATCTCAAGGGCAACAACGATCTGCTGGTGCTAACCCGCCCAGACGTCGTCTCCGAAATCCACGATCAGTATCTAGCTGCTGGCTCCGACATCATCGAGACCAACACCTTCAACGGAACGACGGTTGCGCAGACGGATTACGACATGCAGCATGTCGTTTACGACATCAACGTGGAGGCAGCGCGCTTGGCCAAGGCCGCGGCGAGCCAGTGGTCCGACAAGACTCCCGACAAGCCGCGGTTTGTGGCGGGCGCCATCGGGCCGATGAACCGCACGCTGAGCATTTCTCCGGAAGTGGACGATGCCTCCTTCCGAAACTGTACCTACGACGGCGTGCGCGAATCTTACGCGGAGCAGGTTCGAGCGCTGATCGACGGCGGCGTGGACATCATTTTGGTGGAAACGATTTTCGACAGCTTGAACTCCAAGGCGGCGTTGCACGCGGTCAACCAGGTACTCGCTGAGAAGAAGCTGGAGATGCCGGTCATGATCAGCGTCACCATCGCGGACTTGAGCGGGCGCACGTTGTCAGGGCAGACCGTCGAGGCGTTCTGGAACTCGGTGGCGCACGCGCAGCCCTTGAGCGTCGGGCTCAACTGCGGTCTCGGTGCTAAAGACATGCGGGAGTACATCGCGGAACTAGCTGCCAAGGCGAACACTCTCGTGAGTGCCTACCCAAACGCTGGACTCCCGAACCCGCTGGCGGAGACGGGCTACGATGAGGGCCCTCCCGAAACCTCAGGGCTGTTAGGCGAATTTGCGACCTCGGGCTTGGTGAACTTCCTGGGCGGTTGTTGCGGAACGACGCCGGACCACATCGCTGCTATTGGGGCCAAGGTCGCCGAGACACCGCCGCGAGTGATTCCAGACATTCCGTCCGATCGCATGCGCTTGAGTGGACTCGAACCCTATGAGCTTTCCTCGGCGAGCAATTTTTCGATGGTCGGTGAACGCACCAATGTGACGGGAAGCGCGAAATTCCGCCGCTTGATCAAGTCCGAGGACTACCAAGAAGCTCTGACGGTGGCCGCAGACCAGGTACGGGGCGGCGCGAACATCATCGACATCAATATGGACGAAGCCATGCTCGATTCGGAAGCATGCATGACCAAGTTCCTCAACCTGATTGCCACCGAGCCGGAGATCGCTCGTGTGCCCATCATGATCGATAGCTCAAAATGGAGTGTCATCGAGGCGGGGCTCAAGTGTGTGCAGGGCAAGGCCATCGTGAACTCGATCAGCCTCAAAGAGGGCGAGAAAGAGTTCATCGAGAAGGCTCGTATGGTTCGTACCTACGGAGCTGCTGCGGTTGTCATGGCTTTTGACGAGGACGGACAGGCGGATACGCTGGAGCGTAAGTTTTCTATCTGTGAGCGTGCCTACAAGATTTTAACTGAGCAGGTGGGCTTTGATCCCAACGACATCATCTTCGATCCGAACATCTTCGCGGTAGCGACCGGCATCGAGGAGCACAACGACTACGCGCTGTGCTTCATTGAGGCCGTACGCATGATCAAGAAACATCTGCCTGGCGCCAAAGTCAGCGGGGGCGTGAGCAACGTCAGTTTCTCTTTCCGGGGCAACAATCCGGTTCGCGAAGCCTTCCACTCGGTGTTTCTGTATCACGCAATCAAAGCGGGCATGGATATGGGCATCGTGAATGCCTCCATGCTCGAGGTGTACGAGGAGATCCCCAAAGATCTACTGGAGCGTGTTGAGGATGTGATTTTAAATCGGCGCCCGGACGCGACCGAGCGCATGGTGGAGTTCGCGGAAACCGTCAAAGGCGGTACCAAGAAACGCGTGGAGGATCTCTCCTGGCGAGAGAACAGCGTGGAAAAACGCATCAGCCATGCACTGGTGAAGGGTATCACGGACTACATCGTCGAAGACGTCGAGGAAGCCCGCTTGAAGCTGCCCAAGCCGTTGGACGTCATTGAAGGACCGATGATGGACGGCATGGGAGTGGTGGGCGATCTATTTGGCGCCGGGAAGATGTTCTTGCCGCAGGTGGTCAAGAGCGCTCGCGTGATGAAACAAGGAGTGGCTCACCTGGAGCCCTTCATGGACAAAGAGCGTGCGGCGGGCGAATCCAGCGCTCGCGGCAAGATCGTCATGGCGACGGTGAAGGGCGACGTTCACGACATCGGCAAGAACATCGTGGGCGTGGTGCTACGTTGTAATAGCTACGAAGTGATCGATCTGGGCGTGATGGTTCCCGTCTCGAAGATACTGGACACTGCTGAAGCGGTAAATGCCGATATCATCGGACTCAGTGGCCTGATTACGCCTTCTCTGGAAGAGATGAGTGTCGTGGCGACGGAGATGCAACGGCGGGGCATGAAACAGCCTTTGCTGATCGGTGGAGCGACCACCAGCCGCCAGCATACGGCGGTCAAGATCGCCCCTCGCTACGAGGCGGGCGGCGTATTTCATGTGTTGGATGCGTCGCGAGTGGTCAATGTTGCCGCCGCTCTGCTCGATCCCAAGAAGCGTCCCGACTACGCGAAACAGAACGTCGAGCGTCAGGAGCGACAGCGTAAGCTGTTCGCTGGCGGTGGTGGGCGACCCCTGATCGACATTGGCGATGCTCGAAAGCGTCGCCAGCAGGTTGAGTTCAACAGCGATACCGTCGTGACCCCCGAGTTCTTGGGATCGAAAGTGCTGGAGTCCTATGCGCTATCGGAAATTGCCACATACATTGACTGGACGTATTTTTTCAGTGCGTGGGAGCTCAAAGGCAAGTTCCCGAAGATCCTCGAACACCCGGAGCAAGGGGAAGTGGCTCGGGAGTTGTACGATGCGGGCAAGGCGTTGCTCGCGCGCATCATCGCCGAGAAACGATTCGAGGCTCGGGCTGTATACGGGTTTTGGCCTGCCGGAAGCGATGGTGACGACATCATTCTGTTCACCGATGAATCGCGACGCCAGGAGCTGCATCGGTTCCAGATGCTCCGGCAACAGAGTCAGATCTCAGACAAACCTTGTCGCGCCTTGTCCGACTACATTGCGCCCATAGATTCCGGCGTGAAAGACCACCTGGGCGCTTTCGCCGTGACGGCTGGTATCGGTGCGGAAGTCTTCGCCAAAGAGTTCGAGGACGCGGGCGACGACTATTCGTCCATCATGGTGAAGTCCTTGGCAGACCGTTTGGCAGAAGCCTTTGCCGAGCTCATGCATCAGCGAGTCCGTCGTGAGTGGGGATACGGCAAGGCGGAGGAGTGCAGCGTCGAGGATCTCATCGCTGAAAATTATCGAGGCATCCGCCCTGCCTTCGGCTATCCGGCGTGTCCCGACCACACGGAGAAGGGCACCCTGTTCTCACTTCTCGGGGCCGACAAAGCCGGTATCGCTCTGACCGAAAGCTTTGCGATGACTCCTGCCGCTAGCGTGAGCGGCATCTACTTCGCCCATCCAGATGCCCAATATTTCAACGTCGGGCGTATCGGTAAGGACCAAGTGACTGACTACGCGGCGCGCAAGAGCATGACCGTGGAAGACACGGAGCGTTGGTTGGCTCCGAGTCTGGGCTACGATCCAGCGGCGGATTAGGCGCTGGATCGTAGAATTTCCAAGTCCCGGGCGCCCTGGCCCAAGGGCTGGCCGTTCCAGTCCGGCAACCTATCGAAAATCCGCGGGAAATTGCGGTCACGGCGGCGTTGATTCGGCGCTCGCTCTTCACTATTGTCCGCGGCGCGGCAGAGGCAATGGGCCACCCGCCGAACCGAACACGGGTCTTCCCCGTCCCGCATCTCTCTCCACCGCACCGCATCGATCCACGCGAGCGGCATACTTTTTCGCCGAATCTCGGCTCTTCAGAGGAACATCATGACCTTCATCGTAATCGACAATTGCAAGGATTGCCGTTTCACCGACTGTGTTGCGGTCTGTCCCGTGGACTGCTTCCACAGCGACAACGATATGCTCTACATCGATCCCGAGGAGTGCATCGACTGTGGCGCCTGTGTCCCTGAGTGTCCCGTCGAGGCTATCTACGAAGAGTCTCAGGTACCCGAAGACAAGGTTGAGTGGATCGCTATCAACGCGGAGAAGGCCCCCAAGCTTCCGGTCATCAACGAGACTGGCGATCCCCTGCCAACCGCTGAAGAACGTAAGACCAAGCTGGGCTTCTAGCTTCGAGCTTTTGGCATCTGCGGGATGCCTGGCCCGGTCGGGGCGTTGAGAATATCGCCCATCTAGGGTGGGCACGGCATGGCCGGCTGCTTTGATGGCCGGCCTGTGTCGTTTGTACCGCCACCGCTTCGGACACCTGCTTCGCGAGACTGTTCGCTTCGCGACGCTTGGCGTGGAGCCAGCGAGACGGGCATCGGCTTGCTCAGCCAACGAGGCCCTATCAGCTGGGCGGGGCACTGTCGGTGCGACGAGGTCGCACCGTAGGCGCTTCGTTCGCGTAGTTGCCTTGCAACGGGGGGATCCCACCGGCCGCTCTTCGGCGGACGGGCTCCTCAATGGTCGGTGGATTTTCCCGAGGCTGATTTCGGCGCGGTTGGATGCCAGAGCTTCGCACCACTATGGGCGGATTCGACATGGCACCACTGGGAGCGTCCATGGACTCGAGAATAAGTCTCGCGGTGTCGAGCTCGGAACGTAGATGTTGGTTCTCGTCTCGGGCATTGCGATTCTCGTTCCGCAACTCCATGAGCTGATCGTCGAGTCGCTCTAGTTCCCGGGTGTCACGTTTGGTGGTCCGTTCCGCTTCACGGAACTGACCTTGGGCTCGGGCCATCTTGAGCTGCGTCTTGTCGAGCTCGGTTTGCATCTCGTTGATCTTTTGCCCGTCCTTGATACCGCGGCTCTTGGCGCGCGCGAGGGCGAGCTCCACATGCAAGCCGCTGCCCTCTTGTTCGCGTCGCTTGGAGTCGTAGCCCAAGCGCATCTGCTTGAGCTCGTCGGCGTGAGCTTGCTTGAGCTCATTTAAGACCTTGTCGGCTTCGGCTGTTTTCTCGAGCAGATATTGCACCTGGGATCGCAGAGCGCCCACTACGGCGAGATTTTTTTGAGATGTAGAGCTTGCAGCCATCAGAGAACAGTCCAGCACACCAGGGATTGGTGGCTCGTTAGGGGCGCGTCGTCAGCGGGGACCGACGAACAGACGCAACTTGAGTCTACTGCCGTTCACGGCTTAGTTCCAGGTTGTCAGCGAAGACCGCGCACTTCAGTAGGTTCTCATAGCCTCTGTGGGTGAACGGTGCTGAGCGCTGCGCGGTGTGGTGAACGGGCCGCGTATGTAGGTTCCCTTGGTTTGACGTTGTCTACCGAACAACGTTGGGGCCGCTACTGACGAGCTATCGATCGACCACTCGTCAGCCGTTGCATGGGCGAAACTAGTTAGTGAACTGACCCGTAACTGGTGGCCGGTGCGGGCGCGATTCATTGCGATCGTGGCGGGTTCTATGGCTGTGGAAAACTTGAGGGAGACGGGCTCTAGATGTTTGTTTTCGAACAGGAATGCTGTGCACACTCTGTGGGACTACGGACGTCGCATTCGGGCGTATTTTCCAGCCTTGCCCGTGGAACGACGGACAAGGCAAAGTGTCCCGAAATGAAACATCTAGAGGAGGCAAGGCGGCGGCGTGCCGTCCCCTTGGCTGAGTCGGTTCATGTAGCGGGCGAGGCACTCGGCGTTGCCCATGCGCTGGCGCGCCCGGCCACGAAAGTTTCGTAGTTGAAGCGGTAAGCGCAGGCGGTTCATGATGACCTCCAGGGAGCCCTGACCAGCGCCCGTCACGCTGCCAAACGCGGCTTTGAGCAGCACGGTGGTGGGTCGGTCGGTGTGCAGTGCGGCGACAAAATCTAGGCTGCTTTGGTTCCACGCGCTGATGATGTCGTCCGGCGCGCGAAAACGAGTCCATTCATTCACTAGCTCAGCGCGGGGGAGGGCCGACCGAAAGTCGGACTCGACAAATCCCATGTGGCCCAGATGGGACTCCCTTGGCTGATGGCGAGCGGGCTGAACGAAGCGTTCGAAACATTCTCCGGTCGCGATGCGCACGGCGGCGACATAGACCAGGTCGCGGTCGGCGGGGTCGTCTTGGGGGCGAGGCGTGGGGCAGCGGGGAGCATGGTCCCGACCGCTGGTGGACTCGGCATATACGACGACGAGCCGTTCGAAATATTCCACGAGTCCTTTGGGCAATCGACGCCAGGGAGCTGGCCGTCGGGTGCGCTCCCTGGGGGTGGTGTCGCCGCGTTCGATGTACTCGATCTGAGTGTCGATCATTGCCCGAAAGCCTTCGAGCAAGCTCTCCAAGTTCGCCGTGTCGGGCTCGATGATGCGCAGCGCGTGCACGATGGACTCGATGGTCGACACGGCGAGCTCGTTGGGCTCTCGGCGGATGCGATATTCGCTCGGAGTGCTCGGGCTCAATCTTACGCAGGGCAAGGACTGCAACCAGGCGTGGTCTCGGTACAGAGTCTTGGCGTGGTGCCAAGTCCCGTCGAGTACCACCAGGTGCCGGGGGTGGTCCTCCGGGGCGAGGCTTTCCAAACTCACAGCATTGCTGCTGGGGTACAGAATGGCGGTGCCCGGAGCGAAACTAGGCACATGCTCTTTGTGGTGGTTCTTGTAAGGGATGTAGAGCTGACAGTTAGACAGCCCGAGTTCGGCGATTCGGGCAGTGCCCAGAGGGTGTGCACGCTCCCGAGGGTGTTGCACGATGGTGATCTCGGTCCGGTTGTCGACCGATTGCAGTGCCCCACAAATGCACACTTGGCGCGGCTTGAAGCAGCGGTAACACTCGTCCCGAGGAACAGCTGATTCTGGGCTACTGGGCGCTTCGGTCAACATGGGCCGAGCGGGGTGTAGCCGAGGAGACAGGGCCGAGTCGACAATAAAGGCCGGGTCTCGTGGTGCCCGCGGCATAGGGGGCACCACGAGTTAGCGTCTAACGAGGAAAATGGTGGCGTTTTCCTTCTTCGGCAACCAACGAACTCCGTGCCAACCGCGCGGCACTGCGGGTTCGGTCCATTCGAATAGATGTTTGCCATCGATGGGGGAGACGTTGACACAGCCGCCGCTCTTTTTCTCCCCCCACTCGTTGTGCCAATACGCTCCGTGAAGAGCGTGAGGTCCGCTGAAATTCTGTGCCCAGGGCACGTCGGAATGCACCAATTCGCCGGGTGCGACCATCGTTGCCGTGGCGAACTTGCCGGTGATTTTGTACTGACCGGTTGGAGTGGATGCGGTTTCGATCGCGTCCTTGCCGGGGACGGGAACTCCGCCGCGGCCTGGCGACATCAGCGTTACGAATACGGCTCGTTGCCCTTCGTAGGCAAGCAGCCAACCGCCCAGCACGCTGACGTCAATCCAGGTCTTGCGCCCACTAGGCGTCCTGCCAGTCGTATCTTCCGCGTCGCCGAGGGGCGCCCCCCATGGTGTCTTGTCCCTCAACTTGGGGACCACCGCATCTTTCTCTCGTGTGTACAGCCCGTGGTCTCGGGTCTCCAGGTAATGATGAGCGCCTGCACGGAGGGATTCCCCGGTTAGCTCCACATGGCTGAGACGGCGAAACCGCTGCTCGGTCTGTTCGAACTCGGTGTCGGATATGCGTTTGTATTTTGCATGGTCCTGACCACGGAAGAACGCCAGCGGCATCTTGGCGTCGCGCGGGAGCTGGAGTCCGGCGAAGGTGACCTTCGGGTATGCGGTCAAACGATCCTTGGGGATCCACGCGTAGTCGGCTGTCAGAAGAAAGGGGCGACCTTCGTGTTCGACTTCTGCCGACCAGGCCACGGTGGAGCGAGCTCGCATCCGCTGTCGCTCCATCCGGAGGGTGCGGGGTAGCTTAGGGAGCAGTACCGGACCCTGGGGACGCACGGCCAGCTCGGCCGCTTTCGTGCTGTCGACGGGGGGGCCACCGTCCGCCAAAGCGGCGGCTCGGCTCAAGTGCGATTCGAGATCCCACTCCCGGCGCCGTTGCAACTTTTGGCTTGGGAGCTCTTGGTATCGCTGGGCCTCGTTGGATTTGGCGTAGTGATGGGGCCAAGCAGTATCGAGCTTCGGCGCGTAGGGCATGAGACCGAGGCGCACGGGATCGTCCGGATCGATCGTAGCGCGTTTGCCCATCGCGCAGACGAAGCCCCGGGGTTTGACCGCGTACCACTTCTGACATCCTGGTCCGGCTTTCGGTTCTTCATCGACGAGTTTGGCAGAGCCTCCGACCCACAGAAAACCGAGCCACTGGGAATTCGAATCCCTGCGTTCGCGCACCCAGACGTTGCGGGTAAGTGCGTACACTCGTGGCATGAGCGCTATCGAAGGAGCCGCTTCGGCTTCGGCATCCGCCTCGGTCGCTGAGGCGTCGGCACTCGGAGTGGGCGCGTCGGCCTGCGTCGCTCGCTGGCCGCTGGGCGTGCTGGCCGACGCCGGGACAGCTTCGGATGAGTTGCAGCGGGTCAGCGCCGTCGCGATCACAGCCAGCCACGGCCAAGCGGTTGCCCCGACGCGAGAGAACAAGGAAGCGAAATTCATGGGGCGAAAGCCTGGCGGATAGCTAGCGCACGCTAGCGCACGGTTTGAAGGAACACGACATTTCCCCTAGAAAGCCGTGTGATTTGGGCAATACGGACACCGCCCCACTACCCGGCAGCAGCTCCCCTATGATGGGGCCATGCCCGTAGCTCCGCCGATCTCCGAGGATGAGTTGATGAGCCGAGCTCGTGCCGTTTCGGGACAGCGACTGGGCGATTTGGGCGCCGCTCACGGCGTGTCCGTTCCACCTGATTTGCGTCGAGCCAAGGGCTGGGTCGGCAACTTGATGGAACGGTTGTTGGGCGCTACGGCGACGAGTCGTTCGGTGCCGGATTTCGAAAAAATTGGAGTTGAGCTAAAAACCTTGCCGGTGAGCTCACGGGGAGTTCCGCTGGAGTCGACCTTCGTCTGCACGATTCCGCTGGGCGAAGTGGGCGACGTGGAATGGGAGGAGTCCCGAGTGTTCCGCAAGATCCGACGGGTCTTGTGGATGCCTGTACAAGGGGAACGCCAGATCCCGGTAGGGGAACGTATGGTGGGGGCACCGCTATTGTGGAGCCCGAGTGACGCTCAATGTGCGCAGTTGCGTTTCGACTGGGAAGAGCTAGCGGGGGTGATCGGTCGCGGGGATGTCGAGTCGATTACTGGGCATCTAGGCGTGGTGTTGCAAGTGCGTCCCAAAGCCGCCAACGCTGCGTCTCGACGCCGGGGCGTGGACCAAGACGGAGCGAATTTTGCGACCTTGCCCCGGGGCTTCTACCTACGAAGCAGTTTCACCCGGGGGATTCTTGCGGATAATTTTTCGCTGCCGGAAGTCCGGCGGCCCTGAGCCGCTCCAGGTGCGGTGAAGATCAGTTTGGCGGCAACCCGAGGTGAAGGTGGTCGTGGTGGTCCGCGTTGTGATCAGGAGTGATCAATTCTTTGAACATCCCTAGGTTTCGCAGGCGACAGCTGGCTTGGTTCAGTAGGGGGGCATCGGTGTCGCAGCCGTCGCCTAGCTCTTTTTCGAAGTGCTTTTTTACCGTGTAGCGCGCGTTCGCAGTGCTCACGCCATGTACATCGATGGCGAGGCCTCGGGCATGTAAGCTGGGCCGGCCGCTGCGGGTGGTGCGGTACACGTAGGCGCCGGAGTAGCGGACCGTATGCACACCCAGGGCTTTGAAGCGGGCGGACGCGTAATACAGAGCGACCGCCAGCCGGCAATCGCAGCTCATCGGATTTTCCGTGCCGTTGGCATAACGCACCCCTCGGATCGGGCCTGTTACGCTGATCGGAGTCTCCATTCCACGGGTGGGCGGCAGAGCCTCGTAAGGCACGCCGTAGCTAGCGAGCCAGTCCAAGCAGGGCTGCCCGCCGCCCAAATCAGAGCCGAAGGGATGGTGACGGGTCCAAGGAACCGGCACGGCATCACTTCGCGGGACGACCATCTGGCTGCGGCGAGGCGGCGGAGGCGCTGAGTCCGAATTCCACGCGGAGTAGCTGGCATAACCGTAGCCCTGGGGCCAGGCCGGCGCCGGTTCTCGGGCACAGCCAATCAAACTGAAAAGAGCGAGCAGCAGAACGGCGCGGGTCATTGGCAAATGTTGGCATTATTGGGCCCAATCACCCAAGAAAGCCGGGGTCGCGAGAGGGTCGGCAGGCCGGTGATACTTCTCGGGTGGGGATCTCGTAGTCTGCCCCGAGGACGGAGTCGAATGACCGAGAAAGAGACAACCTGGGACTATTTGGTGATTGGCGGGGGCAGCGGCGGCATCGCTTCGGCGCGGCGGGCAGCGAAACACGGGGCCAAGGTCGCGCTAGTCGAGGCGGCCCGTCTAGGAGGTACCTGCGTCAACGTCGGTTGTGTGCCGAAGAAGGTGATGGTGAACGCAGCGACCCTGCGTGAGTCACTGATTGATGCTGGCGGCTACGGCATGCGCCTAGGGCCCGTGGGGTTCGATTGGTCCGAGCTCAAGCGTGGGCGCGATAGCTATGTGGCTCGGCTCAACGGCATCTACGCGCGAAATCTGAGGTCCAGTGGCATCACCCAGATATCGGGTTTTGCTCGTTTCGTAGGGCCGCGGACCATTGAGGTGGGCGGCGAGCGATTGACGGGTGAACACATATTGATTGCAACCGGGGGCAGACCGCATCTGCCGGATGTTCCTGGGGCGGACTTGGGGATCAACTCGGATGGTTTTTTTGAGCTAGAGAGAATGCCGTCACGGGTGGCTGTGATCGGTGCTGGTTACATCGGTGTTGAAATCGCTGGGGTATTGAACGCACTGGGGTCAGACGTGACCATGATGGTGCGGGGCGACGCCCTTCTTCGAGGCTTTGATGAAGCCATGCAGTCGAGCTTGCTAGAGCAGATGCGCGCGGACGGCGTGACGATTCGGTTTGGTCATGCGACGACCGGTATCACCGCGGCATCTTCCGGCGAGCGCTCCATCAGCGTGAAGGACAAACCTAGCTGTGGCCCCTTCGACTGCGTGCTCTGGGCGACCGGCAGGCGCCCACTAGTGGACGGCCTCGATCTCGGACAGGCGGGCATCGAACAGCACAAACACGGGAGCATTGTCACTGATGAGTGGCAGCAGACATCCGCGGAAAAGATTTACGCGGTCGGCGATGTGACAGGCCGAGTTGAGTTAACCCCCGTTGCCATCGCCGCCGGACGCCGATTAGCGGACAGAGTGTTCGACGGGCAGAGCTCAGCCAAATTGGATTACGAGAATGTACCGACGGTAGTTTTCAGTCATCCGCTGATTGGCACCGTCGGCATGACGGAGGCCGGGGCGCGAGCGAAGTTTGGCGATGCCGTCCGCGTCTACAATTCGCGATTTACGAATATGTATTATGCTTTGACCGAACGTCGGCCCAAGACCGTTATGAAGTTGGTGGTGACGGGCGACGACGAGCGAGTTGTCGGTATTCATGTGGCGGGCCTGGGGGCGGATGAGATGATCCAAGGATTTGCTGTGGCTCTGCGCATGGGCGCGACCAAGGCCGATCTAGATCGCACTGTGGCGATACACCCGACCGCAGCCGAAGAGCTAGTGACACTGAGCTGAGCTGGTGGCACTGAGCCGAGTTGGCGCAGCGGAGTTTCCTGTACTGTCGGCAAGCTGGGACGTGCGACCGTTCGCCGGGTTGACTTTTCGTCTAGCTAGCTAGCTGGCCGCTCCGGCGTGGCGGGTGCGTGAGTGTTAGACTGCCAGGAGCATGACAAACAGGACAGCGTTCTTCAGCTGGAGAGCTCGCCAAAACCCGGTTTCGGTGTCGGTCCGGCGAAGCCGCCGTCGGTCGTGCTGGATCTCGGTTATGGCCGCTGGGCTTGTATTGCAGGTGGCGGGGCCGTTGCCGGTCGAGGCCCTACGGTCGAGCCAGCCTGACTCGGAATACGCGGGTGTCTGGCTCGAACGATGGGAGGCCAAGCCGGTTGCAGCACCGAGCGCCGCTCCCGGGATATTCGAACGCAAGCTGCTGCGCACTCATTCGGACACTCTGACCTCCTTGGCCCAGGAGGCCGGCGGAAAGCGGCTGCTCGTAGTCGTCGCCAAGGGCAATTACTGTCCTGTTTGCTTGAGTCAAATACTGCGTCTGGAACGACACTCGGCGCGGCTAGCCCAATTGGGGGCCCGGCTTGTGGGGCTCACGGTGGACTCACCCGCTAGTAACCAAAAGGCGCGAAAGAAACACGGCGTTACGAGCGGCTTGCTCAGCGATGCTTCCACGCGCGTAGTGCGTGCGCTCGGCTTGTGGTCGCCCGAGGTGCAGCACCCGACTCCGGCCATTGTGCTGTTCGATGAATGCGGGAGCGAGGCGGGTCGTTGGATGGGGCGTTATCCAGGTCATCGCCCCGATGCGGCGGTATGGGAAAAGCTGGAGACGCTATCCAAGAACCCGCCCCGTTGCTCGGCGTCGCCGAATACCTAGACGAGCATGGTTGAGCTAGCGCGCTCGGGCAGTGCTCACGGCAGAATTAAGCCCGCCGGACAGACGCCGAGAGGGTGACGTCGGGATGGGCTTTGTTAGCTGGACAGTTCGCTGACAAGATCCGCGGCCGTTGCGCCGTCGATATCCAAGGCATCAGCGGTTTCCATGATCAGTTCTCGCTCACTGGTTCGGATGATGCCGTCTGCGGCGGTCATCTTGATAGCGAGTGTCAGAGCTAGCTTTCGCGTGCCCTGATCGGGCAGGCGGCTCTTCACGGACGCCAGGCGGCTCTCTCGTCCGAACTCCTCCAGAGCGGCGGCGGCCTTTTTGATCATCTCGTCGATGACGGATTCGCTGAGCAGCTTGGCCGTCATGGTCATTACGTTCACTCGAAATTCGTCCCGTTCGCGCGGGCTGAAGTCGCCATCCGACGCTGCGGCGAGAAACATCATCTCGATCAAAGCTTCGATCTGGACTTCGTCGAGATCCGCAACAAACGCAGGATAGGTGTCGGGCATGCGCTGAAGTATAGCCTCGCGCGGTCAAGAAGAGCTAGTGCGTAGGGAGCCGTTCCGCACTCAGTCGGAATCAGCCGTAGTTAAGCTGCTCTCGGCCTGTTTTTTCGCGGGCTCGCCTTCTGGGGGTGGTGGGGGGAAGGCTCGAGCTTCCAGCAATCCAGCTCCAGTAAACTGTCGTAACACTTCTGTGGCGTAGCTCCCCGAGGGCAGCGCAAATCTCACGATCAGCTCTCGAGCCCCGTCTGGGCTCAGTTGCAGACTCTCAGGAAAGAGTCGTAGATCCCTCCGGGTGCCTTGGGCGAGCTTACCGAGGGCGGCGAAGTCGTCGATGCTCAGCTCGAGCTCTTGGAGGATTCGCGCTTCTAATTCACCGGCGACACCTGTGGCGGCCTTCATCTTCGGGCCCGGCATAGGGCCCAGCAGGTGGATTTGTCCAGCGTCCAGACGCGGCTGCTCGGCGCTCAGATCTTCCACGACAAAGCTGGAGCGTGTCTCCGAGAGTCGGACGACTTCGCCTTGGATCAACACTGCCGGATCCAAAGCGTAACGGGCAGTTAGGTATCGGTTAAAAATCTCCGATTGCAGCACGCTGGGGTACAGCTTGCGTTTGTGGCGCGGCGTGCGTTTGTGGGCCCGGGGGTTGCCTATCCAATAGTGAGCATCCCGCAGGTTTCGACCCTCTCGCCCGAAGCGTTGTCCGCTGTAGTAGTTGGGCAGGCCTTGTTGCTGGAGTCGCTCGGCCATCGCGGTGGCCGCCGGCAAGTAGTCCTCAGGTAGCTCGACCAATCGAATTTCAAATCGATTGCCCACTAGGTGCCCGGTACGCAGCTTGTTGCCGTGACGGCTGTGCTCCAACAGCTCGATGTCCGAGGGTAGTTCCCAGCTAGCGGGTTCCGGCGAGTTCAGTACCGGGACGGATAGCCACTGGCTGGTGATGGCATGTTTGTCTTTCATGCCGGCACTGCCGATATCTCGGTCGGAGGCTCCGGTGATATCCCGGAGCTTGCCGATCAGCTGTTGGGTAGTGAGCCCCCGCTTTCGCAGGCGCACATACCAGTGGTCACCCTCGCCTGAAGCCGGGTAGAGCGGCACCTCGTCGACTCGAAAATCTTCGAGTTTCGAGCCGATACGCCCGCCGACGACAGATAAATCCCCGTGGGCGAACGGCGGTTCGTGAGGGGTTAGCTGCACGTCAGTTGATGAGGCAGCTGCCGATTTCGGACTGGATTACTGTCAGAGCTTCGGTCAACCCCGAGACAAAATCACCGGTAGTCATGTCGAAGTGGCAGATCTCTCCGCCAGCGGCGTCGCATTCGGTGTTGCCACCGGCCTGGGCGAGTTTAGACAAGTTCATGATGTTGCCTTCGCTGCCCGGGGCACCCAGCACGAAGGTACGGATGTTGTGGTCAGCTACAGCTGAGGCAGCCAGGTTGAGCAGCTCGGTGTCGAAGTCATAGTCTTCGGATTTGTTTTGGGTCTCCGCGTAGTGCGATTGGCAGCTGTCAGTGCCGTCGGTAACGAGAATGACATACCGTCGCTTAGACTCAGTGGTGATTAGCTCTTGGTAGGCGGTGGCGGCCGCGCCTACGATAGGTGTTCCGCCGAAGGGCACGACCAGATCGAGAGCCGCAGACATCTGAGTGAGGTGGTCGTCGGTCAGATCCCAGCGGGTGATATCCGATTCGGCTTGGGTTCCGCAGATGTTGTCGGTGTTGAAGTACCGGACACCCACGCGGAGGGCCTCGGGCTCGTATTCGGCGTGCATAGTCGTCAGCGCCGCCTTGATCTCGCCCGTTACGACGTCCCACTTGCGGGGCTTGTTCAAATCGACCTGCACCGGATCGGATTCGCAGGTGGCTGATGGGGTGATGGCCGGCAGGTTGCAGTTCATGCTGCCGCTCTTGTCGATAACGAAGAGCAATTCGACGACATCGTCGCAGCCCAGCTCAACAGTCTCGACTAAGCTGCCGGGGTCGAAGTACTGCTCGGGGGGGGCGACCTGGCCGGAGCCGCCGGAGCCGCCGGTTGAGCCGCCGCCGCTACCGCTGGTGCCGTTATTGGCCCCCACCGCTTCGGTGGAATCAGGTTCACAGCCCCACGCAACCGAGAGCGCGATAGAACCAATGGTGATGAGTCGTAGCCGTGGGGATGTTTTGAGCATGGTGTTCCTATTGAGCCTCAAGGGTCGGGCAGCGCCGCCTGGAACGCGACCCTGAGGTGGCAGATAGCAGTTTTCAGCAGCCTCCCACCAGGAATGGGGCAATGCAACGTCGTGTGAGGATATTCCGCACGCCGGGTCAGCTTGCAGCCGTCCCGGAATGCGTCCGCTGCACTGTCGATGTAAATTGTACGGGCGTATGGTAATCGTCTGTCCTGAGCGGAATATTCTGCTGGGGTTATTGCACGCCCCGCATCGCCCTTGGGAGTTCGCACGCGCGTGCCCAAGCCGCCGGCGAGGCGAGCCGGCCCGCTCTGGGGTGTTTAGAGGCCCAGGCTCTTTGCTTGGTCCATCAACCCGAGCAGTTCTTTGCGGTCGCCGTAAGGATCTTTTCCGATGGCGGCCTGGGCAAGCTTTCGAGCGGACGCCAGTGTTGCGGTGCCGCGGTGTTGAGACCCTCGTAACAACATGCCGTAGGACGCGACAGCCGCGCTGAATCGGAAGTCGTCACTCGACTGCTTCAAGCTCCGGCCTGTGTCGGTGACCGTGTAGCTGATCTTGCGGCTCTTGGACCCGGTGGGGGACTTGTAGCGCAGCTTGAGCGTCAAGAGTTCACCTGAGTTGGCCAGCTTGGTGGACGCGCGTTCGGCCTGGTAGCGCAACTTGTCCACCCCCGTCGGCGCCTCTGCTGCTGATTTTGTCGGGATGATTTCGTAGAGAGCCGTGACTGTGTGTCCTGCGCCGATCTCGCCGGCGTCGATCTTGTCGTTGTTGAAGTCCTGCTTCTTCAGGATCCGGTTTTCGTAGCCAATGAGCCGGTAGCGGGCGACGAGCTTCGGGTTGAACTCGACTTGGATCTTCACGTCCTTGGCGATGGTGACGAGGGTGGAGCCGCCTTCGCGAACGAGTACCTTTTGGGCTTCGGCGATGGAGTCGATGTAGGAATAATTTCCGTTCCCCTTGTCCGCCAGGGTTTCCATGGGAGCGTCCTTCAGGTTTCCACGGCCGAAGCCCAGCACGGACAAGGACACGCCGCTCTTGCGTTGCCCCTCGATGAGGCGCGTCAAGTCTCCTTGGTTGGTGGTGCCGACGTTGAAATCGCCGTCGGTCGCCAGGATTACGCGATTGACGCCACCTGATTGGTAGTTGCGGCGAGCGACATTGTAAGCGAGCTGGATGCCGCTCGCGCCGTTGGTGCTTCCGCCGGCGTGAAGTCGTTCCAGAGCGGAGAGGATCTTGCCCTGTTGATTGCCGGGGGTAGGGGGCAAGACCGTACCGGACGAGCCAGCGTAGACCACCATCGCGAGACTATCCTGAGGGCGTAACTCGCGTGCGAGCAGGGACAGACCGCGCTTGAGCAACGGGAGCTTATTGGCGCTGCCCATAGAACCCGATACATCGATTAGGAACACCAGGTTTTGAGGTGATTGATCGTTACGGCTGATAGCCTTGCCGCGTAGGCCAATGTGTACCAGTCGGGCTTTGGGGTTCCAGGGCGCGTCCGATACTTCGCTGTACACGGAGAAGGGGATGTCGCCTTTCGGTGGGGGGTAAGAGTAGGAGAAATAATTGAGCATCTCCTCGATCCGAACCGCGTCTTTGGGCGGCAGCCGTCCGTGCCCTAGAAGTCTGCGTGCGTTGCTATAGGAGGCGGTGTCGACGTCGATCGAGAACGTAGAGAGCGGAGTTTGTTTGGCTGAAAAGAACGGGTTGTCCCCGATGTGCGAGTAATTTTCTGTGTTGTGCTGGGGGGCCTGGCTGCGGGCGGGCCGATGTTGAAAGACCCCAAGCTTAGGCGCCGAGGGCGCCGAACGCATTGCCAATGGGTGGCCTCCGCCGCCGCCTACGCCACTGAAGCCCTGGCCAGAGCCGTCGCTTTGGGCGGTAGCTCCCGGGTGGGAGCGTCCAGCGCGCATGGCCTCCATTGAGGACATGCGGGGGTCGCCCGAAGTTTTCCTCTTCGCCCTTTTCTTTTTCTTCATTCTAGACACCGGGGCCTTGGACGCGACTCGGTTAGACGTGGTGGATCGCGACGCGCGGGTGGGTGCCATCCGTGCGGTGGATTTTTTCTTAGGTCGCCAGGTCGTTGGCGGCGACGCCGCTGTTGGCGCCTCGTCAGCCGGGTCGTCGAGATTGCGCTTTGGCATCGCGGGCGGCACCAAGGGAGCCTCCTGGGGCACAGCTTCTCGACTGAGCTCGGAGAGCTCATAGCTGGGGATCGTGGCTGGGGCGGTTTGCTGTTTCGTCGATTCCGACTCGACCGCCGCTGTCCTTTCGGAGTTGTCCTTGGCGGTCGTTTGGTTGCCCTTTTTGGCTGACGCTGTGTCAGCACCGGTAGACGAGTTCTGGTGGGTGCACCCCCCGAGGAGCCCGAACACCAAGGCGAGGGTGAACGCTGAAGTGAATGAACGCCGCACGGCGGGCGTTAACGTGACTTGACTGAACATGGATCCTCCGCTGGAGGGGCCGCGCTGGTGCGGTCCGCCCGGACTTGTGGTCGTGAGCGTCAGACACGGGCACCTGCGGAGCCATTGGGTCGCCTGCCGCGAAACCCGCAGAACGTCCCCGCAGGCTTTAGAAGCGCAAGCTGGCGTTCAGCCGCACGCCCTCGAAAGGCGGAAAAACGCGGCATATTCCCGCGATGCATCGGAGCCCTCCCTGACGTTGACCGACAAATAGACTTAGGCTGGAGGCCGAATCGAGATTGTAACGGAGTGACGCGTTGTAATAACGGTCAGGGAACTGCGGGTTCTGGTCGTACTCGATGCCGATGGCGACGGTGCCGTAGGGTGCCAATGTCAGAGCGGTCTGGGTGAAGCCCTGCATCCACGGTTCCGCCGGACCCCCGAGACGTTGATGGCGACGCCTGTGCCACCCCTGGGTTTGCAGCGAAAAGCCCCGTCCGAGCCAGCGCACGAAGTCGTAGCGCACGTAGACTTCTGTGTACGACAGTTGGGATACATAACCGTCGGCCGTCTCCATCTGGCGATCGGTGTAGTCCAGGCGGGTGCCAATGCGACCGACCTGACGGGACCTCCCTTTATCGCTGGTCACTTCGCTGCCGACAGCGATATCCCACACACGGTTCAGGTTTTCGTCTACTGTGATGCAGCTCTCGTTGGCGACGGTCTCCGCCCAGGTATTGTAGCGGGCGAGTCGCAGAAAGCTCAGCACCTTTCGGCTCAGCGAGACGTCTATGCGGGCTCTGCCGCCGGTGACACAGGTGTTGAACGATTCGAACTGGGTGTCGTTCCAAACCGGTTCCGTCGTTGGCGGTGTGCTGTATTGGACTCCGATAAATTCGCGGGCTTGCCCGGTGTCGATGTTGGCTCGAAGGGGATAGAAGCGCCGGTAGGATTTGGCTTCGATGTCGATGTTGACCGGATCCAGATCGATGTTGGCGCTCAGATACGCGGCGTGCCCTGTCTCCAACGACACGCCGTTGTCGTGAGCCATGGATTGAACCGCGAACTCGCCGTACAGACTTGTGCGCTCGCCTACGTGGGGAAGGTCGACGGACACACTACCGTTGTTGATGGAACGTGCGGCCCGCGCGATGCTGCCGCCGAAACTGTCGGTGCAGTCGTCTGAGCCATCACAGCGAAAACGGACGAGCCTGACGCCGTGTAGCCCCAGGCGCAGATTTTTGGCGCCGGCTTCCGCCTGGGCGCCGATCAGTTGGTCCGGAGCATAGCTTGCCTGCGGGCGCGGCACGAACTCGTTGCCCACCGGTTGGGGCATGCCCGCCTCGGTGAGAGTGAGCCAGCCTGGCGTCACGCTGGAGTCGGTGCCGAGGTGTCGGCCCGACGCGGTGTCGATTCGAAGGGGGTTGCCGCTGCCCGCCAGCCCGGTCAGGGCGAAACGCCAGTCCCCGGCACGGAAACGTCCCGTGCTCTTCAGTCCCCGCAGGGACGTGTCGCCGGCGAGAGCGTCGCGTTTTCGGACGCTGAGCACGAGTCCGCGGCCGAACTGAGCGTAGAAGTCACCGGCGCGTACATCGAAGTGACGACTGCTGTAGCGTGCGTAATATTTCGCGGGGTAAACCCAATTTCGAAAGCGATTGGAGGTTTCGTCGCCGGCGCGCTGGTACTGTTGGAGAAAGTATGTGGCGTCAGCATCGGAATAGTTAGCGGGCAGTTGTCCGCCGTTTTCGATCTGCAACAGTTCGAGTGCGATGCGTTCGGGCGATGGTGAGCTCGGATACCATGCGCCGTCGAGTTGCAGCCCGGCTCGCCACTCTCCGCGGGCCAGCTGTGTGTCGATTCGGTTGTGAGCTACGCTAAAATCGTCGTCGGCAAGACTGGCGACTCCGGAGGGGCGGGTGTTGCGGTTGTCGCCGCGTACCGTCAGGGTGGAGGAGGTACTGACTTCGGCACTCCACTCGTCTTGAGCCCCGGCTGACGCCGATACAAAACAGCTGGTGACTGCTAGCAATACGCGGCAGCTCCGGAGAGGGGAGACGGGCATCGGGCTAGTTGGGCGTCAACGCCTGGTCCACCGCGCTCCACAGCACTTCGGGATTGTCGCCCTCTAGCTGAGTGATGATGGTCATCGTGGTGGTGTCGATCAGCATGTTGAAGGGCTGAACGCTTTCGTCCGCGTAAAGGCCGAGCTGGAAGCTTGGGTCCACCGCAAAGGGGAAGTCGACGTTGTACAGCTCGGTCCAGATCGATGCGTCTGCGGGAGTGGCTGGGTTTTCGTTGTTGTCCTGGAAGAGGGTGCCCAGTACGGCAAAGCCCTGAGCGCGGCGTTGCTGCCAGCGCGCGCTCAGGGACGGTCGACTTGCTGTACCCTGGTATTCGGTACCGCAGGATGCACACCAGCCCGCGCTCGTGCTGATGTGCAGGATACGGCTGGTATTGCCAGTGGGGTCGTAGAAATCAGAGAGGCAGATCTCCGACATGGATTCCGAGTCAAACTGTGCGGCTGAGGGATCCTGCCAACCGTCGAAGCAGTGCTCGGCGATCACATCTCCGGTGCGGTTGCCGTAGGGGCCTTCCCAGGCTGTGGTAGCGCTGCCCGCGTTGGCAATAGCCGACAGTAGGCCATCGGGAATGTCGTCATGTTCTTTGCTGCCGCAGCCGACGGTCGCAAGCAACATCAACAGCGCGAATCGTTGACGGACAAGCTGACGAAAGGAAGGCATGTATCTCCATCCACCGTGGTGGGGGGCTGCTGCTGAGTCTACCGCTTCTCGCCGCTCATCACCAGTCGGCGCCAGGGGAAGGAATCATGGCTGTCCGGTTCCCCGAGTTGCCCAACGCTGGGGGGCTAGCCCTTGGGGGGGCGTACGATATTGAGCTGCCGGCGAAACTCCGCCGCCGAGGTGGTGGGCAGTTCGCAGCTGCCCTGCTCACAAACATAGGCTGTCGGCTTCTCGTCCCTCGCCGGCTTGCCCTCCGCCCAGGGAATCAGTTTTTTTATCTTGGCGCTGATCTCGGATTGTTTGGCGCGGACAAACACACGGTTAGGAATGAAGGTCATCGAAAAGGCCTTCAGCAAATCGTCGCTAGCGGTTGCGGGGCCTTCCGACTCCGGAAGTACAATCACGATCTCTTTCGGCGTATCGACGTGGAAATCCACCGCTAGCAGCATTTGATCCAGAGCGGTGGGGCGCCGCTTGAGGGCGGAGCTGAAGGCTCGGAGAGTCATTTCGGCCCGCTCTCGGAATCGGTCGTCGGTGGTGAACTCGTGGAGCCGGAGTAACGTCATCAGAGCGTAGGAGTTGCCACCGGGGATGGCTTTGTCAAACGCGGGTTTTTCCCGGGCCAGCAGTATTTCGCCGCCTGTGGGCGTCAGGTAATAGCCCCCATTGGCACTGTCGACGAAGGACTTTTCCAGCTCGTCCATGAGCGCAATCGCCTCGCGTAGATAGCGCGGCTCGGATGTGACCTCGAAGAGATCGAGCAGGGCTGATGCAAAGAAGGAGTAGTCCTCGAGGAACGCGGATTGGGACGCCTTGCCTCCGATGTGCGTGTGGTGAAGTCGCCCGCCGGGCCGTAGATCGCTCAGGATAAAATCGGCGGCACGGCGAGCGGCACGTCGATACTCGGGCTTGCCGAGCACGAGTGCTCCTCGGCTCAAGGCGGTGATCATCAGGCCGTTCCAGGAAACCTGAACCTTGTCGTCACGAAGCGGTTGTGCCCGTTCGTTTCGCTTCGTCAGCAGCTTCGGGCGTGCGCGGTCGATGGCAGCGGCGAGGCTTTCGACGGAGATATTTTTCTTTTGCGAAAATTGTGCTCGGCTGAACGCAGTGTTGAGAATCGTGCGCCCCTCGAAGTTTCCGCGCTTTCGGACACCGTAAAAACCACCCAATAATTGGGCGTCTTCCGCGCCCAAAGTTTGCTCCAGCTCGGCTGGTGTCCAGGTGAAGAAGTAGCCTTCTTCGCGGTGCCCTTTGGGACCGATGCTATCGGCATCCGTGGCGGAATAAAAGCCGCCCTGGGGCGACGTCATGTCGCGCAAGACGTAGTCCAGCGTCTCCGTGGCGATACGCCGGAAGTTCGTGTCGCCGGTGATCTGGTAGGCCTCCAAGTAGCTCGGCACCAACAAGGCGTTGTCGTAGAGCATTTTCTCGAAGTGCGGGACGAGCCAGCGCGCATCGGTGGAGTAGCGGTGGAATCCGCCGCCAATTTGGTCGTACATGCCGCCGCCGGCCATTTGCGTGAGTGTGTCGGTGGCCATGTCGAGGCTGCCTTGAGCCTTTGTCGTTCGGTAGTGACGCAGCAGCAACGCGATCGGGAAGCTTGAGGGGAACTTCGGGGCGCCCCGGGCTCCACCGTTTCTGTGGTCGTATCGGGAGGCGGCGGAACTGACAGCTCGGGTGAGGGTTTCCGCGCCTGCGATTCCCGCCGGCTCCGATGGCTTCAGCGCCGACTTGATCTTGGCGGCCAGCTTTCGCGCCTTGTCGGCGATTCCACCCCCGCTCTGGAACTCGTCGTGTTGTTCCGTGAGGATGGTGAGAAATCCCTTCGCGCGGCCGCGGGCGCCGTCCCGGGGCGGGAAATATGTGCCGCCGAAAAACGGTTCGAGTTCCGGAGTCAGCCAGACACTCATTGGCCAGCCGCCGCGGCCTGCCATCACATGCACAGCCGTCATGTAGATCGAATCGACGTCTGGTCGTTCCTCGCGGTCTACTTTGATGGGAATGTAGTGCGCGTTGATGTAGTTGGCGATCTCTTCGTCTTCGAAGCTCTCCTCCTCCATGACGTGGCACCAGTGACAGGTGGAGTAGCCAACGCTGAGGAAAATGGGTCGTCCTGTTTCGCGAGCCATCTTGAACGCCTCATCGCCCCAAGAGAACCAGTTCACTGGGTTGTGCGCGTGTTGCAGCAAGTACGGGCTGGACTCGCGGATCAGGCGATTGGTGTACTTCGGAGTGCCGTCGGCGTTCTTATGGCGAGTCCGAGGGGCGTAGCTCGCCCCTTTCGCCGAGAGCTCCTTGGCGAGACTTATCTCTAGTTCGTCATCAATATCGGGAGATGGAATTGGTTCTATGGGAATTGTCGTGGTCGTCGTAGATTGGGTGCCGGAACACCCGCCGTCGCACGCCCCCACCAACAAGCCAACCGCGAGGATAGCTGTGGACCGTGGTTGCGTGTTGCCTCGGCGTGGGAGGGAGCGAGAACGGCCGAATTTGGCCAACGGGTCGATTGTGGCTGCCATGAGACATGGAGCATTACACGACCGGTGGCGCTGACTAAACTCCCGCGCGTGGGGTACTTAGTGGAAAACTTGTCCGTGGAGCGGCGCAGGCCCTCTCCGTTCGTCTTGAGCTTTGGTGAGCTGGTTTGGGATCTGTATCCAGACGAGCGGAGGCTTGGTGGCTGCGCTGCCAACCTGGCCTATCATAGCACGAGACTCGGAACTCACACCGCCCTGGTTAGTCGCGTGGGTGATGACAAGCTCGGCAACGAGGCGCGAGCCTGGCTCGAAGACGCCGGTGTCGATGTCAGTGAGCTGCAGCGAGATGATGATGCTCCGACGGGGGAAGTCAGTGTTCGGGGCGGGGCGAATCCAAGTTTCGAAATCGCTAGCCTAGCGGCTTGGGATCGCATCGAGGCCACCCCTGCCGCCATTGGATTCGCCCAGCGCGCGAGCGTTATTGCCTTCGGTACTTTGGCTCAACGAACTCCACTAGCGGGCAACGCGCTCAGCGACATTCTCGCTGTGGCGGCCAAAGACACTTGGTGTTTGTGCGACCTCAACATTCGACCGCCTTTTGACGACGCCAACGTGATCGAGCGGAGTTTACGGCTCTCGAACGTCGTGAAGCTGAATATTGAGGAGAGCGAACGGCTCGCCAAGATCCTCAATACTCAGGCGCCGCTTGAGATGTTGATCGATCGCTACGGGATCGAATTGGTGGCTCTGACCCGCGGCGACAACGGCAGCCTACTGCTCACAGCGGACGAGATGCTGGAACATCCAGGTGTGCCGCTATCCACCCCAGGTGGCGGCGATGCAGTCGGAGCCGGCGACGCCTTTTCGGCCGCTTTGGCCCATTTGTTATCTCGTGGCGCCAGCCTGGGAGCTATCAGCGAGGGCGCGAACCGCTACGCTGCGCATGTCGCCAGTTTTCCAGGCGCGATGCCCAAGGCCCACGACGAGCTCGTTCGCAGCGTCACCGCCATATAAGCTCGCCAGGAGCACCGAATTCACATCGCTCGGAGCACAAACGACGTGTGGCCCACTCCAGGAGTGAGCCACGGCCATGCGGGTAACTAGAAAGCTACTTGGGGCAATGATGGTTGCAACCACCCTTGCCCTTGCACTCGTTCTTGCCGGAGCAATCGTTGGAGTCCGTATGACAGCCGCCTTTGCCCTTGCACTCGTTGGTGCCCTTGCAGCAGGCCTTGTCGCCCTCGGCGGACTCGCTCTCTTCGGCGGATGCTTCTCCGTCGCCTTCTTCACCTTCGGCGGCTTCTTCGGCGGCTTCGGCTGCCGGGGCTTCCGGTGCTTCGGCTTCGGGGGTGGAGCCTCCACAGGCGACGCTCATCAGGCCAGCAGCGGCGGCTGCGGCAATTGTACGGCTTAGTTCAATTTTCATATCTGTACTCTCCCGGGTGGATTTGATGCTTTATTTCGGCGGAGCCTAGCGGAGACTTTGCGCTGTGCCGAGCTTTCAGCTTTGGTGGAGTCTTACGGCGCAGTCGGCGGTCTGGTTTCTTGCGGAAGCGATTTGTATGAGTGATCTGGCCGATTTTGCTGGTGTCGGGCCGCATTCCCAACGATTCGTGTAGTCCGCACCCGGACGTGGCCGTCTGGTAGTCTTTTCTCAGCCGATCCACGTGCCCGCTTTGCCCCCCACCCGTCCCCCCACGCCACACCACGGGTTGGCGGTCGTTTCGGTCGCACTCGCCTGTTGCTTGGGCAGCGTCAGTCACGCGGGGGAGAGTCCTGCTGCGTCAGCCGACAAAATCACCGCGCGGGAAGCGGCGACCGAGGGTATTCGGCTGTATCGCGCTGGCCAGTTCCGCGCGGCCCTGGAACAGCTGGAACGCGCGCAGAAACACTACCAAGCGCCAGTTCACCACCTGTACATCGCGCGATCTCAAAAGCAGATCGGACAGTGGGTCGAAAGCTTTGAAAGCTATCAGGTTCTGCTCCGTTCTCCCCCGCAGGTTGATGCGCCAGCCCCCGTCGTCAACGCCTTTCGGGATGGCAAGACTGAGCTCGAAGCCCTGAAGCTCGTGTTGCCGAGCATTCGGCTGCAGTTCAGCCCGCGCGATGCCGCCGTATCTGTGGCCATCGACGGAGTGGAGATCCCCGCGGATGTTGTCGGCACGAAGCGGGCGATCAACCCCGGTGCTCACTCTGTGCGAGTCACGGCGCCGGGTTACCAAGTCGCTGAGCAGTCGCTGATGATTGGTTCCGGAGAGAGCCAAACTCTTAGTTTGGTGCTGACGCCCGCCGTGGGGCCAAGCGCGGTGTCTCGGCATTCTGCACCCCCGGTAGATCCGGAGACGAACCATCACGAAGACTACGGATTCTTGTTTGGGCTACGTCTGCACGGCGTCCTACCCGGTGGTGAAGTTTATCAAGACCTGCCCATGGGGGATTTTTTCCAAGCGGGCGCAGGCTTCGAGTTTCGCGCCGGGTTCCGCTTCATGCGTTATCTCACAGGCGTCGCGTACACCGGCGTCGCGGGATTGGGCGATGGCAGTCAAATCAACCATCAGCCCGCCTGGAGTGACGATTCGGTGGAGATCGGAGCGGTCTGGAGTGGACTGGGTGTGGTGTTCAGTACTCCCCGGGACGAGTGGGGTGGTTTCGGCGAATTAGGCATGGCGAGTCGCTCCGTGTCGCTGAAGTTGGATGATGGTGCCGGATGCCGGGTCGACGTTTCGGGAACGGCAACCGATCTCCGTATCGGCGGGGGCGCACACTTGCCTATCAGCAAATCCCTACGGCTTACCCCTTACATGCTTTTGAGCTTGGGAGGTTTCAAGTCGCTGTCCGACGATAGCGATTGCGATTCGCCGTTTCGGCAGGGTGACAGCTCCGTCGAGAAGCTGCTGGGCGGTATCGATTCCAAGATCCAGGCGGACGGATCGATCCCGTCAGATGATCAGAGTGGGCATCTTTTGTTTCTGTTCGGTCTGGGCGGAGAATATCTTTTCGGCGATTTCTGATCGCGGTACGAGCAGGTACGCGAGAGCTCTCAGCGGATTCGCGAAAGCCTCAGCGGATTTCGACGAGAAGCCAGGCTCACTGCGCGGTATCGACCCGCGTGGCACTCCCCCGGGCGGCGGCAACGCTAGCCGCTATCTCGCTAACGGCCAGCGTTGCCGCCGCCCGGGGGAGTGCCGCTGTCTTCTACCTGGCTGGCTCCCGTGTCGCTACGCGCGCTACCCCCGCTACCCCCGCTGCTAGTGCCGCCGCTGCTGGTGCCGCCGGTACTCGTACCACTAGCGGCTGTGCCGCCTGTGCCTCCACCGTCGGTAGTGCGCGGCGACGCATCTCCGTCGAGGAAACTATATTGGCTGTAGTCATTGGTGCACGCGCCCAACGCCAGGGCGACCCAGCTGAGAGCGACCACACCGAACCCGATTCGAACGCTAATTCGTTTCATCAGAATTGCCCCCAGACGGAAACCGAGCGGGGCCCGAAGGCAATACTCGGCATGTCATGGTCTTTCGCTTTGTCCGACTTTGGATTGGTAGTTAGGCTTGCGCTAGCCGAGCCGTTGTGGCGGAACCAGAGCACGGTGGCCGTGCCGATGCCGATGAGACCGACACCGAGACCCACGTTAGCGACGGTTTGGTACAAGCGACCGTCCTCCGCGTCTTCCCATTGATGGCCCTGACAACGCCTGCCGGGGCAGCTGCTTTCTAGGTCGTCGGATACTTGATTGTTCATGTAGCCAAAGATTCCGAAGGTGGCGAGGCCCGCAACGCCGACTCCAGCGCTGATGTAGCTCAGGGTCTTGAGCTCCGCGTGAGGAGGGGTGTTGTCACTATTCGGTGCGGCGACCACGGTCTCGGCATTCGGCTTGGGTACCGACAGATGCGTCAAGGTTTCCGATCCTGCTTTCGCTTCGAAACTGATTCGCGTTTCCCGGCCGTCATCCGTTCGGAGCGTGTAGGTGTGGGAGCCGGGACTGACGACCCGTGCCTTGCCCCAATCCGCCGACTCGATCGTTTCGTCGTCGAGTTGTAGTTCGACGCCGACGCTAGGTTTGACGATGGCGATTTTGGCTTTCAACTCATCGAACTCGTGATTCGCGGCTTCGAGCGTCTTGGCGTATTTTTTCGCTATTTTGGCGGCGTCCGCTGCCTCATCGATGACCAGTAGCAACTCGGCGTGGGCTTCGAGCAGATCCCCCATCTTGATCTGCACGCGGGCGATCATGAGGTGGGAGTTAGGGCTCGCCACGGCGTCGTAAGATGCGTGAAACCCCTTGAGGGCCTTCTCGTAGCGCTCGCCCTCGAAATCTTTCATCGCTGAGCGATAGTGTTTCTTGGCCTGGTTTTTTTGTTGGTAGGTCGCTTTCCCGACGGCCGCTCCGGCGGCCAAGGCGGGGGCGGGGCTGAGCAGGCAACAGCTCAAACTGACGGCGAGAAGAGCGCCCGCTAGACCGGGACTATACTTCCTAAGAGCCGGGGGCGTCATTCGTTCAATATCGGACATGGGGGAGGGGCGCCGACGGGTTGGGGAGCCGGCGCGAGAATCCAATCCTAATCCAGCTTGGTCGAGAGCGGGGCAGTAAGGGCAGGGGTGCCCGCCGATTCATCCGGCGAGGGCAGGAGGCTGGATTTGGGGAGTTTTGCCCTGGTTGGGCAGCCGCATGGGCTGGTCTTGAGCTAAGGGAGACGGCGCTTGAAGTTTACCCGACGTGAGGCACCATGCCCCCGAGGTCCCGTCCAGCGGTCCTCGGGATAGGAAAGTTCATGAAGTGTAGGCATTGGTTCGATACGTCCGTTCCCCGCGTCCGCAGCAGAAGGTCGGGGCGATGGCACTGGGTTTCCTTGAGCTGGGTTTCCTTGAGCTGGGCTTTGTTGGCTGTGCCGCTGGCTTGCTCCCCAGCGAAGCCAAGCGCGTCCCGCCCGCGCGAACCCGGCCCTACGAAGCCAGTTCCCGAGCCAGCGGCGGAGGCTGAGGCCCCCCAACCGACCCCGCCCCGGGATCCGCTTGTTCTTGTGGTGGCGCCGCCGCTGCTCTCGGCACTGGAAGCTGCTGGATACGATCTCGGCAGTACAGGATTTGGCGAGCCGGCGCGTCGAGCGGCCGAGCTCATGAAAAATGCTGACTACCAGCGAGTGCTCGCCACCATCGCCGAGGATCTCGGCGCGGACCGGGCTCGCGATCCCCATGCCGGCGTCGGAATGCGGTTCGCTCATCGTCAATTTGACGTGAATTGGCTTTCGTCGCCCCACTCGCATTTCGAATTGGTAGCGGTCGTCAATCGCCTCGACCGCGAGGCCTTCGATTCTCGCTACTGCGGCGAGCTGCGATTTCTTTATCGCTTAGCCTACGACACCCGCGAACAAGCTGGTGGCGTTCGTTCTCGCTTGCCCATGACAGTGAACGTCGTGCACTGGATTCTGAAAGATTCCGGCTGCCAGACGGTTGTCCGGAAGCTGGCTTACCCAGGCGAGCTGGGCGACGCGTCACGGCAGTCGTGGCTGATGGGTCCAGACGGTCCCTTTGGCCAGAACCCGCTGGCGACGCAGCTGAAAGCCGTGGAGGTGAATTTTCAGAGCGTTCGTTGGCCGTCGACGGTGCGCCCGAACCTGGCGGGTCACGCGGAGTACACTTTGCGAGTGTTCGAGGCGGGTAGCTACGCGCCCGTGCCGCTGGAGAATACGCCCAACGAGGCGAAGCTCCGGGGAAATCCTGCTCTGGCGCGGGAGCTCGCCAAGTGGTTGTCCGAGCCCGAGCAGCTTCGAAAGATCGACCAAGGCGATATTCAGATCCCTACGGAGTATTTAGCCCACCGGGCGATATCGGTGGCCCCCCACGGCTTGGCCCGATTGGGCAATCGCCCGTTCACCAGCGCCCTCGGAAAACGTTTTGCCAAGCTGGATGTCAGCGCGCCCATAGGCAAGCCCTACGAGACATTCACGAGCAGCCGCGGGGTCCTGCGTCGTTTGGATGGCCTCAGCTGTCAGGGCTGTCACCAGAGCCGTAGCATCGCCGGTTTTCATCTGTTGGGCATCGACCCGGCGAGTCAGGCAGTGGACGCCATTCGAGTCCCCATGTCGGTGCACTTTCACGATGATTTGGATCGGCGGGCTCGCTATTTGAGAGCACGACTCGACGGCGAGACACCGCCGCGCATGCGGCCGCCAGCGGAGCGGGCCCACACAGAGGGTGCCGTGGGCGATCCCTGTGCGTTGCCAGACGCCGTGGATAACCAAAAATGGACCTGTGGCGACGGGCTGCGTTGTGAGCCTTATATGGACGACTTTTTTGGGATCTGCATCCCTGCGACAGGGCCGAGTTTTGGCGATCCCTGCGAGTTTGGCATTCCGAGCGCGAACCGGAATGTGCACCGAGACTACTCGCGATTGGATCGAAGCCTTCCCTGCGCGGACGCGGGTGTTTGTGAATCGAACGCCGTCGGATTTCCCGGGGGTATGTGCTCGGGGGCGTGCACTGATTTGCCCGTGGGAGCTGTCTGCGGAGAAATAGCCGAGCTCGGACCGTTCAATCACTGTCTGGCATCGGGCGCACCGTTTCCCGAATGTATTACCGAGAAGACTCGACCGGGCGCCCTTCGAGCTTGCGATCCTCACCACCCGTGTCGGGAAGATTACATTTGTGCGCGGCTAGCGGACGGTGGCGGTGCCTGCCTGCCGCCCTACTTCTTGTTTCAGATGCGAGTGGACGGACACGCCCTGTGAGCTACGAACGCCGCCGCGGCTGACGCAGGGTCAGGCGTTGCCAAAGTCGAGTTTAAGATTGTCGGCCATGTATCGTTTTATAAACCATTTCGACACTCCGGGGAGCATGACGGCGTTGGACAGCTTGTTGCGCGTCCATAGACTGAGTGGTGTCTTGGGCACGAAGGACTTGGCAAATCCCTCTGCCATGCGCTGCTTCCGTTCAATCTCGGGTCGCAGAGCGCTCTCGTATCGCACGAGGGATTCCGCTTGCCCGCCCCCGCTAGCGCCGTCGTCGCGAGCGAGCTCTTGAGCCAGTATGTAGGCTCCCGCCATAGCGAGCGCCGCGCCTTGGCCCCCTACGAGTGACACGGACTGACAGGCATCCCCCACCAGGCCGATCCTACCCTGACTCCATTTCGGCATGCGGATCTGGCTCACCGCATCGAAGTAGTAGTCGTTGGCGGAGTCCATGTTTTCCAGCAACTCCGGACAGCGCCAGCCCAGGTCACCGAACTCGCGTCGCAGTAAAGCTTCAGGACCGCCGCAGGTTTCCACGTTCAGCTCTTCACTTTCGAAGAGAAAAAATGCGGCGCGGGTATTCTTTCCGACTGGGTATATCGCTGCTTGTTTGCCAGGTACCGTGAACATGCGGATGCCATCCACCTCGCTCTGACTCCCGCGGTAGGTGAATGAAGCGGTGTAATAACCTAAGAAATGTTCCACGTCGGAGTCTTCGCCGAAACACAAGTTTCGGACGTGGGAGTGCAGTCCGTCCGCGCCGATGCAGAAGTCGAAGCCGAGAGATTTCCCATCGCTGAGCGTGGCTGTCACCCCAGCATCTGAGCCGTTCAAATTTTCGATTGACGTGTCAAATAGGATCTCGACGTTGTCTTTGACACGTCGGTACAACACGGCGGCGAGAGCGGAACGTAAGATGTTGTAGTGCCGAAAACTAACGGCCATGCGCAGACGGGGCACGTTGAATCCCCCGACTCGTTCGTCGGCTTCGTTCACGAATGTGAGTTCGGCCATGTCGATGTGATGGGCCAGCAGCTCGTCGAGCAGCCCCATTTTTTCGGCGACGTCGAAACCCGCTCCCCAAAAGTCGATCATGTAGCCACCCCGGCGCAGAGCCGCGGCTTTCTCCACGACGGTGACGGCAAAGCCGCGTTGATGCAGCCAATACGCCAGGGTCAGCCCCGCGACTCCGGCTCCGGATATCAGAACGCTGGTAGGGGGAGCCGACATAGTGCGGCGAGCTTATACCACTTCTGGTCAAGAGGGGGGCGGCGCACTGGCGATGCCGTGGGCTCTCGCGATGGCTTAGGCCGTTTTGGGTCGCGATGCTTGGTAGAAACAGACGATGATTCCAACCGCGGCGGCTGCGGTGAGGGCGGTGCTGACGCCATAGCTCATGCCGAGATTGGGCCCCTTGAGTCCGAGCACCGCGAGGCAGGCTAATGCGATGCCGACCAGCGACTCTCCGGCGATCACCCCCGAAGAAAACAGCACACCGCGTTCCAGAGCGGCATTGACCTGATCGGGGGAGCCGGCGCCCTGCTTCGACACCCGATTGGAGATCCGTTCGGCGATGAAGCCGCCGAGCAGGATTGGTGGCGCGAGGCCAAAGGGCAAGTACATGCCCACGGCGATGGGCATGATGTGGGCGCGAAATTGGCTGCCAGATTTCTTGAGGAACGAATCGCATATGAGCACCGCGATGCCAATCATCGCCCCCACGGCGAGCAGATCTTTGGGTAACTCTCCGTCGCCGAAGATCCCGCGCACCAGGTTCGCGAATAGGTTGGCTTGGGGTGCCGGCAGGTGCCGTCCTCCGATCCCTCCCTCGGTGCCGTGGTGCAGGAGGGTGAGCACGGGAGCCATCACCAAGGACGCGATGGCGACCCCGGCAATTTGCATGATTTGTTGTTGTCGCGGTTGGGCGCCGACGATCTGACCTGTCTTGAGATCGTTGCAGACGTCCCCGGATGTACACGCGACGCAACACACGATGGCGGCGACGCCGAGGGTGGCGACCATGCCCTGCATTCCGGCAAACCCCAGTACACTCAGTACGCCGCCCGTAAACAATACGGCTGTGATCGTCATGCCGGAGACCGGGCTGTTGGAGTTCCCGACGAGTCCGACGATGTAGCTGGCAACAGCGCTAAACAGGAAGCTCATGACGATGAGGCAGATGGTGGCGATGCCCGCGGCGACGAGGGAGCCAGTGAAGCCCCAGTACAGCCAGGCACTGATCCACAGAGCCCCACCGCCGGCGGCCAAGATCGTAGAAGGCAAGATGTCCTCTCGGTCCCCTGGGTCTCCGGAATCGGCGTTGCGACCTCGCAATTCGCGGATGGCGGCTGCCAGGCCGCTGCGGACCGCGAAAATCGAATGCACGCCACCGACCACCATGGCGCCGACTCCGACGTAGCGGATTTTGGTCGACCAGAGGCTCCACGCTTGCTCCAGCGCTGGGGTTCCGGGCTGGGCTTCCAACAGGGGAATGCCGATCAACCACGCCATGGCGCCGCCAATGAAAATGAGAATCGCGACGTTGAGTCGGACAATGAAGCCCACCGCCACCAACATCGGGGAGACGTCGCCGCCAAGATACACCACTCGAGCTCCGAGCCAGGTGGCGCCTTCTAGAGAGTGTGCGATCGCGTGCAGCCAGCCTCCGAGGATCTTGATCAAGGCGCCCAGTCCCGCGCCGCTGAGCAAGCCTTTGACTGCGACTCGAGAGTCTGTGCTGTCGCCGGCCCTGAGCACCGCCGCGCACGCGACCCCCTCGGGATAGGGTAGCTCTTCGTTGCCGACGATGAAGACGCGGCGCATGGGGATCATGAGCAGAACGCCTAGGAGTCCGCCGGCGAAGGCGATGAGCGTGACCGTCTGGTAGTCGAACTCGGTCCAAAATCCGATCATCACGAGGGCCGGCATCGTGAAGATGATGCCAGCAGCCAGGGATTCACCGGCTGAGGCTGCGGTCTGGACTTGGTTGGCTTCCAGAATATTCGACGATCCAAACAGACCCCGAAGCACCACCAGAGCCATGACTGCCGCCGGAATAGAGGCGGAAACGGTCATGCCCGCGGTCAGGCCAACGTAGACATTGGCCGCGCCCATCACGACGGCGAGGACCAAGCCCAGCAGAAGCGTGCGGAGATTGAGCTCGGAGGGCATGGCGGCTCGAACCTACTCGGTTGGCGGCTGGGCGTCTGCCCGCACCCTAGGCAGCGAACCGACCATGCGGACCGTCGTCCGGAACTGCCGAGATCCTTGGCCCCGGTTGCCCGTTTATTGCGTATTCTCCAGCCGGCATGGCGCGCCTAGCGGAATCCCTCACCACCGGTAGCGGCTCTGGCAGCGACTTGAGCCGGCGCTGCCAGGCTATGGCGTGGCGCTCCTTGCTGGGCCTCGTCGCCTTCGCCTGTTTCGGATGCTCCAACAGCCCCTATCCCGAGGAAGATAGCGACACCAAGATCCTGTATCGCTCTTTTGAGGAAGCGCCGAAGAATCTGGACCCCGCCTACGCCTACACCACGAGCGCCACAGCGATTCTGGGTCGGGTTTACGATACTCTGTTAGAGTACCACTATCTCAAGCGCCCCTACCAACTGATCGGTGGCATCGCTAAGGAGGTCCCCACCGCGGAGGTGCTGGACGATGGGACGATTCGCTATGGCTTCGAGCTCCGCGGCGAGATGCTCTATCAGGACGATCCGTGTTTCGCTGCCTACGGAGGCGGGGCGACCCGTCAGGTCTTGGCTGGCGACTTGGTGTTCGCGTTTCAGCGCCTGGCCGATCCCCTTGTAAACAGTCCCGTTTTTCAATCCTTCGCCAATCTGAAAGGCTTCGCAGAATTCGCCAAAGCTTTGGCCGAGCGTCGGAAGCGCGATCCTGCGTTCCGCAAGCTGCCCCCCCGTGAACAGTATCGGGCCGTGGGAGGCATCAGTGGTGTGGTCAGCGAAGGGCCCCACCATTTTGAACTGGTGTTGGCGCGGCCCTACCCGCAAATCCTCGAATGGCTCGCGATGCATTTTAGCGCGCCGGTTCCGTGGGAAGCCGTGCAGCACTACGACGGCAAGGAGGGGCGTGACCACTTCAAGGACCATCCGGTCGGCTCAGGCCCGTATTACCTGTCGGAGTACGCAAAAGAGAGTCGCTACGTTCTCGAAAAAAATCTCAATTGGTACGGAGTCAAACATCCGGAGTGGAAAGCAGCCGGCGCGGTTTATCCCACCAGTGGCGCCCCCGGAGACGAGGCACATGGCCTGCTCCCGGCGGAGTACGTAGGTAAGCCGCTTCCCTTTATTGAGCGCATTGTTACCGTGCGGGACAAAGAGTCGATTCCGGCGTTCGGGAAATTTTTGCAGGGTTACTACGATTCGAGCGGAATCGTGAAAGAGAGCTTCGACCAGCTGGTGCGTGGGGACGCGCTCAGCGAGGAGATGTCTGCCCGGGGAATGAAGCTGGAGAAGTCTGCGAAGAGCGACATCTTCTATCTCGGCTTCAACATGGATGACCCCGTTGTGGGCTCTGCCAAAGGCGCGCGGTCTCGTGCACTGAGGCAGGCAATGAGCTTGATGGTGGACGTGCTGGAATACACTCGGGTGTTCACCAATGGTCGCGGGATCCCCGCTCAGTCGCCGTTGCCACCGGGTATTTTTGGCTACGACGCCGAATACAAGAACCCCTTTCGTACGGTGGACCTCAAGCGCGCGCAGGCCCTGATGGTGGAGGCGGGCTACCCTGGCGGGATCGATCCCAAGACGAATAAGCCCCTGCGACTGAGCTTCGATACATCAGACACGAGTCCAGATGGTGGTGCGCGATTCAAGTTTTTCGTCAAAGCGTGGCGTCAGCTTGGCATCTCAGTGGAAGTATCCGCCACTGACTACAACCGCTTCCAAAAGAAGATGCGGGAGGGGGCATTTCAGATTTTTCAGTGGGGTTGGGTAGCGGATTATCCCGATCCGGAAAACTTCATGTTCTTGCTTTGGTCAAAGATGAGCCGAAAGAAGAGTGGCGGACCCAACACCGCGAATTTTTCTAACGCCAAGTACGACGAGCTCTTCCTGAAAATGGCCACACGGGAAAACGATGATCGGCGTATGGAGATCATGAAGGAAATGCGCACCTTACTGGAGCACGAACGCCCCTGGATCGAGCTGTACCATCGAGAGAGTTACGTGCTGCGACACGGCTGGCTAAAGAACGTGAAGGCGCCCGGGCTGTCTCTGCCGGTGAGCAAGTATTGGGACCTGGACGCCGCCGAGCGCGGCCGGCGTCGGACGGAATGGAATCGGCCCATCTATTGGCCGGCGTTCCTATTGCTCTTCATGGGGCTGGCTATCATCGCTCCCGGTATCCGAACCTTCTACCAGGAGCGACAGTAATGCTGGCCTATGTACTGAGAAAACTCGCCTACGGTGGGCTCACTGTGCTCGGCGTGTTGCTGTTGATATTTGTGATCTTTTTCGCGATGGCTCGCCCGGATGATGTCGCTCGTCGCGCCCTGGGCGAGAAAGCCCAGGGCGCCCAGATTGAAAAATGGAAGGCGAAACACGGCTACGATAAACCACTCTGGCCAACCCTAGCCAAGCCGGGAGGCAGCCTGCTGCAGGCCCATTACGTGAGCCTGTTGAGCTTCGAGTTCGGTAATAGCGACTTGAACGACTCGCCTATCGGCACAACCATTCGGGACGGCATGGGGGCGAGCCTGGCCCTCACGATTCCGATGTTCCTCAGCGGTTTGGTGCTGGGTTTGGTGCTGGCGCTGTTTGTGGCGTTCTTCCGCGAAACCTACATCGACACCATGGGAGTGTTCCTCTGCGTGCTGGGGATGAGCGTCTCGATACTGATCTACATTATCGGATCCCAGTTTGTGTTCGCGAAGATGCTGCGCTGGTTCCCCATCTCTGGCTTCGATACCGACGTCATCGCTGACGGTAACTGGAATCTATTGCTTCGTTTCTTGGCGCTACCGGTCACTGTGGGAGTGTTGAGCTCCTTCGGGGGCGATACGCGATTCTATCGGACGGTGTTTGTGGAAGAGGTGAATCGCGACTACGTACGCACCGCACGGGCCAAAGGAGCCGGCGAGATGCGAGTGATGTTGCGCCATGTGTTGCGCAACGCCATGATCCCCATCCTCACGCGGGTGGTCGTTGCCATCCCGTTTTTGTTTACCGGCTCCCTGCTGTTGGAAGCCTTCTTCGGTATCCCGGGCTTGGGTTCGATAACGGTCGACGCCATCGCCGGTAACGACTTTTCTGTCTTGCGGGTCATGGTGTACATCTTTGCGCTGCTGTTTATTCTCGCTCAGATTGCGACGGACATCAGCTACACCTTGGTGGATCCCCGGGTGAGGCTCGAGTGATGGAATCCTGGATGGTCTCCAATCTGGTGGTGGCAGTGCTCTTGGTAGGGGGCGCGTGGATTGCTGTGGCTGTTTCTCGCCACGACATCTGGCGGGCGGCGGTCCAACAAGTGTGGAAGCGGCGGCCGGGAGCTGTGCTGGTGGTGTGCGTGTACGTGTTATTGGCGCTGCTTGATTCCGTGGCATGGCGTGGCAACGTAGATACCGGGAGTGACGTTGTGGCTCAGCATGAAGCGGTGACCCTGCTCGAGCGGTTGTTCGGCGACGCGCAAGAGAAGAGCTACTCGGCACCGCTGGCGGATATCGAATTCTACGATCACTCGCCACTCAAACACCCGGGATCCCATCTGTTCGGTACCGACATTCTTGGGGGCGACGTGTTCTTGATGACGCTCAAAGGCGCTCGGGTGGCACTGTTAATCGGCGGACTGACGAGCCTCATTGCCATCCCACTGGCGCTCTTGTTTGGCATCCCCGCCGGATATTTCGGCAAACGAATTGACGACGTGGTGTTCTTCATTATGTCCACCTTGGCGAGCATTCCGACGTTACTGCTGCTGATATCGATCACGGTGGCTCTGGGTCGCAGCACTCTGGTCGTGTGTTTCGCCCTCGCCGTCACGAGTTGGGTAGGATTTTGCCGTATCGCCCGCGGGGAGACCATGAAGCTTAGGGAGATGGATTATGTTCATGCCGCGCGGCTGATGGGGGCATCCGAGACGACCATCATCCTGAGGCACATCCTGCCGAATCTGATGCACCTGGTGGTCATCACCTTTGTCCTGATGTTTTCCGGACTGGTGCTCTCCGAGGCCGTGCTGGCATGGCTGGGCATCGGCGTGAACGGGAGCTGGGGATTGATGATCGCTAAGGCCAAGGACGAGCTCAGCCGGGATCCGGCGGTGTGGTGGAATGTTGGCGGGGCCGGAGTGGGCCTGTTCGGTCTGCTGTTGGCGGTGAACTTCCTGGGGGATGCCGTACGCGATGCCCTCGATCCGCGGACGCGGAAAGAGTCATAAGATCATGAGTGAGTTCCTACTAGAGGTGCAAGATCTGGTGACGAGTTTCCCCGGCAGCGGGAGCGAACGCGCCCGAGTGGTGGACGGCGTGAGCTTCAACATTCGCCCGGGTGAGGTGATGGCGCTCGTGGGCGAAAGTGGCTGCGGTAAATCCGTTAGTGCCTTGTCGTTGCTTCGGCTCGTCCCGAAGCCTGGTGCGATCGAGTCCGGGAGCGTCTTGCTCGATGGCAAAGACATCCTGTCCCTGAGCGTGCCTGATATGAGGAAAGTACGTGGACACGAAATGTCCATGATCTTCCAGGAACCCATGACGAGCCTGAATCCGGTCGTTCGAGTGGGCGACCAAGTGGTCGAGGCCATTCGCCTTCATGAGGATGTGAGTGTCAAAGCGGCGCGATCGAGGACTTTGGAGTTGTTTAAACAAGTCCGTATTCCCGATCCCGAGGTGCGGCTTGACGCCTACCCGCACCACCTCTCCGGCGGGCTCAAGCAACGTATCATGATCGCGATGGCGCTGGCGACGCGACCAAAACTGATCATCGCTGACGAACCGACCACGGCGCTAGATGTAACGATTCAGGCGCAAATCTTGTCCCTGCTTCGTCAGTTGCAGCAGGAACTCGACACGGCCGTTCTGCTCATCACTCACGATCTGGGCGTGGTGAACGAGCTCGCCGATCGTATCAGCGTGATGTACGCGGGCCGCATCGTGGAGCAGGGCGATCGCCGCGAAGTGCTGGCCAATCCTGGGCATCCGTACACCCGCGGATTGCTTCGATCGATGCCGGGTCTGGGTCGTCCCGGCGAGCCACTAGCAGAAATTTCTGGCATGGTCCCGGCGCCTGCGGATTGGCCCCGTGGCTGCCGCTTTTGTACGCGCTGTTCCGAGGTGCTCGATATTTGCGAGTCGGAAGTACCCGCGAGGCGACGCCTTTCGCTCACTCACCATGTGGCTTGTCATGCGGTGGAGGCGACAGAATGAGCGGCGATAGCAGTCAAACAGCGCCCGGCGAGCCCCTGCTCCGAGTGGAGGGACTGCGCACTTGGTTCCCGATTAAATCCGGTGTGTTTCAAAGAACCGTGGGGCATGTTCGCGCGGTGGACGGAGTCGACATCACCGTGCACGCTGGTGAAACGGTGGCGCTAGTGGGAGAGAGCGGATGTGGCAAGACTACGGCCGGGCGCTCGCTGCTCAGATTGATCGAACCCCGGGAAGGTGTCGTCTTCTTCGAGGGGCGCGATCTGTTAAAGCTTCCCAAGAAGGAGCTGAGGGACGCACGTCGAACGGCCCAAATGGTCTTTCAGGATCCCATGAGTTCACTCAACCCGCGTTTGCGAGTTCGGGATATCATCGCTGAGGGCATGGACTCTTTCGGCATCGGCCGGGACAAAGCGGAACGCACCGAGCGAGTGGCCGAGCTGCTGGAACGGGTACAGCTCAAGGCGGACCATATGTCACGCTACCCTCATGAGTTCTCGGGAGGTCAGCGCCAGCGCATCGGTATCGCGCGGGCGCTCTCGGTGGAGCCCAGATTGCTGGTGCTGGACGAAGCGGTGTCTGCGTTGGATGTATCGATTCAGGCTCAGGTGCTGAACCTACTGAGTGAGCTCCAGCGCGACTTGGCCCTCGCCTACCTATTCATCACTCACGATCTGTCAGTGGTACGATATCTCGCAAAACGGGTATGTGTCATGTACCTCGGGCAGGTAGTCGAAGAGGCCAGCGCCGAAGAGCTGTTTCGGGACCCCCAGCACCCTTACACACGAGGACTGCTCTCCGCGATTCCGTCCATTGATCCGGACCGGCGCGGATTGGATGTGAGCTTCGAAGGTGACGTTCCGAGTTCCGCCAATCCTCCCAGTGGCTGTCGCTTCCATACACGTTGTCCCCAGGTCATGGATCGATGCCGTGTCGAGGAGCCGCAGCTGATTCAGCTATCCGGCCGTCAGAGTCGGTGCTTTCTCAGCGAGGAGGGGAGCTGTGGAGTCTCGCTTGGCTAGGCAGCGGCATGGCGTCGCGAGGGTCTGGGGAGTCGCCTGGGTCTGGGGAGCAGGACTGCTGGCGTGTCAGTCAGGGAGCCCGGGCGCAGCCAGTCGAGAGGAAGCCCGGGGAGTGAGCGCATCTCCCCCCGCGAGCAGTCCCCCGCCGTTTTTGTTGCCTGGTCAACAGAGCTCCCTCGCAAGCCATTTACAAATGGTAACGGCCAAGTACCCGAAGCGGGATGTACTAGTCTACGTGGGCGCATCCTGGTGTGAGCCCTGTCGATACTTCCACCAAGCCGTCGTGGATGGAGTGGTGGCTCAGCAACTCGCTGGCTTTACCTTCGTTGAGTACGATGTCAGCGAGCATCGAGACGCGTTGGCAGCCGCGGGCTACGGCTCGAAACTGGTTCCTCTCTTCGTCTACCCAGATGAGGACGGGCGGGCCTCATCGTTTCGAATAGAGGGCAGCGTAAAAGGTACGACGGCGGTCGCTCGCAATTTGGTGCCGCGGCTATTGCAGCTGAAGCAACGGCGACGGCGGAGCCGCTAGGGCCCGGGCCAAGGCGGACTGCCCCGTGCACATTCGCTCGGTCAGACGGGCCAGGCCCGCTGGCTCATCCCGTGCGGGTGATTAGATGATAGCCGAAGGGCGTCTCGATCACGCCGCTGCGACCGCCGACGTCCATACCGAAGGCGGATTCCTCGAAGGCGCCGACCATTTGTCCGCGGCCGAAGGGGCCCAGGTCACCGCCGGACTTAGCGGAGGGACAATCCGAGTGTTTCTTGGCGAGCTCGGAGAAGTCTGCGCCGCCCTCAAGTTGCGTGTTGATCTCGTTGATGAGGGTTTTCGCCTCCTCCTGACTGCGTGTCGCCGTCGACCGTTCGGAGCCTTGGTACATGAGGAGAATGTGGGATGCGCGTACTTGATCAGCCATATACGAGCGATAAGCTCCCCGACGGGGGGATGCAAGGGCGCGGGCCGCCAGGGCGCGTCGATGCAGTCTAAAATTCCACCCAACCCAAGGCATGTCCGATGACGATGGCGGAGTTCGCTTCGTTTTCCGAAACTCGGCGGCGTCCGGCGATGCCGTCCTCGATCAGTTCATTCCGAGTGGTGGCGACCGAAAGGTGCATGCGAGCGAGGCTTGGGATCTGCTGCAGGCTAGCGGGCGCTGTCCCGCGTTCTCGGCGATCCCGAGCGCTCGGAAATCGCGGTCCGGGTTTGAGCAGGAGCTGATCGTCCGGGAGTTCGACAGGCAGCCCGGAAGAAATGCGACGCACGATGCCCGCCATCATGGTGACGGCTAGGTCTAGATCCAGAGGGAATTGCACATGCCCAGGGGCGGTCCCTCGGTAGAAGGCGATGCTGCCGTGGCTCCAAGTACAGATGTCGGCGACGCGGTCGCGCCCTTGTTCCCGCAGCGCTCGGAACACCTGCATGGCGCTGAGGGTTTCCAGTCCGACTAGCGTATCTCCCAGCTTACCGCCGTAGCGACTCAACATGGTGAGCGCTAGCTCGAGCTGGTCGCGGGTGAGGATCTTGCGGCGCACTAGGTATTCGCCCAGCAGTTCGGCTTTTTCTGAAGAGGCAACATGGGTGAGACGCCCGCCGCGCAAGTACAATTCTTTGCGTTGTCGGGTTCCAGAACGATCGTCGTACACGACGAAGAGTCCGCCGGTTTCTCGCTGTACTCGCATGCGAGTGAGCACCTCGACCATGCTGGAAACGTTCAATTCGGCGGCGAAGTCGGGAGCCCCGGGGGCAAACAGCACGCCGGTGGTGCCGGTGGTTGACGGCAGCACATGGCGAGCGAGCTCCTCGATTTCGCTGATGGGACGGAGCGAAGCGCCCATGAGAGATACGTGATCTTCCCCGCAGAGCTCGCCGGTTGCGATCATCTCCACCAACTTGGCGAATCCGAGGTTCTCCAGGACCTTTCCGCTGGTCATGCGCACACGAGAGTCTTCGCAAGTCGGAGCCATCCCCCGGGAGCGAGCGCGAATGCCCGAGTCGAGTTTGGCCCGTAGATCGAGGGAGGCCGAGCTCCGAACACGAGCTTTCAATCGTTCGGCGAATTTGGCTGAGTCTCGGCCCCAGCTCACCCATTCCGCGAGGGCAGCTTGCAGCACCTCGGGCGATGGTTGCTCGTAGACCTTCAAGGCTTGGCTGAGCTCGGCAGCGGTGAGGTAGCGATCACCGGGTTCCCGCGCGAGAATTTTTTGGCAAATGTCGAAAAGCCCAGCGGGCAGCTGACTTCGCACAGCGCGCAGCGGTTCGATGTCTGCGTCACGGATGCTCAGCAGTACCGCCAATTGTCCACTGCCGGAGAACACGCGAGCACCGAGCAGTAGCTCGCCGAAGACCGCACCGAGTGCGAATAGGTCGGCGCGATGATCCACCGGCTCTCCCGCAAGTTGCTCAGGGGCCAAGTAGCCAAATTTGCCTTTGACTGAGTCGGCCGTGCGGCGAGATTGCGGTTCCGGAGCGTCTTGGCGAGCGATCCCAAAATCGCCCAGTTTTACCTCTCCGTCTAAGGACAGGTAAATGTTCGAGGGGGACACGTCGGCATGAACGATCCTGAGCGGCGTGCCGTGCTCGTCCTCGGCCTCGTGAACGGCGCTCAGAGCGTCCGCGATGCAGCGCGCGATGTAGACGGCGAGAGCAGGAGGGAACGCGCGCTGATCAGCGGCAGCCCGACGGGCGAGCCGATGCAGGTCGACGCCTTCCACGTACTCCAGGGCCAGGTACGGCTCGTTGCGTACCATGCCTGCGCCATACACCTTCACCACATTGGGGTGGTGGATCGCTTGCAGTAGTTGGGCTTCGTGATTGAGGTGAGCGAAGTCCGCTGCGCCTTCGTCATCAGGCAGTGGGCGTTTGATGACGAGTTCAGGGGCGGGTTTGTCCCCCGAGGTCGGGCGCGCGAGAAACACCTCGGCGGATCCGCCGACGGCAATCCTACGCTCCAATATGAAGGGACCAAACGGCTCCGACGACGGAACTACGGTGGTCCGGTCGGGCTCCTTCTCAGTTGCCCCCATACTCCGATTAGTATGAAGACTGTTCTCGCCTGGCGCAGGTGTTCGGCCGGAGATACTTCCTTTATGCGTCAAAAGGGCGCGACTTATGCGGCCTCGTTATTGTTGAGAGCCTCGTCGCTGATCTCATCTTCGTGACGCTGGCGCTCGATTTCCCATAGGGTTCGGTCGAACATGTCCACCAGTTCCAATTGGGGAACAAATCGTTGGGAGCGGGGCTTCACTGCCCCTGGTTCTGAGCTGTCTGCCATGACGGCCTCCGTTGTTTAGTGTGACTCTTCTCGGATCGGCACCAATCAGCGTTCCTTGAACGAACTCCGCCGTACCGTCGAAATCGAGAAATATCGTTTAAGGTTGGGCGTCAATCGCCGTTCAGTGGTTGCTCTGGCGACTATCGGCCGGTTAGGAAGAGCTCAGCGAGCTGGTTTGCTGGGATCCGGAATGCGCAGTCACGTCTGTTGAGTTCGGCTTCCAGAGTGAACAAGGCGACCGCCGAGTTTTCTAAGGCCGCCAACGTGTCCGGGTCCCCGGATGCTCGCGCGTTGGTGGAAGCCGATCTGATTGGCGCAACAGCCGCCCGCCTGCTGGCTCAAACGGAGTTGGCGGCCGCGCTGAAGCCGGTAGACGAGGCGACCGACGAGCTGTTGAAATTGGGCCGTGACTCCGACGAGTGAGGCTCCGGCTCCCGCCGCGCGCTTTGGCTGGCAGTGGGGTGGACTCGGAGTAGCAGCCGGGGGCTCAGTTACGCGTAACTGGTCTGACCAGCGGGATCGTGGCCCAGACACTTTCGCCAGTCCGCAGGCATTTTGCCCCTCTAGAGGGCATATTTTTGGGCCCCACGGCCGAAGTCGTACCGAAGCCGTACTTGAGGTGTGACGAATGGCCTCAAGTTGGCTAGGTAGAGTCAACCTTCGAGAAAAATGGCTGGTTTTCGCATAATTGGATCGGGTCGGTATCTGCCCGGAGAGCCGTACACCAACGACATGCTCTCTCGTGTTTTGGATACGAGCGATGAGTGGATCTACAAACGCACGGGCATCCGTCAGCGGCACTATTGTCCGGAGGGGCAGGGCCCGTCGGACCTAGCCGTGCCGGCTGCCCGCAACGCCATCGAAGACGCAGGCATCGAGCCATCCAGCATCGATTTCATTCTCTTTAACACGATGACGCCGGACTACCTGCTGCCGGGTTCCGGCGCGGAGTTCGCGGCGAAGCTGGGTATCCCCGGTGTGCCGGCTCTCGACATGCGCCAGCAGTGCGCGGCCTTCGTCTATAGCTTTCAGATCGCCAGCGCCATGCTGACGTCGGGAGCAGCCAAGCGGATCTTGATCGTGGGTTCCGAAGCCCACGCTGGTTACATGCCTTGGCACGAGTGGGATGTGTTGGACGGCAAGACCGACAAGCCCCAGAGCCAGGAAGATCGCGAACGGGCCACACGCCATAGAGGCTTTTGCATCATCTTCGGCGACGGAGCTGGCGCCTTACTGCTGGAAGCCACCAGCGAGGGCGACGCGGGATTGTTGTCGGCTGAACTTCATTCCGATGGCAGTCAGATCGAACAGTTACGAATTCCCGCGGGATTCAAGGAACGCCCCTTCATCAACCAAAAGGTCGTCGATGAAGAGCGTATGTTTCTGTTCATGAACGGCAAAGAGGTTTTCAAGCACGCCATCAGCAAGGTGCCCCAAGCGGTGAGAGCCGCTTGCAAAAAGGCCTCCGTCAGCTTGGACGACATCGACTGGTTCGTGGCTCATCAAGCCAACGACCGCATCAACATTGCCATCCGTGAGCGCATGAAGCTCGCTCCCGCCAAGGTGCCGTCAAACATCAAGAATTACGGCAATACTTCCGGCGGCACCATTCCGATCCTGATGGACGAAATGCGCCGAGACGGCCGGATGAAAGCCGGCCAGTTGATCTGCGTTTTTGCTCTAGGTGCCGGAATGCACTGGGGCGCCGTCATCATCCGTCTCTGAGCGTGAGCTGGCTGTAGAGCGCCGGGCGATGCCGGGCGTCTATTTCTCGTGTGGACGCCGGACCGACAGGGGCCTGAGGCTCCGGTGTTGTTCGGCCGAGGCTCGCTCTTGCGCAGAACCGCGGAGATTGGACCCTGTTGTTACTTGCGCGTGATACTATTTGTATGCCGCAAGATGTTGATATCACTGCGAATGGCCAGATTTCGCGACACGTTGTGACACAATCTCATGACCATAGGCAACACGGCGTGATACATGTGACACATAAATCTCCCACCAAGGAACCCGATGGATCCCATGCAGTCAGCCAGCCCCGACCCCACCCAAGCCCAGATGCCGCCCCCGGGGCCTCCCCCATTTTCCGAGGGCGAAACGGCTAGCAGAAAGCAGCCACCGCTCATCGTCGGCATGCTCCGGGACGGCGCCAGTGGCGGGCAGCGAGCTCAGTTCACCGCGGTCCTCGCCTTCATCGACGCTATTCTTCGGGGGGTCGAGCAAACGGCGTGGGCCTTCCGAGATGTTGCCGATAGCGCTGTCGACGTTTGGGACTCTGCCCAGACGGATTGGCAACGACTGAGCGATAGCGTGTCGACAACTGCTGGGAAGCTGGCACCGATGCCGGCACGACTGGCGCGACTCACGAGCGCGGGCTGGACGCTGACGAAGATCGCTTCGAGCTATCGACTCTACCCGACGCGGGCAGCGTTCCTTCCTCGCAAAGTGGGCAAGCGCTTGTTGGAATCCATCCACCGGAAAAACGCCAAGCGATTCTTGGACACTGCCATCTCGGAGGGTGGGGGCTTTCTGAAGCTGGGTCAGTTGATCTCTTCGCGACCGGACATGATGCCCGCCATCTGGGTAGACGAGCTGTCCTCTCTGCAGGATGCAGTGCCTACGGAGGAGTTCGAACCCCTAAAAGCGATCATCGAAGAGGATCTAGGCGCCTCGCTTGAGGAGCTGTTCTTGAGCTTCGATGAAGAACCGTTGGCAGCCGCGAGCATCGGCCAGGTGCACCGAGCGGTCACTCTTGCGGGCTTGCCCGTCGCGGTGAAAATCCAGCGCCCGAATATTCGCGCAGCCTTCGAGATCGATCTCGATCTGTTCGAGATATTCATCGACAGCATGAAATCGATGTTTCCGCCCACGGACTACGACACCATCATGCGGGAATCACGCGCGATGATCTTAGCCGAGCTCGACTACGAAGCGGAGGCCGGGCATCTCGGTCGCGCTTCGCGATTCTTCGAAGGCTTGGAGGGGATCTCTTCGCCGCGGCCCGTGGTCGCGCTCTGTGGGCCCCGCGTGATGACAGCCGAGTTCGTCGAGGGACGTAACATCAGCGTGGTGCTGGACGAGTTGGCCTTGGGGCGGGAAGCGGGAGACCCAGCGACGGAAGCTCGGCTGTCGTTGATTCTCAATCGTCTATTTGAGGGCTACGTAAAACAAATTCTAGATGCGGGATTGTTCCAGGCAGATCCCCATCCCGGGAACTTGCTCGTTACGGACGACGATGAGCTGGTGGTGCTGGACTTCGGTTGCACCAAGACCATCACTCGGGAGACTAGTGATCTGTACTTGAAGTTGGTGCAGCTTATGGTGTTGGGTGACGTGGACGGCATGACGGCGGCGTTGGGGAAACTCGGATTCAAGACCGCCAGCGGCGATACCAAAAGTCTTCGAGGACTATCCGAGCGATTGGTAAAAAAGCTCAGCGAGCTAGCGACCCCGGGCAAGGGCCGCGCCATGCCCACCAGCATCGAGGACATGCTGAACGAAGCGGCGGACATCCTTGAGGAGATCAGCGAGGATCCGGTGACGAGTCTGCCGGATGAGTTCATCATGCTCGGTCGTGTGATGGGCACTTTGGGAGGGCTGTTCGCGCACTACAAACCGGAGATCGACTACTCTGCGGTTCTGATGCCTATTTTGGGGCGGGCGATGGCCAACTGATGGTGCTACTTGCCCGTACCGCGCGCGGCTCGTGCGAAGCTGTAGAAGGCGTTCCACGGCGGTATGGGAGTCTCTCTCGACGCGCTGCAACATCGTGAAATAGCAGCACAATGCGGTGCGCCATGACGGCCCATGACACAATTGTGACTCCTGCCCCGGTCTTGTGACCAGCTTCTGGTGCAGAGTTGTAGGAAAGCTGCGCTACACAGAGTTTCTCTGTTAGAGCGCGACTAACAGCGATTGGTAGCTCGGTCCTTTGGGCCTCCAGCATTATCAGCTCCGCGCGAACTCGAACCCACCCTGTCATCTCCGACGCACTCTGTAATCTCCTACCCAAGCGATCTCGAACCCGGCGCTCGCGTCGATTAGGTACCCACCGTGGCGATACAATCCTTTATTTTGGCAAACTGGCCGATCCTGGCCTTCTTCGCGGTGCACTGGCAGCTGTCGGTGTTTGTGCAGACGTTCTTCCTGCATCGTTACGGCGCCCACCGCATGTTCACGATGAGCCACGGTTGGGAGCGTTTCTTCCACCTGCTGACTTATGTCTCTCAAGGTTCGGGATACTTGTCGCCGCGGGGCTACGCGATTTTGCATCGCATGCATCACGCCTTTTCTGACACCGAAAAAGATCCGCACTCCCCGATTTTCCACACCAATGCCATGGCGATGATGCTGAAGACGAAGCACATCTATGACGGCTTCGCCTACGGCAAAGTTCAGCCCGAGCCGCGTTTTGAGGGCGGATATCCCGAGTGGGACGCCCTAGATAAGCTGGGACAGAATTGGTTCGCCCGAATCGGTTGGGGAGCAGCCTACGTGCTCTTCTACATGGCCTTCGTGCAAGACATGTGGCTGTACGCCTTGTTGCCGGTCCACTTCATTATGGGTCCCGTTCACGGCGCTATCGTCAACTGGGGCGGCCACAAGTACGGCTACCGCAACTACGACGACGTCCCCGATGTCTCGGTGAACTCACTGCCCTTCGATTTTCTCACAGGCGGTGAGCTCTTCCAGAACAACCACCACAAGTTCGGCGCTTCGGTGAACTTCGCCGCTCGGAAGTGGGAGCTCGATCCCACCTACCCGGTCATTCGCGTACTGGCCGCAGTCGGCATCATCACGCTGAAGAACGAACAAAAAATGCGTTACCCCGCGCCGGCTCAGGGAGCGAGCGAAGCCCCCACCGCCGCTGTCGCCTGACTTCGGTCGGAGCGGTTCGGTAAGTTACATTCGGTAAGTTACATTCGGTAAGTTAGGCGGTATTTCCGTAGGCGTCTCTCGCCGGCTCCGAATTTGGGTTTGGGGCGTCGTCAGCACGTCGCCTCGGGCTCGGTTCCCCCCGCCCGTCCCGACGGCTGAGTTTTCGCTAGTCGTGGAAAAACCGGCCGCGGAGTCCTCGCGCAGCGTTCGGTTCGCCCCTTGCGCAGTGCTCGTTGAGTCCCGCCGGTGGTGTACGGCCTGGCCTTGATTCCCACTGGGATGCCGCCGTATAGATTCGGGTATGCCCATCGATCCAAAAGTAGCCCTAGGCCAAATCGTCGATCCCACGGAAACCACCTGGGATAAACAAGCTCTCATCCTGTACGCCCTCGGTCTGGGTGTCGGAGTCGGACAGAGCCAAGTCGATCAGAAGCGGGTACTTCAGTACACCTACGAGAAAGATCTCAAGGCCATGCCGACCTACGCGGTGTGCCCGGTTTACTCGTCGTTGATGAATATTTTCAACATCGAGGGCATGAGTTTTAACCCGATGATGTTGCTTCACGGTGAGCAATGCACCGAGATCGTGAAGGGGCCGCTCCCCCTCGAAGCCACGGTGATCACTGAAGGCAAGGTCACCGGCGTCTACGACAAGGGCAAGGCCGCCATCGTGACGATGGACTTTATCAGCAAGGACAAAGAATCCGGAGACGTGCTCATCAAGAATACCTTTACGGCATTCATTCGTGGAGAGGGTGGCTTTGGCGGTGACGCGAAGGCGCCGGCTCCGGGCAACGAAGCGCCGGACCGCGCCCCCGATGAAGTGATCGAATACGGGACAACGACTTCCCAGGCGCTGCTTTTCCGCCTTAGTGGCGATCCCAACCCGCTGCATTGTGATCCGGATATGGCCAAGATGGCGGGCTTCGACATCCCCATCCTTCACGGGCTTTGCACCTACGGCAATGTCGGGCGTGGCGTCATCGAAGCCTACGCGGATAACGATCCGGAGCGCTTCAAGAGCATCCGCTGCCGCTTCAGCAAACCCGTGTTCCCCGGGGAAACCGTCGTGGTGGAGATGTGGAAAGAGAGCGACACGAAGATCATTTGCCAGGCGAAAGCTAAAGAGCGCGATGTGTTGGTGATGAGCAACGGTTGCGTCGAGCTGTTGGGCTGAGCTGTCCTAGGCGCAGACCACTTTACCGACTACTCAATGCACAGAGCTACGGGAGGCGCTCCATCCGGTGGCGCCTCTGTTAACTTGCGGGGCAGGAAGCCGCTGTCCGCTGCCATGTCTCGTCGGGGGCGTCTATTCCTTGTCGAGATCCAACGATGCTGAGTTGATGCAGTAGCGCAGGCCGGTCGGCGCGGGACCGTCCTCGAACACGTGTCCCAGGTGGCTGCCGCATTTTTTGCACATGACCTCGGTTCGAACCACGCCGAAGGAGCTGTCCTTTTCCTCCTCGATGACGTGGCCGTCCACAGGGGAGTTGTAGCTAGGCCAGCCGGAGCCAGAATCGTATTTGGCCGCGGAATGAAATAAGCCTTCCCCGCAGGCCACACATCGATAGGTACCGGGGTCCTTGCAGTCGGCGTATTTACCGGTGAAGGCCGGTTCGGTGCCCTTTTTGCGGCAGATAGCGAACTGTTCGGCGGTCAGCTGCTCTTTCCATTCGGCGTCGGTTTTTGTGATTTTCGGCATGGGCCCATGACAATAGTGCAGTTGGTCCCTTTGGGGAGTCCCCTAAAAAGCGAACTCTGATGTCGACAACGGGCCGGGTCAGCCTATGTTTGCCCGGTCCGGAACCGCTATGTCTTCGACCTCTTCAAAAAACTCAAGCCGAGCCGCAGCCCCCCGGGCTGCGGCCGCCGTCGAATCCCTGAAGGCCGATCTCAAGAGCTCCCAACAGCGCCGTTGGGTAACGCCGCTCGCGATCGTGCTGCTGCTGGGCGGAGGTGGCTTGGGTTTCGCCAAGTATCGGGCCGCCAACGCACCGGCGGAAAAATCCGCGTACATCACGCAGTCGGTGGAACGTCGAGACATTCTCGAGCTTGTGCAGTCCACGGGCAAGATTCGCCCGCTACGGGAAGTGCAAATCGGGGCTCAAGTTTCCGGTCGCGTCGTGGAGGTAAATGTGGATTTTAATTCCGAGGTCAAGAAGGGTGATCTCCTTGCGAAGATCGATCCGACACTGTTGGGCGCCCAGGTACATCAGACGACAGCTCAGATCGACGCGGCCCGCGCCGCCATTGAGCGCGCGAAGGCCAACGTTGCTGTCAACAAGACGCAGTTCGAGCGACTCCGAAAACTAGGCGCAGAGAATTTGGCGAGTCAGGCCGATATCGACACCGCCGAGGCGCGGGTGAGCGTGACCACTGCGGAGCTAGCGAGCGCCCGAGCGCAGCTAAAACAGCTGACAGCCCAGTTGTCGCAGGCGCGAACGACCTTGGACTACACGGTGATACGATCCCCCATCGATGGCGTCGTGATCGCCCGGTCGGTCGATCCCGGTCAGACTGTCGCGGCTAGTTTTTCCGCACCCGTGTTATTCGTAATCGCCGAAGACTTGTCCAAGATGCAGGTGCTCGCCGGCATCGACGAGGCGGATGTCGGAAAACTAAAGGAAGGCATGCCCGCGGAGATCGTCGTGGACGCCTTCCCGGGTGAAAAATTCACCGGCACCGTCACGCAGATCCGTTACAGCCCGACTGAGCTTCAGGGGGTTGTCACCTACGCGGCTGTGGTGGACGTGGCGAACCCAGATCTCAAGCTCCGTCCGGGCATGACGGCGACCGCCAGCATCGTCACTCGAAAAGCGGAGAAAGCCTTGGCCGTGCCCAACGCGGCTCTGCGTTTCAAGCCCAATACGAAGTCTAAGGAATCGACTGGCAAAGCCAAAGCCCCGGTGCCCCTCAGCTTCGGCCAAGGACGCCTCTACACAGTGGTGGCGACCGATCTAGGCTCCGACGAAGAGGGCGCCAAAGAGAGAGCTGAAGCGCGCATTACGCCGACGGGAATCACCGACGGTATGTGGACCGAGTTGCGCGGGGACAACGTGAGCGAGGGGCTCTCGGTGATTACCAGTCAGCGTGATTCAAAGAGGCGTAAGAAGATTCTGGGCGTCTTCTAAGCGGGGTTCGTGACCGACTCGATTATTTCTCTGAGTGGCGTGCACAAGGACTACGTCAGTGGTCCGGAGCTCGTGCACGCTCTGATTGACGTGAATCTGGAGATCGCTCAGGGGGAGTCGGTGGCAATCATCGGCCAAAGTGGCTCCGGGAAGAGCACGCTGATGAACATCCTGGGTTGTTTGGACCGCCCCACGGCCGGCGTTTACAAACTCGGTGGCATCGATGTCACGGAAAGTTCAGCGGATGAGCGAGCCCTCGTCCGCAACCGACTGATCGGCTTTGTATTCCAGGGGTTCAACTTGTTGCCCCGCACTAGCGCGTTGGAGAACGTCGAGTTACCGCTGGTGTATCGCGGGGTCTCCCGGCGACGTCGACGGGAGTTGGCCGCCGCCGCTCTCGAGAAGGTGGGGCTCGCAGACCGTGCCGGTCACAATCCGAGTCAGTTGTCGGGGGGCCAGCAGCAGCGGGTCGCCATCGCGCGCGCCCTGGTGACAGAGTCGCCGGTGTTGTTGGCGGATGAGCCGACGGGCAATCTCGATTCGCGCACCAGCCTCGAAGTGTTGGCGTTGTTGCAGACGCTGGTTGCCGATCAGGGTATTTCCCTCGTGTTGGTGACGCACGAAGACCAAATTGCCAGATGTGCTTCCCGGATCTTGACGGTGAGCGACGGCCGAGTGCAGCGGGATGAACCCAACCCAGAGATACTGGACGCGGCAGAGCTCCGGGCGGAGATGGGGTGAACTCGCTGCTCACGGCACTACGCTTGGCGTTTCGGGCGATCACTCGTTCTGCTTTGCGTTCGGCACTGACGGCGTTGGGGATCCTCGTCGGGGTGGCCTCCGTCGCGATCGTTGTGTCTTTGGGGCGGGCAGCCACCGAGCAGGTAGGTTCTCGGATCCAGAGTCTGGGCTCCAACGTGATCTACGTATTCAATCGGAGTGTCGCTAAGAGTGGGGCACGCGGTGCCGCGGGAACCGGCGGGGGACTCACTGAAGGGGACGCGCGCGCCATCGCGCGGGAAGTGCCCTCGGTCTCTCAAGTCACTGTTTATTCCGACGTGGGCATGCAGGTGAGCAGTAGCTTCGAGAATACTCGGACCAAAGTCGTCGGTGCCGACGTCAATTATTTCGATGTGCGGGGTTACACGATAAACGGCGGACGGAATTGGACGCCATCTGAGGAACTCACGCGGGCTAAGGTCTGTTTGATCGGGACGACCGCCGCTGGTGCGCTGTTCGAGAATATGGATCCCATCGGTCAGACACTGCGTGTGGGCAAGCACCCGTACCGAGTGATCGGTACGCTCGCGTCGAAGGGGCAATCACCCTTCGGAACGGATCAGGACGATCGCATTGTGATGCCCATCGGCTCCTTTCGTGCTCGAGTAGCGCCGTCTCCAGGCCGTCGAGTTGAGATGATCATGGCTTCCGCCCCGCCGGGTTCAGAATCTGCAGCTGTGCGCGACATGGAAGCCCTGATGTCTCAGCGTCATCACATCGCGGAGGGCGCGGAAGCGGATTTTAGAGTGCGGTCCCAGGCGGGTTTCCAAAAACGTCAGGCCGAGGTGTTGAATATTCTGAGCGTGTTGTTGCTCAGCGTTGCTGCCATCGCCCTCTTCGTCGGTGGCGTTGGCGTAATGAACATCATGTTGGTCAGCGTCACCGAACGAAAGCGTGAGATCGGCATCCGCATGGCCATCGGCGCTCGCGCATCCGACATCCGCGCCCAGTTTCTCGCCGAGGCCGCAGCCATTGCGCTATTCGGAGGCGTGCTCGGTCTCGCATTGGCGGGCGGGCTCACCTTTGCACTCAGCGCGGCGCTGGGCTGGGACCTTCAGCTCAGTCGGGACGCGATCCTGACGGGGCTAGCGACCAGTGTGGTGACGGGACTATTATTCGGCATCTGGCCGGCGGCCCGCGCCGCCTCGCTCGAACCCATCGAGGCCTTGCGCCATGAGTGAGCGGCCAGAGCCCACCGGTTGGCAGGCGCGCTCGCCCAATACTGGGTGGGTCAGCATTCTGCTCACTGCGGTGGGACTGGCTTTCGGGGCATTGCTGAAGCACCCTCTGCGTGCCTTCCTCACCGCCTTTGGTATTTTGGTAGGGGTGGCGGCGGTCACTGTGGTGGTCGCCCTAGCCGAGGGCGCGAAGCTGGCGATCGGCGCCAAGATCGATGCGATGGGCACCAATTCCCTGGTCGTGACCCCTCGGGACGTGAGTCGCAGCGGTGTCCGAGGCAGTGCCGCCCTGCCACCGCTAACCGTAAACGACGGCATCGCGCTGCAGAGGGAGTCGACTGCGATCGAGCGTGTCGCCCCGTTGTTAGAGACCGGCGCTCAGGTTACGTTTTTCGAGGACAACGTCGCGACCGCCATCACCGGTACTACACCGGATTTTTTTAGCATTCGCGCTTGGACCCTGGAGTCCGGCCGATACTGGTCGGATGCGGAGGGAGCTCGCGGGGCGAAAGTTTGTGTGCTGGGAATCACGGTGGTGCGTGAGCTCTTCGGCTTTGCCGCGCCGGTGGGGGCCACGGTGCGTATCGGTCGCCACCCCTTCCGCGTGTTGGGAGTGCTGGAGGAGAAAGGCAACAGCCCCTTCGGTACGGATCTAGACGATACCGTGTTGATCCCCATCCCGACCATGCGCGGCAAATTGGTGCGTACCCGACCGGGCCAAGTGCATCAACTCGCGGCTAGTGCGCCGAGCGCCGAGCTGGCCTCCCGTGCCAAGAAGGACATCATCGCTATTTTGAGGGATCGGCATGGTCTCAGGGAAGACGCGGAGAACGATTTTCGGATCCGCAGTCAGCAACAGTTCCGTGAGACCCAGGCAGGAATCATGGGCGTGCTCAGCATGCTCCTGTTGGCTATCGCTACCGTGAGTCTATTCGTCGGCGGCATCGGGGTGATGAACATCATGTTGGTGAGCGTCGCCGAGCGCACCCGAGAGATCGGCATTCGTATGTCCATTGGTGCTCGGGAGAGTCATATCTTGGCTCAGTTTTTGGTCGAGGCGATCACGCTGTCGGTCATGGGCGGGGCCTCAGGCGCATTGACCGCGGCAGTGGCCATTCAGTTTCTAGCTAAGAGTTTGGAGCTGCCGATGCGCTTGTCTCCGGAGGCGCTGTCGATCGCCATGGGGACCAGTGCGTTGATCGGACTGGTCTTCGGATTTTTTCCCGCCCGACGGGCCGCACGAATGGATCCTATCGAGGCCTTACGGAGCGATTGAGAACAGTCCCCGGGGGAACGAATATTAGCCATTGTTGGGCATTTGCTGGGGCATTGCCCTCATCTGGACGGCGCGAGTCACCCCGTGGTAGGCGGGACTGATGGCTGACGATTTTGCGGCGATGATGGAATCCACGGGTCCGAGTGGCGGATCGAATAAAGCTCGCCCCCAGGTCGGCGACAGTGTGGAAGGGCGGGTCATCCAAATGTCTCGGGACAGTGTGTTCCTGGACATCGGTGCCAACGTTGACGCCCGTATCGACCGATTTGAGCTTGAGGATGGCGACGGCAATCTCAAGGTTGTAACCGGGGATCGCATCACCGCTCGCGTGGTCGCCGACGAAGAGGTCATGATCGTGCTCAGCACGGCGGTGGGCCGCGGACAGGTTGACGCTACGAGCCTGCAGCGCGCGCTGGAATCCGGCGTGCCTATCGAGGGCTCCATCGCCAAGGCGGTGTCCGCCGGTCTCGAAGTGATGATCGGCAAGGTCCGAGGTTTCTGCCCGGCCTCCCATGTGGCGCTGGAACGTGTGAACGATCTCTCCATATGGGTCGGTGAAAACGCGATGTTCCGAGTCCTGGAAGTCAAGGATAACGGCCGCTCGGTGATCGTGTCTCGTCGCGCCATCCTCGAGGAAGAGCAGAAGGAAAAGCAGGAAGAGCTGCTGAACGGCCTGGTCATTGGCGCTGATGTCGAAGGCACAGTGCACAGCATCCAGTCATTCGGCGCATTCATCGACATCGGTGGTGCTCTCGGCATGATTCACATCTCGGAACTGTCCCGTGGTCGAGTCGAGCGAGTAGATGATGTGCTTCAGATCGGTGACACAGTCACTGCACGGGTGCTCAACCTCGAAGCCAAGCAAAAGGGACTCAAGATCTCTTTGTCGCTGAAAGCTCTGGAGGCAGGAGGGGAAGCGTCAGCTCCCGCCCCTGTGCAAGATGAAGTGCTCACCGGCAAGGTCGTCAAGCACATCGGCGGCGGCTTATTCGTATCCACCGTGAAGGGGGATGGATTCGTCCCCAACCGCGAACTCACGCTGCCTCACGGCGCGGATGCCCGGCGCACCTTTCCCGAAGGAAAAGAGATCGAAGTCGCCGTGCTCCGTCGCGACAACCGCTCGGGCAAGACGACGTTCAGTATGCGGGCCGTGAGCTCAGTGGAAGAGCGCAAGAACTTCGCAGAGTTTGCCAAGAAGACCGGCAAGAGCAAGAAGAAGAGCAAGAGCGGCTTCGGTAGCTTGGGCGATGTGATGCGGGCGAAGCTCGGCTTACCTGAGCCCCCCCCCGAGCCCGATGAGCCCGATGAGGTGCCCGCGCCGCCACCGGTAAAGCGTGTTCAGTCCACGGAGAGCTTCGCGGATATCGCCGGTCCGAAGGCAGCCAAGGTGGTAGCAGCGAAGGCTCGCCCCATTGCGCGTGACCCTGAGGTTGAGGTCGTAGTCCCCAAGGGACCCCCGCCAGCAGGCGTCGTTCGCGGACGGCGCCGCGCCAAGCCGACCGAGCCGGAGCCGGACAAGGGCTGATCGTCCCTCGCTGTGACCATCGTAGCGACTGGGCCGCTCGGTCTCAGTCTACTTTTAGCGCCTGCTCGCAGTCGTGAATGAGATCTTCCGGGTGTTCGAGCCCGACGCTCATTCTGACCAAGCCTGCGGTGACGCCAAAGCTCTCAAGCTGCTCGGGCGGGACGTCCGAGTGCGTCATACAATAGGGTAACTGGACCAGACTCTCGGTACCACCGAGAGAGACCGCTAGGCGAGCGACCTCGAAGCGATTGAGGGCGGCCATGGCGGCTTTTTCGCCCCCATTGATCTCGAAGGCGATGAGCGCGCCGGGTCCGGTGCATTGTTTGTCGTAGATGGCGCGCTGGGGATCGCCCTTTTCGAGCAATCCTGGGTAGCACACCCTGTTCACCTGGGGGTGCGCCGCCAACATCTCCGCGACCTTCTGAGCGGTCTCGGCTTGTCGCCGCATGCGTACCGCCACTGTCTCCAAAGAGCGCAGTAGCAACCAGCCGCTAAATGGATTGGCCATGGTGCCAAGAATCGTACGCATGAGCATCAGCTCATCCATCACTTTCTTTTTCCCTGTCACGACCCCAGCGATGAGATCGCTATGACCGCCAATGAACTTAGTCGCTGAGTAGATGACGAGATCGGCACCGTGTTTGGCAGGAGACTGGAAGATCGGTCCCATGAATGTATTGTCCACGGCCGTGATGACTCGTCGATCGGCGCCGGCACTCAGCTCGTCGGCGAGAGCCGCGATGGACTCGATGTCGACCATGGTATTGGAGGGATTGGCGGGCGTTTCGAGGAACAGCATCCGTACCTTGTCTTTGCCAACCTTTGCGGCGGCTTCCCGCATGAGCTGGGCGGTGTTGTTGCCGCCGTGAACCTGAATAGTGTGAATATCGAACTTCGGCAGAATGTGTTCGAACAAATAGTGCGTGCCGCCGTACACGGGCGCTGAGCACAGGATGTAGTCCCCGGGTTTGAGCAAGGTCAGGCTCAGCGTCGAGATGGCGGCCATGCCGGAGGCAAAGACGGATCCTGCGTCCGTGCCATCCCAAGCCGCTAGGCGCTCTTCGAAAATCTGCAGATTCGGGTTGTTGAGGCGGCTGTAAATCAGCCCGTCGATGTCTTTTTCCTCGCGCTCTTTCAGCCCATAGGCGAGCTCGAAGTAGTGCTTTCCCTCTTCCGCGGTTCGAAACTGAAACGTAGATGTGAGGAAGGCCGGTGGCTTGACCGCTCCCTCCGACCGAAACGGATCGTAACCAAGCCCGAGGGCCAGGGTTTCCGGATTGAAGGCGAATTGTGAGCAGCTATGTTTGCGGTCCAAGGCGAGTCCCCCTCAATAAGGCTAGCGCCACAGCAGGAGTTAGCTAGTGAGGGCAAGCGCCGCGCGCGCGCAGGTCCTGATTGTGACGGGATCGGGTTCGGCGCTTCAGGTAGCCGCCAGCGTAGGCTCCCACATAGGCGTAGGGTGCCCGCTGGCGTGTTCCAGCGCTTGCGCATGTGGTGCCGATGCCGTACAGGTGCCGGCCTTGGCTCTAGCGTTGTGCGGAGCTAGCTCTGCGGGGCCGTTTCTTCGAGGCCGTTTCTTCGAGGCCGAGGCCTTCTTCTTGAGCTACCGTTTGGTCTTGGCCCCGGCAGCACGCTTCTTTTCGTCTCCCAACAGCGGCGCTAGATGTTGCCCGGTGTACGAGCCCGGTGTGGCCAAGACACTCGGCGAGTGTGCCCTGGACGACCAACTGACCGCCCGCGGGGCCTCCGCCCGGACCGAGATCGATAATATGATCGGCGCGTTTGATCACGTCCAGATGATGCTCGATGATGATCACAGTATTGTCGGTATCGAGCAAGTTCTCGAGCACGGCGAGCAGTTTTTTTACGTCTTCGAAGTGCAGACCGGTGGTGGGTTCATCGAGCACGTACACGGTGTGCCCCGTGGCGCGCTTGGCGAGCTCTCGCGCCAACTTGATTCGCTGGGCCTCCCATCCGGAGAGCGTGGGCGACGGTTGCCCCAGGTGCAGATAGTCGAGATCGGCTTTTTCGAGCAGCTGCAGAGCGGGGGCGACCTTGGGGTGTAGGGCGAACAGCTCCGCCGCTTCTTTCACCGTGAGATCGAGCACGTCGGCGATGCTTTTTTCCTTGAAGGTCACTTCGAGGGTCGCTTCGCTGAACCGTTTACCGTCGCACTCTTAGCAGCGAACGTACACATCCGCCAAGAAGTGCATCAAGATCTTCTTGACGCCATCGCCTTCGCGTCCAGCGCAGCGATCGCCCTTGACGTTGAAGGAGAAGCGCTCCGGACCGTAACCTCGCAATCGGGCCTCGGGTAAATCAGCGAAGAACTTACGAATGTGATCGAATACTTTGATGTATGTGACCGGGTTGCTTCGGGGCGTTCTGCCGATGGGGCGCTGATCGATGTTGATGATCCGATCGATGTGTTGCACTCCGAGCAAGGCTTCATAGTTCGTCGGCGTGTTCCCGCCGTCGCTTGACCCGGTGTGAAAGTCCAAGGCTGGGCAAAGCAGGTCGTTGACCAGAGTGGACTTGCCCGCCCCGGATACTCCGGTCACCGCTGTCAGTGCCCCCAGTGGAAAGTAGACGTTGAGTTTCTCGAGGTTGTTCTGTTCCGCACCCTTGAGCACGAGTCGATGCTGGTGAGCGCGTGGGCTCAATTGAGCCGGGATATGCTGCCGCCCGCTCAAGTAGGCTCCCGTGAGCGACTTCCGGCTCTTTTCGAGGGCCACTGGAGGGCCACTGAAGACGACGTGCCTGCCCTGAACTCCAGCGCCCGGGCCAAAGTCGATCACATGAGCGGCGGCACGGATAGTGTCCTCGTCGTGCTCGACCACTACCACGGTGTTGCCGACGTCACGCATCTGCATCAGGGTGCTGATCAGTCGCTGGTTGTCCCGTTGGTGCAATCCGATGGAGGGTTCATCGAGCACGTAGGTAACGCCGCTCAATTCGGAGCCAACTTAGCTGGCGAGACGGATTCGTTGGGATTCACCGCCGGAAAGCGTCGCCCCCGGGCGGTCGAGAGAAATGTATTCGAGGCCCACAGCGTTGAGGAAGCCGAGGCGAATGCTAATCTCCTTGAGAATTTTCGTTTCAATAATTCCGTCGCTGCCGGACAAGTGAGAACTTCTTGAACCCGTCGCAGGCCTCGCTGACGGTCATCTGACAGACGTCGACCAGTGATTTTGTCGCGACGGTGACCGCTCTGCTCTCCTCGCGGAGGCGGCTCCCATTGCAGTGAGGGCAGTGGGTATTGCCCATGAATTGGGCGTGCCAGCGCTTCGCTCGTTCGCTCTTGGTTTGACCGAAGCGCCGCATCAAGCGCGGAAGCAGACCTTCCCAAGTGACGTGGAAGCTGCCCTTGCCGGTCTTGCCTGTCCACTTGACGCGATAACGTTTACCACCGGTACCGTGCAGCAGTTGCTTTTGGCTCTTGCGGCTTAGCTTGTTGTAGGGCGTGTTGGGATTGATCTTCAGATGCCCGATGATCTGTCCACGAAAACCATGAGCCCATCCGATTTTTTTCGTAACGCCGGGTTCCCAGGGGGCGATCGCACCCATCGTCGATGCTCAGGCTGCGATCGGGGATGAGTAAGGCCGGATCAATGGCGACACATGTGCCCAGGCCGTGACACTCCGGGCACATGCCTTGGGGACTATTGAAAGAGAAGCCCTGGGGCGTGAGCTCAGGGAAGGAGAGATCACAATGGGAGCAGCCGAAGGCTTGGCTGAAGGTTCGCGAATCTTGCACCCGGCTCCGGCGGTTCTCGGCGGGGACCGCAGACATCGTCCCTTTGCCTAAGGTCAGCGCCTGTTCGACAGATTCCGTAAGCCTGCCACGGGTGGTCTTGCCCACGGTGATTCGATCGATGACCGCTTGGACTGTGTGTTTACGATGCTTGTCGAGGGCTTCGAGATCGTCGATTCGAGTGACCTACGCAATTGATGCGTAGGCGAACAATGCCGCTCTCTCGCATGCGCATCAGTAGATCGCGGTGCTCGCCCTTGCAGTTCACCAGCAAGGGCGCGAGCAGCAGTAGGCTTTGCCCCTTGGTGCCCCTTGGTGCCCCGCCGGATGACGCCAGAGATTTGTTGAGCGGACTGGAGCTCGACCGAGCGAGAGCGCTGAGGACAATGCTGTTTGCCGATGCGGGCGTAGAGGACCCGTAACTAGTCGAAGATCTCGGTGATGGTGCCGGCGGTCGAGCGCGGGTTGGTCCCCGATGTTTTTTGTTCGATTGAGATGGTGGGGCTCAGCCCACGGATACTGTCGTAACGGGGCTTGTCCATCTGACCGACAAACTGCCGTGCATAGGCGGACAGCGATTCCACGTAGCGACGTTGCCCCGCAGCGTAGAGAGTGTCGAAGGCCAGCCACGATTTGCCGGATCCAGAGACAGCGGTGAACACCACCAGTTTCTTCTTGGGGATCTTGACGCTGATGTCGGCGAGATTGTGTTCGCGCGCTCCCCGGATCCAGATGTGATCGAGTTCGGTCACGAGCTTTTTGGATGTGTTCGCTTACTTAGGTGGTGCGGCGGGACGGGCGCCGGGGACGGCTCCGCGCGGCTGCCCGCGATGCCCGGGCAGCTTCGGGAGCGGCGGTGGTAATATTTTTGTCAGTTCGACTTCGAAGACGAGGCCTTCGGTCGCCGGAGGTCGCCCGGGCGTGCTGAGCACCTTGGGGGATGCCCAGATGCGCGCCTTTTCTCCGAGGCTCATCGCTAGGACGGCGTCGCGCAAAGCGGGGATCAGATTTTTGGCTGGCAGGGTCAACGGTTTCCCCATCAGCCGAGAGGACTCGACGACTTTGCCCTTGTCGGTCCAGCCGGTGAACTCGAGGACCACCACATTGGCAGGTTGAGCGCGGGTTTTGCCGTCGCCTGGTGCAAGACTGATCCAAGCGAGACCGCTCTCGGTCGTTTTTGCGTTAGCTGGTGGTGAGGTGAGGTTCTCTGGCACCGGAGGCAAGGGCGGTGCGGGCATGATTTCCAGCAGCTCCACGTCGAAGACGAGCTCGCCGGCAGGGGCGCCGGGCGGAGGTGTCCCGCCGTAGGCCAGGGCGCTGGGGATCCAGAATCGTCGCTCTTCACCCAATGTCATCAGGGGAATGCCCTCGCTCCACCCAGGGATCACTCGGTCCAGGCGAAATGAGGCGGGCTGTTGGCGAACTCGTGAGCTGTCGAACATCTGGCCCGCAGTTGTCCACCCGGTGTAGTGAACCACCACCTGATCGTGCAGGGTCGGATGTTCTTTTGAGCGGCCCGCCTTGAGCCGCTTCGATTTCAGCCCGGAGGCAGTGACTTCGGCATCTGCGGGCGCTTTGGCTACGTCGGCGGGCGCTGGAATCGGCTTCGGTGCTTCCTGAAGTGAGGCGGAGCTCGCGCTCGCAACGGGAGAGCCGGAGCTGCTTGTTGCAGCGGTGGGCGCGTCCTTCTTGGGGGCTGTTTTACAGGCGCAGAGGCTGCTGGCGGCGAGTAGGATAGCGATAGGAGCGGCGTCGAGGGGCTTCATGGCTCGGAGTTTGCGTTAGTCCCCGGCAAAGTGCACTCCGAATCCGCAGTTTTTGCGGCTTCCGAGCGGTCGGCTGCTGAGCATGTTCCTCGGCTACGATTTGGGCACGGCAGCCGATGCGGCGCGGTCGGACACCATGTATAGATAGGCTCCTGGCAGCTATCGCTGTCCTTAGAATTTTCCGGAGAGTTCGCATGTCTAGAGTCCGCATGTCTATCGATACGAGAATCAGCAAATCGCATATCGCCTTAGGCGTATGGCTCGTCTGTCTGGCCACCCCAGCGTGCAAGGACCAAGAGAAGTGCGATAGTGCGGTGGCTACGACCCGCCAGGCGTTGAGCGTCGAAAATCCAGAGAGTGCCCGCCAGTGGCGTGAACACACCTGGCAGGTATGTGAAGACGCCGCTCTAGTGGCGACGCTGGATCAGGAAATTCAGGCGAAAGAAGAAGAGATCCGAAAGAAGCTGGAAGAGGTGGCTGCAGCCACCCAGACGGCGGCCCAGGCGCGGGTGGAGCGAGCCCACGAAATTTGGGCGAACTACGATGAGCTCGACGATAAGAAAAAGACCAAGGCCAAGGTAGCCCGCTATGCCCGTCGGGCACGCAAGACCCTGCGCGGGCTGTCCACCGAGCACGCCACGCAGTTAAAAGAATACATCGACGCCGCGGAAGAGAAGCGCCTCAAGAAAGCTTCCGACTGAGCGGCCAGTATTCCGAGCGGCCAGTATTCCGAGCGGCCAGTGTCCTGCGCTTAGGACGCTAGCGTGTCCATCCGGGCGGCCAGATCAAAGTCCTTCTGGGTCAGACCGCCGGCATCATGCGTGCTGAGGCGCACTTCCACCGTGCGGTAAACATTGCTCCAGTCGGGGTGATGGTCCATGGATTCGGCGACTAGCGCCACGGCGCTCATCCAACCGAATGCCGTTACAAAGTCGGCGAATTCGAACTTCCGGGTGATGAAATTACCGTCTCGGCTCCACGCGGGAAGTTGAGCGAGACCGGATTCGATCCCGGGATCATCTAGTTTTGGCATTCTGCGGCTCTCCTGGGGTGCATCCTACTCCCTAGCGCGCTGGGCTGTGCTAGAACCGCCCGGATCATGCGTTGGAGAATTCCTGTGTCGCCGTTCCGTCTATCTCGCGTCCTTTCGCCCTTGTTTTGCGCTGCTTTGCTCGCCCTGACCGCCACCTCTTGTATCAAGAAGGCCGCTCTAGACGCCCACATCGCGAACGTCCGGCGTGGCGGTGACGCAATGGGGACCCTTCACGACTACGAGGTCGCTAAAGCGGCCGCTCTCGGGGGGCTGGCCCAGTTGGAAGGCGTGCATCAATTGGCTCCGCACAACGCGGACGCGACGTTCATGCTCTGTCGAGGCTGGGTGGGGGTCACCCTCGCGTTCTACCAAGACGACTACGAGCGTGCGTTATTGGAGGATGACGAGGAAGGCATAGCCTACCACGATCTGCGCACCCAAGCCGGCTTCAAGCGGGCGCGGCACTTCGGCATTACAACTATCAACCTCATCTCCGAGGGCTTCGAAGACAATTTGGCGTCGTCGGATACACTTCGCAAGTGGCTGGTGGAAACCTTCACCGACGATACCTACGCCGAGGAGCTGACGTGGCTCGGCTTCTCGTGGGTAACTTACGCGGGCTCCTCGCGTCACGATCCCGAAACCGTTTCTAGCCTTTGGGTCGGCTTGGAGATCCTCCAACGAGCGGTCGAGCTGGACGAGACGGTTGCCAACGCCGCGGCGAGTGCTGTGCTGGCCGCCTACTACTCAAGCCAGAGTACCGACGCTGCGGATCCTCACTTTGATCGGGCCAAACGCGTGGCTAGCGACAAATACCTCCCGCTGCACCTGGCTCGCGCTACCCAGTACTTCTGCGCCAAACACGACCTGGCGAATTTCAAAAAAGAGCTGCAGTTCATCGTGGACGCTGGCGACGATATGCCGGAGGTGCGGTTTCTGGGGCTCTACGCCAAGCGTCGGGCTGTTCGGTACCTGAAGCACTACGAGACTTTGTTCGACCATTGCAGCTTTCAGAACTGACGACCCTGAGTCACGGCGCAGTAGCCCGTGGCGCAGTAGCCCACGGTAAAGTGCCGCAAGTACAGGGCCCCGGCGCCTCGGGCGATGACAACATCGTTCGTAGCCCGGGCAGGCTGTCACGACCGTGTTGGTTGATTCTTTTTGTTTGTGGCGTGTTGGGCTGTCAAGAGTCCGCGCCGACGGCGACTCCGTTGACCTCCGCAGCAACTACCGACGAAACTTCCCGCCAGCGGCGCTGGGTGTCCTTGGCGCCGGCGGTCACCGAAACCCTATTTGCGCTCGGGGCTGGGAACCGCATCGTGGGGGTGAGCGATTATTGTTCCCACCCTGCGGATGTACAAAAATTGCCAAGAGCCGGCACCGCTTTGCGCCCCAACTTCGAGGCCTTGGTCCAGCTGAACCCCACGCTGATACTGAGCGAGAACAACAAGAACACTCAGACCACAGCGTTGTCTAAGCTCGCACCGACCCTGGCCCTGCCGTGGTTGTCCCTCGCCGAGGTGACCGCGAGTGTGCGGCTGCTCGGCAAAAAGGCGGGGTTGCCTCAAGCTGGAGAGAAACTGGCACAGCGCCTGTCGACGACTCTGAGGCGTTCTCCACCTCCGAATGCTCCTCGGGTGTTGTTAGTGCTGGGCTACTCACCCAAGCAGCTGAGCGAGGTGTGGTTCATTCGCAAAAATTCTCTGCATGGCGCCGCGCTGCGGGCCGCGGGGGGGCGGAACGCTATTGATCGTGATGTAGACGGTCTGCCGAAGCTGAGCTTGGAAGCGGTGTTGGATCTCGATCCTGAACAAGTGGTCGTACTGATTTCTCCTGAGCGGACCGAAGGGGTGAGCGACGAGCAGATATTGGCGGGTTGGCGAAAGCTCACGGTGCTTTCCGCCGTGAAAACCGACAAGTTAGCGATCGTTCGCGATGCCGGTATCTTCGCGAACGGACCCCGTATTTTGGACCTGGTACCGAAGCTTCGTCGGGCCTTGGCGCAACTCGGTGCCACCCCTGCTGATCCGGGTTAGGCTGGCAAGCAATCGTGAGTTTGTTGGATCTGCGTGATGTAGGCGTCCGTCGCGGTGGGCGTGAGTTGCTCTCGGGCGTCAGTCTTGAGGTCAATCCGGGGGACTTGCTCGCGATACTCGGTCCCAACGGAGTCGGTAAGAGCACGCTGTTGCGACTCATGGCGGGACTGGTACCGCCCAGCGCCGGCCATGTTCGCCTGGGTACTGAACCCACCGGGGCGCTCAGCCCGCGTGAGCGGGCTGCCCGAGTCGCCTGGTTGCCCCAGGAGCGAAGCTCCGATTCTGCCCAAACAGTTGAAGAGTTCGTTGCTACGGCTCGATTTCGATTTGGTGAATCGACTAGCGTCGCTATCGAACACTGTGCTCGTGCCTTCGGTCAAGCTGATGTCACCGGGCTGCGGGCTCGGCGTTGCGGTACTTTGTCGGGTGGCGAGCGACAGCGGGTGGCGGTGGCCGCTCTGCTTGCGCAAGAGACCGATCTGCTATTGTTGGACGAGCCCGCTAATCACCTGGATCCGAGCTACCAGCGGACCATTTACGAATTGATCGCTAAGCTCTGGCGCGCTGGCCATGGTGTGGTGTGCGTCACCCATGACGTCAACCTGCTGGCCCACCTCGGGGACGCTGACCGATTGCGAGTCATCGGTCTGGGCGCTGGCGGTGTCCGCTTCCAGACGACTTTTTCCGATGAAAGTTTGCCGGAAAAACTGAGTGCATTGTTCGACACGCGAATCATTGCACTGCGTGATGGACGGGCTCGTTATCTAGTCCCCGCGATTGGCGAGTCTGCCCCTCGAGAGCCATCATGAGCAAGCTGTCGAGCCGACGCCGGGCGCTCACAGGTGTCGCTTTGTGCTTGGTCGTATTGCTCGGTGCTCCTTTTGTTGGCGACACGGTGCGGCCAGAGGCGGCGGAATTCGTGCTGTGGGAGCTGCGCGTGCCGCGGGTCATGGTGGGTGCTCTGGTTGGTGGCATTCTCGGTATCGTAGGCGCCGCTTTTCAGACGATCTTCAATAACCCGCTGGCAACACCGAGCACGGTGGGCACAGTGGCGGGGGCCACGCTGGGAGCTTTGATGGCTTTGGTGTTGCCGGTTCCCGCCGTGCTGGCTGGATTGCCGGTAGTCACCGTGGCTGCCTTCGCGGGAGCTGTGGGCACTAGTTTGGTGGTGGGGGCCGTGGCCAGTCGTGGGCAGACCCGGGTAGAGGACATATTGCTTGTGGGCATCGCCCTCACGCTCGGCGCTAGTGCGATCTCTACTGGTCTTCAGTACACGGCGGACATGTTGGCCCTGTTCTCCGCGGCTCAGTGGTCCCTGGGGCATCTGGCTCAGCTGGGATATGACGGCGTGTGGGTCCTCGGGCCTGTGGCGGTCCTCTGTGCTGCGGTGTTGCTCAGCCAAGTCCGTGGTCTAGAAGCACTGGTCGCCGGAGACGAGCTGGCCGAGAGCCGGGGCGTTCACGTACGGCAATTGCGTGCTGCGGTGGTCATAGTCGGGGCTTTGGGGGTAGCGGTCTGTGTTGCATGGTGCGGGCCCATTGCCTTCGTCGGGCTCATTGTCCCGCATATTGTTCGGCGGGTTTTTGGCTCGGCCCAGCGCGTCCTACTGCCTGGCTCATTGGTGACCGGAGCTGCGTTCTTGGTTTTCTGCGATGCTCTGGCCCGTGTCGTGGCATCGGGACGCGAGCTGCCCGTTGGCGTGGTGACAGCTGCCCTCGGTGCCCCCGCCCTGGTTGTCCTGATCCGCCGACGTTAACGAAGTACGTGCCCAGCCACGGTCGTCGGGACGGGCAGTCTGGCGCGGGCCACGCTGGGAAGTGGCGTCAATATTCGGGTGATTGAGTTATCAGAAACGACGCCTCGCCCAAGTTTCACTGCTAGCATGGATCCCATGTCGAGCCGTGCGGTGCTGGTCCTGGGAGATCCCGATACCGATCTTCCGGCGCTGATCGCTGAACTGGGCCGGCAGGGGGATTTTGACGTCACCCTGGTACGGAGCGCCGAGGCCGGCATTGCGAAGCTCAGCGGCGCTCATTTCGACGCGATCCTGCTAGATATGAGCGTGCCGGGAGCTGCGCGCCTGTCGTTGGTAGCCAGGAGTCGGGGGGAAATGGCGTTGGTGCCCATCCTGGCTCTATCCGACAATTTGAATGCCCTCAGTTTTGAGAAGGCGTTTCGCTCGGGTGCGGACGATGCCGTCGCCCTCGAAGCGGGTGCCATTCTCAGTCGACTGACGGCATTGCCTGAAGACTCTGCACTGAAGGACGTGCAGCCTCGAGGCGAAGCTCTGGTGGCGGACTCGGATCGCGCGCGCTGCGACGTCGTTGCCCGTATCCTCACCCACGCCGGTTACCAGGTGAAGTTTGCGGCGGATGCTCTGGCTGCTCGTTTTTATCTTACGAAACCCAAGTTGACCCTGGTGGTGATTGGCGGCGACGTAGGTGAGCTGCGCTCCATGGTCGAGGACGCCCGCCGAAAGGGCAACAAGGCGAAATGGGTGTTTTCTGGGCGCCCCGACGATCTGCCGGGGTTTCACGAGGAGTTGAAAGGGCTCGGTGGCGTGGCGACCGTCAGCGCCTTCGGGCCGCCGGAGAATGTTCTCTATCTCGCCAACGAATTGTCTGCGGACGCGAAGGAGGACAATCGCGATGATGAACGTTTGTTGTATGGCACCTTCGCGACCTTTCGTCCGGCGGATGGCGGCGAAGCGGAACCCGCCTTCACTTATAACGTAAGTCGGGAAGGGCTTTACATCCGAACCCTGGCGCCGCCCTCAGCGGATCGGTTGCTAGTGGTGCTTAGGCCGCCAAACAGTGACCGAACAGTGGAGCTCACCGTTCAGGTGCTGAGACACCGCAAGTTCGGTCCCCCCGGTGGCGAAACCGCTCCTCCGGGCTTCGCCATGAGTGTGCTCGAAGGGGATCCGGACGACCTGGCTCGTTGGAAGAGCGCGTTTTCTGAAGTGTCGATGGTGGAGAGCCTGATCCCCTCGCCGGGCGAGGCGAAACCAGTGAGCTCACGGCTCAGGTTGCCGTTGCCGACGCCGGTGGCGAAAAAGCAGGCCGCGACAAAACCGGCGCCCGCCACGCGGTCGAAGCCGAAAGCGACACGGTCAACTCCGAAACCCAGCAGCCCGGAGCCAGCGACGCCAAAATCTGGCGCTACAAAGTCGTCCACTGCGGATGCGGAGGAGAGCTCTCCACGCACGGCTGGCAAGCTGCCCACGAGTGAGCCGGGAGCCAGCAAGTTGCCGCCCACGCCACAGCCTTCCGCCAAGACGGCTGGCAAGACGGCTTCCAAGGGGGCTGCCAAGACGGCTTCGAAAGGGGGGGTAACAAGAGCTGGTAGAACGGTCGGATCGGGGGAGTTTGACATGAAGGATGTCGATCTTGATGCGGTGATTCCCGACGAGTGGTCCAAGGAGGCGGAGAGTTCTCCGCCGGATCGCCCCTCCCTTAGCGCTGGAGTTTCCGATGACGAACTACTGCCGGACTCGGCTTCCGAAATGCCTGCAGCGGAGGCTCGTGAGGATTCTGAAATCCCGGAATCGATCACCGCACATGCGGAAGTGCTAGCACCGGATCCTCTGGCGCGTGATGTACCGGAATCGGTGACGATGGACGCCGAGCCAATGGACGCCATCCCGCCCGGGCCAGTGGAAGATACGTCGACTGAGCCGGCGCGGACTCCTGCGGAGAAAAAGCCTCCCATCGAGGAGCCCAGCGGCGATTCGGAGATCGATAGTTTGATTCCGCCAGCGCCGACCGCCAAGAAGAGTCGGGGGCCGCTGATCTTCGTGTGCGCAGCGGTCGTGCTGGGAGCGCTGGGAGCTGAACTTCTCGGTACGTCGTCAGAGAGCGGGGAGCCCGGTGTTGCGACACCCGGTGTTGCGACGCCGCCCGCGGAACGGCCGCCAGCGCTAGCGCCTGCCCAACAAACAGGTACGAAGCCGGAACCGAGGGCAGCACCAGGGGCGCCTCCGGAGTCCAGTGCTGCGGAGTCCGGTGCTGCGGAGTCCAGTGCTGCGGAGCCAGAGCAGCCTGTCGAAGCGGAGCCGCCAGCACAGGCAGAAAAGCGCGAGAGCCCCCCGCCCGGTGAGCCTGGCGCTCTGCCGGCGCAATACGGCTACTTGGTTGTGACCTCGTCGTTAGAGACGGATGTGTATGTGCACGGAGTACTCGTCGGCCCCACGAACCAGTCTCTGAAAAGTCGATGTGGGATGCGCTTCATCAGATTGGGCGCTCCGGGTGCGTGGAAAAGCGTGGGCTACCCGACGAAGATTGCTTGTCAGCAGGTCACCACGGTGGACATCAACAAGTAGTCGAGCGTTCCGCGTCCGCCCCTCGGGCCGTGTCCCGGTCGATCGGGGATATAGCGCGTAACTTTCGGGCGGACCATACCGCCGCACCTCGGCGCCGGCGGCTGCTCATGCTAGCTTCGTCACGTGTCGGAAGGCGTTGTACTGATCATCGATGGTGGTGAAGACTCAGCGGGTCGTTTTGCGGCCGCGCTCCGTGAAGAGGGGTTCCAGGTGAAGATCTCTGGCAACGCCCGGGACGCCCTGACACAGCTCCAGCAATTTCCGCCGGATTGTGTGCTGTGCGACTTCGATCTGCCGGACATTGACGGCTATTGGGTGGTTTCTCGAGTCCGCGCATCGGCAGCAAAGGTGCGAGCCGTACCGTTCGTGATGCTGATGCCGAGCAGCGAGAGCATCGCGCGTATGCAAGATATCGCCGACGGCGCGGATGCCTATATTGAAAAGCCGGGTGAGACACGTGAGGTGGTCGCCCAGGTCTCGGCTCTCGTCGGGATGATCGCCCGTCTCAAAGAAAGGGAGTCCCTCACCGCTGTTTCAGCGAGCGGACCCACGGCGTTTCGTGGCGATCTGTCGCAAATGTCTCTTGGTACTCTGCTGACCATGCTCGATATGGAGCGGCGCGAAGGGACTGTCCGTATTGACGACGAAAAAAACAACCACATGGTTGTGGAAATCAAAGAGGGATCCATCGTGAGTGCGACGGTCAACGGCAAGAAAACGCCGAGCATCGATGTTCTCCGACGCGCTCTAGGGCTTACCGGCGGACGCTTTACGTTCCAGCCGGGCGAGATCAAAACCAAGCTCGCCAAGCGACAGGCGATTCAGCACCTCATGCTGGAGGCCATGCGTCTCGAGGACGAAGAAGCCTAGGGCGATTCGGTTTCTTGGGGAGCGACGGGCGAGTGCCCGGGGCTGCGTTGTCGCCCGGGGCTGCGTTGTCGCCCGGGGCTGCGTTGTCGCCCGGGGCTGAGCCCCGCCGCTCCCCAGCCCAAGCCACCGAGTAGCCAGCCTCCCAGCATCGGGGCTCCGAGCCCAGCCCCGGGCGACAACGCAGCCCCGGGCGACAACGCAGCCCCGGGCGACAACGCAGCCCCGGGCGACAACGCAGCCCCGGGCGACAACGCAGCCCCGGGCGACAACGCAGCCCCGGGCGACAACGCAGCCCCGGCGATGGGTTTGTCGTCGGGGCAGCGGGCGCGGGGGCCAGCGGCGCCGGCACGACGGGCATGGGGTTCAGGCCTGAATTGGCAGGCTGTGGTTTTGGGTTTTCCATCGGTTTGAATGGAGCGGAGGGCTTTTTCCCCGTCGGGTCGGGGGAGCGCGGCGGAGCTGAGTCCCGCGGGCTGGCGGCGTCTGCCGTGCGGATTGATGCATCGGTATCGTTGAGCATTACCTGAGCGGCTAAGTCGACTGAAATAGGAGCGTGGGTCGGAAGTAGCTCAGCGTCCGGCGCGAGTACGGGCACCGGCACGGTGGGTTCGACGCCGGGAATTCTGCGCAAACGAACGATCAGCTTCGAGGTGGAGCCGTCGACCTTTACTTTGCGCGAGTGGAATCCCTGACGACGTACCTCGAGTATGGCGGTTTGCCCGTCGCGGATTCGTGCGTTGATGGGCATGGTGCCCAGATCCTTGCCGTTCTCAAAAACGTGGGCATCAATTGGCGAGAAGACCAGGGCGACTGTGTGGAACTCTTCGCCCCCGGCGTCAGCGGCTGCTGACTCGTGCGCGCCGCCGCGCCCTCCAGGTACGACGCTGAGTAGCCACCAACTGATGGAGAGTAGGCAGGCACCGATTACGTAGGTCTGCCAGCGTTGGTTCAGCGGGCGTCGAGCGCGCGCTCGTTGGATGAACGGCGCGTACTCTTCGACTGCATCCCGAGCGAGCATGTCGCCGACAGCCTTCGGTAGGCCGCCGCTGGCGCAGAGGTTGAGATCGTCGGCTAGCGCGTCCATCGACGGGTATCGAAGGGGAGGCTCTTTGGACAGGCATTTCAGAATGATCGCCTCGATTTCGGGACGAATCTCTACAGGTGGTTCGAGTCCGCTGGGAGCGATCGGCGGCACGTACATGTGCTGGGTCAGAATGCCGAGGGGGTTCTCGCCGTCGAAGGGGACCTGGCCAGTCGCCATCTCGTAGAGGATCACGCCGAGCGCATAGACGTCGGTGCGAGCGTCGATGTCCGAGCCCGAGCCTTGCTCGGGAGACATATAGTGTGGCGTGCCAAAAATCTTTCCGGCTCGGGTGAGCTTGTTCTGTGCGCCGGCGACTTTGGCGATTCCAAAGTCTAGTATCTTCAAGAAGTCAGCCTGTCCGTCTCGCTCGGTTAGGAACAAGTTGTCGGGTTTCAAATCGCGGTGAACGATGCCGGCCTTGTGAGCGGCCCCCAGACCTTCCGTGATTTGAATGCCCAGCTGGATCAGCTCAGCTTCTGGCAGCGCGGACCCCTTCATGCGCGCGCTCAACGGCTCGCCCACCAGAAACTCCATCACCAGGTAGGTGGCGCCGTCTGGCAACTCGCCAAAATCCGTAATGTCTACGATGCGGCTATTGCCGATCGAAGAGGCCGCCTTGGCTTCGATGAGAAAGCGCTCGGTGGCCTCGGTGTCTCCAGCTAAATCGTGCCGCAGAATTTTCATCGCCACGATCTTGTCGATCACGCGATGCTGGCACTTGTACACAACGCCCATGCCGCCCTGAGCGATCACGGATTTGATGTGGTAGCGGCCGTCCACAATGTAGCCGACGTATCGCGCCGGATCGGGCAGATCTTCGTCGCGTTCGTACTTGTCGGGATCGTCGGAGGCGCTCAGCGCTGTTTCGCGGATCGAGCTGGATTCCCAAGTGACCTTGCGCAGGCTGCCGGCTTTTTCGTCGGTCGGGCGCACGTCCAGTTCGGTCGGGGCTCGCGGTGTTTCGGTGCCCGCTCCTTCCCGCAATGTCGAGTGCGCTTCGACTTCGGTGGCGGCGACATCCTCCGTATCGATGCCGGTAACACTGGCGAGGCCGTCAGCGCTGTCGAGAACGTCAGCTGTGATCGCGGGCGCAGCCGAGCTTGTCCGCTCGGCCGCTTCCGTCGAGTCCTCACCGGTATTCTCCGAGGAGGGGGACTCCTCCAGATCCGGCTCTTTTCCATCGTGCTCGCTCATGCAGCCCTGGCTGTGTACCAACTGTTGGGATCGGGGTCGACCCGCTCATTGCGTCGGTTTTTGTCACTTTTTTGGGAATATTTCGGCCTAGGACTGACAGTGCGGGCAAAAATGAGAACTTCGCTGGCCGATGACCAGGCGTTTGATGGTCTCTGAGCAGCTGCAGCAAGGCTCACCCGTACGGGCATACACTCGACGCTCGTCCTGGAACTTGCCGTCTTCCCCGTCCGGATTGACGAAATCACTGATGCTACTGCCGCCGGTTTCGATAGATCGCAGCAAGATGCGCTGAAGCGCGGCGATCAGCCGTCCGCACTCTTTGCGCGTTACCCGAGGTGCCCGGCGAGTCGGTCGCACCCCAGCTGCGAAAAGTGCTTCGTCGGCGTAAATGTTTCCGACACCAGCCAAAACTGACTGGTCGAGCAGCACATTCTTGATGGCCGTTTTCCGTGACTTGCAGGCGCGAAACAGCGCTTCAGGATCCGCTTTCAGGGCGTCGGTGCCGAGCTTCGCAATCCGCGGATCGATCTCCCCGGTGCCCAGCAACTTGACCTTGCCGAACTTTCGCACATCGCGGAACAACATGTGGGGGCGGTCGTCATCAAAGTACATTTGAAAGTGAGTGTGTTTGTCCGTTACAAAGGTGGGCTGAGCCTCCGGGGAAAGTGCTACGTGGGCGGTGGATTGCAGCAGTCGCAAGCTGCTGGCCCCGCTCATGAACAGTTGCCCTGTCATTCCTAGGTGAAGCAGCAACGTGTTGCCGCTGTCGAACTCCAAGCTAAGGTATTTGCCCTTGCGGACTAGCCCTCTGACGGTTTGTCCCCGCAGGCGTCGTTTCAATGTCCCAGGTGACGTGAGAAAAAAGTAGCTGGGTTCTGTTGTGACGATTCGACGAATGGTCCGTCCGGTCAATTGGGGTTCGAGCTTCCGGCGGACGACTTCAACTTCCGGCAGTTCGGGCATAGCCGCCGGAAGCTAGCACGGCTCTGACAAACTCACGGCTCGCGACGAGTGATGTAGAAAAAGTCGCGGTAGGAGGGGCGTTTGACATAGCCCCGGTCGTGATACTCGAGCTCGGGCACCAGCGTTTGGCTGACTTTTAGCTGCCCGTTCTCATCCGGGGAAAAGTACAGGAAACGAGTGTAGGACCAGTTGATGTCGAGCTCAGCGGCCTGAGTCGCGCCAGCGGAGGCCATGGCGAGGGCGAGGGCCTTCGGATCGATCCAGTCTCCCAGCGCGAAAAAGAGCGTCCTTCCGTCACCGTTTGTGCCGAGAGCGGTCCGACGAATTTCAGGCTCCTTCTTGATTGACCGGCCCCACTTGCGACTGCGGGTCTTGTGCCCGAGATCTGGGTGAGGTGTGCCGTCGGCAATCAAGCACGGGGGCGTCTGTCGCCAGGAGGTCAGCTCGGCTTCATGAGTAGCGAAGCGCTCCCAAGGTCCGACTTTGACCGTTCCTGTATTATCCAGCACGACGGTGCACATGCCGGCACGGGGGCCGACGAAGCTCTGGGTCCCGAGTCGCATGCCGAAGCGACCGTGCTTGGCCTGAAAGCCTCCGTTGAACACGGCGAGCAACGCTCCGAGATCTATCGTCGGGATCAATCCCGGGCGCTGGGCTTTGTCTACTTTGTCACTGGTGGGTTCGTGAGTCCCGGCAACCAGGGTGGTACGCACCCGGGCCATGTCGATAGCGACGATGACGGCGTATACCCACTTCTTGTAGCTGTTGGGGTGGACGAGGCTCTTGAGCAGGTACGGGGCATCTTTGTCTTGTTCGATCTCGCTGATGGCCGTCCATTGCCCATCGCCGGCTTTGCCCGTTTTCTCGAAAGGGGGCTTGAACTCGGCTACGGACCAGGCCGGCAGCGCGGGGGCTGGGGCGGCGGGCTCTGGGGAGGGAGGCCCGGCATCGGGCGAAACCGCTTCGGCGAGGGTCGTGGACGGCGCGGGCGGTACGCTCGGTGGGGCTGTTTCGGAGGGCTTCGGCTGGCAACGCGGCAACAGACACCCGAACAGGCCGACGATTGCCAGTAGGCAGGGGTCTTGCCATCGCCAGGGAGTCATCAAAGTTACCGGGGGGATTCTAGGCCTCCGACGCTCGAAAGTACGAATTTCCGAGGGTCAGATCGGGCCCAAGTGCGTGATTTGTGCCGTGTCTTCGGGGATGCAGGAGCGGGCCGGTTGAGTAGTGCCCGAAACTAGGGCAGGAGTACCGGCGCATGGACAGTTTAGTAACTCGCGGAGTCAAAATTTCGGTCGTTTCCCAATACTCGCCTGAACATTCGGATCCGCAACATCGTCAGTGGTTTTTCATCTACACGATCACTATCAACAACGAGAGTGAGGAAACCGTTCAGCTCATCAGTCGCCATTGGAAAATAATGGACGCCGAGGGCAGGCACGAAGAGGTTCGTGGCTCCGGAGTGGTGGGGGAACAGCCTGTTCTCGATCCCGGCGAGTCTTTCGAATATTCATCCGGTTGTCCGTTGCCGACGCCGTTCGGCTCGATGGACGGCACCTATTCGATGGTGGACGAAGCGGGAACCAGTTTTGACGTCACAATTCCTCCCTTCGCGCTACGAAATCCAGAAAACTTGCAGTGAATCGGGTGAGATAATGGGACGGGCGGGCGTAGTACGGGAAGGACCGAGATAATCATTATGAAAAACCGTGCATTCGTTCTTTGCGCTTCCCTGGCTTCCTTACTCTCCGCCCCGGCTCTAGCGGATGATGGCAGCCCGGCTGCGCCTGGCAGTACGCCTCCGGACACGAGCACTTTCGCCGAGCCCGTCGAATCTACGACGGCCGAACCAGCGCCAGTTGCGACTTCAGCGAGCCCCGCCAGTACGGATGTGCCCGAAGCCTCTCCCGCTCCTGCCGAGGATGACAGCGTACCCAAGGGGACGGTTCAGATCAGCGTTCCGGATCTACCGCCGCCGACAGTACGTACGTCTCATGTGCACGACGGATTTTACGCTCGCATCAATATGGGTGTCGGCTCCTTGGGGGGCGAGCTAGATGACAATGACCCTAGCGGTCAGGATCTAAACCTGAGTGGAACGAGCCTATCCCTCGATCTACTCGTGGGCATCTCGCCAGCGGCTGGCGTAGCGGTAGGGGTTGGCCTGTTCACGGACAATGTCGTTTCTGCCGAGACGGAGTGGGACGGTCAGTACGGAGCCGATCGCAACATGCAACTCCAGATCGTCGGACTCTTCGTTGATGGTTTTCCGAAACCGCGGCGTGGTTGGCATCTAGGAGGGGCCATCGGAGGAGCTCACCTAGGCATCGAAGGTGACGTTGGCCGGGGCATGTCGGACGCCATTGGGTTCGGCGGAGCGGTGTGGGGCGGATACGACGCCTGGGTCGCGGACCAATGGAGCGTGGGCGGACTGGTTCGTTTGGCCGGTAGTGTGACCAGCGATGATGAGGATATCACGGTGTCGACGCGATCCATCACGTTCATGCTGACCGCATTGATGCACTGACCGCAACCCTGAGGCGCCGCCCGGAAGGGATAGCTAGCGACTCGGAGGCCGCTGGGATGGCGAAAGCGCGCTGATGGCGACGCAAACGTTTCGGCCGCGAGCCTTGGCCTCGTAGAGCGCAAGGTCGGCGGCTCCGATGACCGCGGCGGCGTCGGAGAACACGACATCGGAGGTCATGGTGGCAATGCCCAGGCTCGCGGTGACCTTCAGCTCCTGACCCTCCCAGGGGATGCGGAGCTTTTCGATGGCCGTTCGAATTCGTTCTCCCAGGACGTCGGCATTGGACGGACTGATTCCGCGGGCGATCACCGCAAACTCTTCGCCACCATATCGAGCGAAGGTGTCTTCCGTGCGCACAGTGGTGTCCACAATCGCGGCGACGTGTTTGAGCACCTCATCACCCGCTAGGTGGCCGTGTTCGTCGTTGAAGCTCTTGAAGCGATCGATGTCGAGCATCATCAAAGTGAGCGCGCTACCGTGACGGGTGGAAAATGCCAGCTCGCTGTCCAGGCGGTCATCGAAGACCCCTCGGTTGTAAGCACCGGTGAGCCTGTCGCGAATGGCGGACTCGTAGAGCCGAATTGTAGCCTCTTGTTCCATCGAGTCCTGAACGAGGAACTTCACAATGGAGCGCCGTCCGAGACCGATCCGTTGCCCATCGGCGATGACTGTCGGGACCGATATTTTCTCGCTTCCGATGAAGGTCCCGTTCGTGCTCTGGTTGTCGGCGACGTAGTATTGATTCAGGTGGGAGTAGATGACCGCGTGCACGCGCGACAGATTCGGATCATCAATGCGCACGTCGGCTTCTTCGGCTCGACCGATTGTGTTCCGATCGCCCTCCAGCTTGATCACTTGTCCCTGGGAGGGCCCGGCCAGCACCGTTAGCAGGCAGTTGTTTTTTTGATGGGCTGACGGCGGCGGAATTGAATATCCCGCCGCGTCCTCCACGATGGTTTCAAGGGGAGGCCGGTAGGACACGGATTTGCGGTCTGGCGGCATAGTCATGAGTTCGCTTGAGTGAACTATTCGTCCGGTCCCGGGCGAAGTGACGGCAGCTTTTCCTTCAGTCGGGTGTTCAGCGCGTCGAAGTCGTATTTGTCGGGTCGATGACCGCCCGGTAGGCAAGCAACGTCGAAGGCGGACGACGCGGCAGCTTCTAGTTTTAGGTCGGGCAATTCCAACACGGCGCCCAGTGCGGTGAGGCTCTCGCTCTCCGCTGGGTTCACGACGCCGTCGAGCTTAGCGACGAAGACCGCAATGGCGTAGGCAAAGGCCTTCTCCCAGTCAGTCAATTGGCTCGGATCGAAGTCGTCCAACTTTACACCGGCTTGTACCGCGGTCTCCAGTGCCTCGAAGTCTTGCCCTTCGATGCCAGATTCTCGCGCGGCGCGGAGTAGTCCTACGCTCTCGCCGTTGCTCAGGCGTCCATCGGCCCAAGCAACGGACGCCACGGCGACAAATGCCTGTCTGTGTAGTTTGAGTCCCATGACGCGACGCTAGCATTTCTTCGTCGACTACGGGAATCGTGCGCTAGGGCGGCGATTCGCTGATGTGGGAGCGGTCGGCGTCGGCTTTGGGCGGAACCTGATTTAGCGGAACTTGAATCGCCAACTGACGTCGGTGTCCGCTTCTGCCTTGGGGAACGACGTGGCCATGACCACGGCGAGCACGCAGCTTTCGAGGTCGGAATTGTGCTCGGTGCGGTCTGTCACCCGAGGCGCGCTGACCTTGCCCTTTTCACTCACTGTCCAATCAAGGGTTAGGGAGCCAGGGTCCTCGCTGGTCCCGCCGTAGGCGACGCTGTGACAACCGCTCACGGCTGGGTAGCGAGCCTTGACGGTGTTGACAATTTGATCGCGGCTAAGCCCCTTGGCGAAGACCTCCGGGGCTGCGGCTTGTTCCGCCCGGGCGACTTGTGGGGCCGGTGCTTTGGCGGGGGCCGGGTTGGAGCAGCCGAACGCTGTCACAGAGAATCCGAGAATGGCGACGACGAGCATATTGTGCGGCCTCATGGCGGCTACCCTATCGAAGGATCCGTAGTCTGGGAATGTGGGTTTTCTAACGATTATTACGACAATTTTCTGCTCTGGGGCGACGTGTGGGAGGGCGCTCGGGGGCGATTTTCGGCGCTCCTGGAAGCTCGAAAACGTGCCGAATGGGTAGAGGCTCAAGCCCCCAAACCTCCGCATCGACGGAGATGAGGCACCAAAAAGTACCCCGAACCGAACCGATCCGGTGGGGGCTACAGCCCTTCGAATCCTGTTGCGAGCACTCACCCACGGCGCCTATGGTGCCCGGCGATGAAGCTCCATTACGACGAGGAAACCGAAAAATTCCGCACTGAGCTGCGAGACTGGCTCAGCAAAAATCAGCCGACCAAGGCCGAAATGGACGCGGAACCGCCGAAGAGCTCGGCGCACCTTCCGGACTGGGCGAGGGCTTGGCAGCTCCGCTTGTTCAATGCGGGTCTCTTGGTTCCCGGTTGGCCCAAGGAGCTTGGTGGCCGCGACGCGACGCCGATTCAGCAACTCATCTACTTTGAGGAGTTTGCTAACATCGGCCCCTGGCGCGCTTACAACATGCAGGGCGTGCAAATTATCACGCCCTCCATTCTCGATTTCGGCACAGAAGGCCAGAAGGAGCGCTTTGTGCTGCCCTGTTTGCGGGGTGAAATCACCTGGTGTCTAGGCATGAGCGAGCCGGGCGCGGGCAGCGACTTGGCGGGGCTCTCTACCCGTGCGGATCGGGACGGCGACGATTTCGTCATCAATGGTCAGAAGGTTTGGACTTCGGGCGCTGCAGAAGCAGACTTTTGTTTTTGCTTCGTCCGCACGGATCAGGACGCCCCCAAGCACAAGGGCATCAGCGTGCTGATCATCGACATGAAGTCCGAAGGCCTAGAAGCGCGTCCCTTGCCCGAGCTGACCGACCGCCATCACGGCGACTTCAACGAGGTGTTCTTCGACAACGTTCGAGTCCCAGCGAGCAATCTTGTCGGCAAGCTCAACGACGGTTGGCGCATGGCCGCCGGCTCTCTCGCGCACGAGCGCGGCATGCTTTGGACCGGCCAGTGCGCTCGCATCGAGCGGCGCCTGCGCGAGCTTGTCGAGCTCGGCAAGACTCAGAAGGGCCCCGACGGCAAACCCTTGAACGAAAGCAAGAAGTTCAAGGAAGAGCTCGGCGAGTTGTGGACCAGCGGTCAGGCGCTGAAATTCATGGGCTACCGAGGCTTCAGCAAGTTCGCCCGCGGCGAAGCGTCTCCGGAGCACTCCGTGATGAAGCTGGCCTGCGGCGAGATGGAGCAGAACCTGTTCCTGTGGGGCGCGGAGGTAACCGGTCCCCGTTCCTTGGACACCCACCACAAGCGGGTGGCTTACGACGCGCCGGCTCCGTGGGCGCGGCAGTATCTGTCCAGCTTCAGCTACACGATTGCTGGCGGCACATCTGAGATTCAGCGCAATATTATTGCTCAGCGTGTGCTCGGGCTTCCTCGGAAGTAACCCTGATCGGCGCCAACGCAGAGCTAGATTAATTAGCCCCCCTTTGGTGAGGGCTAATTAATCTAGCTCTGCGTTGTTGTTTGCGCCGGGGTTACTTCTTCCTGTTTGTGTGTCTGGGGCCCCGGAGCCCCAGACGGCGTGCAGTTGGCGTGATGGTGGGGGCCCCGGCGTTAATGCCTTGTGTGGGCGTTCAACCATTTCGGCCTTGGGTATGCGCCGGGGTTACTGCACCTGTTTGTGTGTCTGGGGCCCCGGAGCCCCAGACGGCGTGCAGTTGGCGTGATGGTGGGGTTGATAGCGCGGGGCTTTGGGGTTGCGACCAACCCTGATCGGCTTCGGGTATGCGCGGGGTTACTTCTCTGCAGGGCAAGAGTAGTGCGGTAATAATGTTTTGGGCTGCCGGAGAAACGTAGTGAGGCCCGCAATCGAGTCGGTCGAGCTGTATTGGAAGCTGTGTGGTGCGCGCTGTCGTGTTAGCTAGAGCGTCACTCTCCGACCTATCTTCGGACTTACACGATGACGACCCAGGGATACTTCGAAACATGCGGTTGCGCCGCAATCCTGCTTCTCTGTGCGAGCTGCGCGGGGGCCGGTCGGTCCCCTGGATCGAGCGCGGCAACAGCTCCGCCGCCGACGGTAGCCGCTGCCGCCCCTGTGGTTCCTCCCTCCGCTTCTGGGGAGACCAGGCGCTTCACTTTTCGCTACGCGGTTCGAATCGGCCCGCTACCGGCCGGCTCCGTCCACGTATTCATTCCGGTAGCGAAAACGTCCGACAGGCAAATCGTTCACGAATTGACAATAGCGACGCCGATTGACGGGAATTTGGAAGTGGAGGAGCAGCACGGGAATCAGTTTTGGCACGGCGCGGTGGTGTCGACTGAGGGTCAAAGCTTCGACTTGCGTTTCGACTATGACGTAACTCGCATCCCTTTTCAGAAGCGTGGGTTCGGGATGCCGAAAGAGGAGGCGTCTGCAAGCGAACAGGAGGCTTCCCGTCAATATCTCGCCCCGAGTCCTAGCGTACCGGTTGGGGATCCCGTTCTCGCTCCCATTGTGCACGAGGTCCGTCGAAAGCTGGGCCCCGGGCAAAGTCGCGCGCAAGTGGCACGAGGGATTTTCGACTGGGTTGTCGACAATATGACCTACAAGAAAGTCGGATCCGGTTGGGGCCATGGCGATACGTTCTGGGCATGCAGCGAGCGGTACGGTAACTGCACTGATTTTCACTCGCTGTTCATCTCCCTGGCGCGAACGGAGTCGATACCCGCGCGGTTCGACATTGGCTTCCCTGTGCCCATGGACCGTTCCGGAGGTGAGGTCAGCGGCTATCACTGTTGGCTTAATTTTTTCTTGCCCGTCATAGGCTGGGTCCCGCTCGACGCTTCCCAGGCGCACCAATACCCGGATCGCCGGAATCAGTTGTATGGCGCACAACCTGCAGATCGGTTGCATTTCACGACTGGGCGAGCCCTTCAATTGGGAGCTGATCAAAAAAGCGGCGCCTTGAACTACTTTATCTATCCGCTGGTGGAGGTAGACGGAGAGCGTTTTACCGGTGCGATGGATACGCGGTTTAGCTACCGAGACACCAAGGCGATTGGGTTCAAGGCGACGGTGGCAGCCTCGGTTGCGAAACCCCTACCAATCTAGCCGTCACCAAGCTCCGGCTCTTCTGCGAGGCGGGACGTACTTAGGTGTGAGGGCAGGGGGCTCCAGGTGAGGAGCCAGGGGCACACCGCACTTGGCGCGGACTCGTGCAGTTTTCGTAGCTCCGCTGTGGCGCCGCGCTGGGGCGGGCGTCTCGGGTTCGCGCCTGTGGGGTTGGCTGCGACTACGAGCGGGTGGTGTCGGCGGTGATTAGGTCGGCTACTTTTACTTTGTGCTCGGAGGTGGTGCCTAGGAGCTGGGCGCCGGATTTGGCGCGGCGCACGAAGAGGTGCATGTTGTGCTCCCAGGTGTAGCCGATGCCGCCGTGGATCTGGATGCCCTCTTTGCCCATGCGTTTTTGGCAGTCGCCGGCGGCAGCTTTCGCCATGCTCGCGGCAATACGACGCTGACCGTCGTCCTCTGCCAGGGTCATGGTAGCGTAGTAAGCCGTGGAGCGGGCCTTCTCTAGTAACACGAATAGATCGGAGAATTTGTGTTGGATGGCCTGGAAGGTGCCAATGGCGACGCCGAATTGCTTTCGCTCTTTGGCGTACTCAAGCGAGACGTCGAGAATGCGCTGACAGGTGCCGACCATCTCAAGAGAAAGAGCGGTGACGGCGACGTCGAGGGCGCGGTCCAAACCGGTTTGGGTGTCCGAGGCTCCAGAGAGTCGGCGGTCATCGCTGATTTCGTAGGCTTCCAGGGTTAGCGTGCACAGGCTGCGACTCTCGTCGAAGCTCTCGATCTTGACGAGCTTGGCATCGCTGGAGGGCACCACGAAGAGCTGTAGCCCGCCGTCGGCATCTCGCGCCGACACGATGATCTCGTCCGAGTGGTTCGCTTCCATCACCCAGTGGCGCTGGCCGTTGAGTTTCCATTTGTCACCGTCACGCTTGGCGGTCATCGAGTCGTCGACTGCGCCGAGCCCGCCCGCTTCGTTCGAGATGGCGAGTGTGCCGCGCAGCTCACCCTCGGCGAGAGTCGGCAGGAATTTCTCTTTTTGCGCGTCAGTGCCGCACTCGATCATTGTCGGCAGAAACTGAGTGGTGGTCGTCAGAAAGGGGCCAGGCGCCACCGCGCGGCCGTGCTCCTCGAGCACCAGGGCCATGGAAGCGAAGTCGAGGCCGAGGCCGTCGTTGTCTTCGGGCACCATGAGCGCGGGCCAGCCCAGCTCGACGGCGGTCTCCCAGGGTTGGGTCGCGCGCTTGCCGCTCTCGACGATGCCGCGGACCAGCTCGATCGGACACTCTTTCTCAAGGGCCGTTCGGACGGAGGTTCGAATTTCTAGCTGTTCTTCTGTGAAGTCGAATTCCATAAAGCGAGGGGACCCTACACAAAAGCGCCTGGGGATGGAGGGGTCGGCCGGAGATTTTTCCTCGCCAAGTGAGGGCCATGTCGGGCCGCTGGCAGATCTACAAAAACCTCGGCAAGAGTCGCGATTTGGGCTTGCCGATACGCTACGCTCTTCCCTCGCGGCGCCACGTGTTGGGAGGTAGCGAGTGGGAGACGGCCGCCCTAGAAGGTAGGTGCGGGAATCGTCTTGAAACCGCTGCCCGGCGGGCGGGAATTCGGCGGCGGGGGCCAGGAGATCCTCGGCATGGGATTCGCCGGCTTGGCGAATAGGTAGCCCTGTCCGAAGTGTGCACCGGTGTCCATCAGGGCGCTGTATTCGTCGCCGGTTTCCACCCCTTCGGCAACGACCAGTGCACCGAGGTCGACGCACAATCGGACGACCGAAGTAACGAGGGTTCGTTGTCGGGGATTCCGGTCCAGACCACAGATCAATTCGCGGTCCAGTTTGACGACCTTTGGCTCCAGATCGGCGATGTATTTGAAGTTGGAATAACCGGCGCCCAAATCATCGATCACCAGGTATTGCCCGGAGCGCGAGCAAACTTCAGAAAGCACGGTCTTGCAGAGGTTGGAGTGGGTGAGCGGCACCGACTCGGTGATCTCGAGGTACAGCTCGTGGTCGTGAAAGTAGATCGGGTCGTCCGGACGCACGAGCCAACGATCACTCAGTTCCCGCGGGTGCAGGTTGAGAAAGAGTGGCACCCCCGAGCATGCCGGGACCGCGATCTCTCGAATCATTCGTCCCAGACGTCCGACGCAACCAGCTTCCACTGCGTTGTCGAAAAGCTCAGGAGGTGAGTTGTAGCGGCTGCACCGAACCAACGCCTCGTAAGCGAAGAGCTCGCCGTTGTGCATGTGGATGATCGGCTGAAACACCACCCTCAGTTCGTCCCGCGATACGATTGCGTTCAGGGCTCGGTTCGAGTCACGTAGCTCGCTGTCTGGTCCAGGCATGGGAGAACTCCGGAAGAAAAGGTGGCCGCGCGCCGCGCCAGAGGTCACAATACTCTGTTCCGTGCCTGGGAGCCAAGTCCCGAGGGCGCGATTCGATGTCGTTGGAATTCGCACTGGGCGGGGCAACAGGAGTGGGACCGTGGTGGGTCAGCCTTGGCTATCTCTGCATAGTCAATATTGCTGAGTACCGAATGCTGGTGCCAGAGTTCACGTAAAAGGGGAGCGGGCTGAGACCGGCCCCTGTTCGGGCTTCAGCGGCCCCCTAATACGAGCCGTTGTGGGTTAGGAGCTTCGCTCGATCAGCACAACGCCGACCACCAACAATAGAAGACCCAAGATCCGACCACCGCTGATCGGCCTCACGGAGTAGCCGACCCAGCCGAAGTGATCGATGACCACCGATGAACCCAGCTGTCCCGCCACCAAACAGGCGACTAGCAGTGCCGCTCCTAGCTTGGGGGCAGCGATCACTGCCGTGAGCACCAAGCTCGCTCCGCAGATCCCGCCTAGGTAGCTCCAAAGGGGAGCTTGCCCCATGCGCTCGAGGCTTGGCATCGGGATCCCCATCACGGCGACCACCACCGAGAGCACAAACAGCCCGACTCCGAAGTTGGTGACGGCGGCCCACAGGGGGTGACCGGTGTGGCGACGCAGTTCCGCGTTGATTCCGGATTGGAGGGGCAGAATCATGCCGACACCGACGGCCAGGGCTATCAACAGAGCTCGCATCTTGGGTGATTACCTTTCAGCCGCCAGGGTGGCGTGCTGGGGCCGATGCTAGCTCGACTCGTGGCGCCGGGTCCCGCGCTTTTATTCGGGTCTGGCGCCAGCACGCTCAGCGGACGCCTGCTGTCGAGTTCGCTTTAGAAGAATCGAGGCGCAACGCCATTCCGGGCAGCACGGTTCCGAGGCGACTCGTGATGATTTGATCCCCAGGCCTCAGTCCCGCGCTCACCAACACCGTGTCCTTGCGTCTGCCCGCAATGGAAACCGGTCGAATCTCAAGAGTCCCCTTCGAATAGACGTACACCTTGTCGCCTTCTCGCAGGGTGTGGCGGGGGATTTCGAAGACTTCCATTGGCTGGCCGCCGGCAATTTCCACCGTGACGTAGGCTCCTAGCAATAGCGGGACCTGCGGTGTTTTTGTGGCGGACTGCTCTGACGACGGCGGCGTGTTCGGCGCGGTCGAGCCATTCGCACCCTGGGGATCGATGATTTCAATGACGATTCTCGCCATCCGCCCGACCGGATCGAGTTCACCGAGGAGTCGCAACACGGTGCCGGACCACTCGGCGTGTTCATCTCCCATCGACTGGCGGATCGCCGCCGTGGAGCCCTCTTTGGCGCCGGCTATCCCCGGCACGCGGAGGCTACCGAGGGACGCTACGGGGATCGAGACTTGAACCCAATATCGATCCGTTGCGACCAGCGTGGCGAGGGCACGGCCCGGTGCAATCACCTGATCGAGCTCGACGGATTCTTGGGTGACAATGCAGTCGAAGGGGACTTTGAGCGTCGTGCGGGTCAGCGCGAGTTGCGCCGTGCTCAGCGAGCTTTCTGCAGCGGAGAGCGAAGCTTCGGCGCTTTTGAGCTGCGGCTGTCGTAGCGCTAAGGCGCGCCCCTCATCGGTGGCGTTTTTGTCTTCGCCGATGATTTTCCACTCGTCGGCGGCGATCCTTTGGCGGCTGCGCTCCACCTCCAGCTGAAGTTCCGCCGCGTTCACGTTGGCTGCGCGCTGCTTGGCGGCGAGGGAGTAGTCCCGGGGATCGATGCGAATCAGTCGCGACCCCTTCTTCATGCGGCCCCCCAACACCAATGCCGGGTTTTGCCAGACGATCTTGCCGGAGACTTGGGCGACCACGCTGAGTTCCCGAGAGGGGATCACCGAGCCTTGAGCGCGAACGGCGACCGATTGTTGTGACGGCACGGCATCGAGCAAAGTCACCAGCGTGCCGCGTGTGTTGGCGGCGCGGGTTACGGGTGCGGGTTTGGAGTTCAGCAGGCCGCGGAAAACCGCCACGCCCGCAGCGATGACAACAACCGGCAGCGCGACTTGGACGACACGACGGAGTAGCGGGTTCATTCCTTGCCTTTCGAGCTGCGGATCCCCGCCACCAAAATGTCGATAAAGCCCGGAACGAGAGCGCCCCTACTGCCCGCGCTCGGGACGCGCCGCCCGAGTTCTTTTTCATTGGAGCTGAGCAAGAGAACGCCCGCCAGGCCGCCCCATAGCTGGACTGCCGCCGTTGCTGGGTTGAGATCCGAACGCACGCTCTTGTCCTCGATGCCCAACTGTAATGCGGCAACACCGTGCAGAAATAGTCGCGACGTGGCCGATTGATAGGCTTCAAATGTTGCGCTTCCGCTCACCACATAGCCCGCGGTGAGCCAGCTCAGCGCGACTTGGAATCGACTCGGATCCTCGGAGGCTTGGGTTGCGTGAATATGTAGAAATCGTTCGAGCCGCTCTAACCCAGTGCCGGGAATTTCGACTGCCTGGAGGTAGTCGGACTCCACTTCCGTGAGTACCCGCAGAGCGATCTCCAGATACAATTCGTCTTTGCTCTCGAAGTAGAGATACAGCGTGCCCTTACTGAGCTCGGCTGAGCGCGCGATGTCAGCCATGGTCGCGCCCGCTAGACCTTGGGTGAGGAACACCTGCTCGGCTGCGTCGATGATGCGGCTCTTGCGCTCTTCACGCTCACGCTGTCTTCGCTCCTCTACTCCCACTTTACCTCGATGACTGGCGCTATCAATGACCGACGGTCAGAACCTGACCGATAGTTAATGTCAATAGCCGCCCCGTGCAAGTCTGGGGTCAGACTTGTGTGCCCGGCGTTTCTAAAAGGTTAAATAAAACATAGGCGTATGCAATTGTCCGGCTCTGCCCTGGGGGCCGCTAGCCCCACCTCTAGCTGGGCTCTGCGCTTCGGTGTCGCCAGGACGAAGCCGTGTTTCGCGCTCGCAACATGTGCCGCATCCCTTGAGCCCAGCGACGGGAGCACTAGGTTCGTGGGGTGGAGGTTGATGGTGTGGGCGGTGTAGCTAGCGCGCTCGGGGTGGTGGCAGCTGCGCTATTTTCGTCCCTTGGCATCGCCTCGATGGTGGGCTTTCTTGAGAACGGCGAAGCGGGCAAACGCACTTTTCTCCCGGTTCTCTTACTCTCTGGCATGGTGGCGACCTTCCAGATAGCGCCAATGAAATCAGCGCCGACCTTGGCCGTTGTGTTCGCCGTGGTGTTTGGCGGCGGCTGGTGGGTACGGCGTCACCGACGGAGCGGCCGGTAGCTCGTTTCGATTCGGCACTTCCCGAGGTATTAATTCGGGCGACCAAAGCGTTCGTCGGACGCTGGGTTTCACCAATATTTCCGGGGATTTATTGGCGAACATTGAGCGCGCGATGCGGTTGCCGGCTGCGGTTTCATCTAGTATGACGCCCACCAATCCAGGCAAAAACCGACGTTTTTCTCGGTATTTTTGCCGTTTTTTCGCACCCCCAACGGGGGCGCGATGCCAGCTGAAATAACGCCCCATGACCGCAACTAGTTTTACGCTGAATAATCCCCTTCAAGAGACTAGCCGAGCGAGTGGCGCAGGCGGTACGGCGACTGCCGCCAAGCCTGGTCCCTACGACGATGCCCTCGCTCTCGGCACAGAGCTAGTCTCCAAGGCACGGGCCGGTGGTGGGACTGACCGCATGCGCGTCCAGCACAGCAAGGGACGCATGACGGTGTGGGAGCGCATTCGCGTGCTCACCGACGAAGAGCCCAACCTCTACTTCGAGAACTGGGGCAAACATCTTGACGGTGCCTCTATCGTCACGGGGATCCTGAACGTGAAGGGTCGCGACGTAGCCGTTTACGGTCACGATTTTACCCTGCGCGCCGGATCCATCGACGCGACCAACGGCGCCAAGCTCGCGCGCCTCATTCAGATGGCGGGCCAACACGGGATCCCGCTGATCGGTCTCAACGATTCCGCTGGTGCGTTTGTGCCGGCTGGTGTCGGCGGCCTGGACGGATACAGCGAAGCTTTCACAGCTCTGCGTAAGCTCAGCGGCGTCGTGCCGAGCATCATGTGTATGTTCGGCTACAACGCTGGCGGTGGCGCCTACCTGCCAAGGCAGGGCTCCTTCATGATTCAGTCCGAGAACACCTTCTTCGGACTCACGGGACCGGCGGTCGTCAAATCCGCCTTGGGCGAGGACATCACGGCGGACGCCTTGGGCGGACCCGGTGTGCACGGCCAGAGCGGTGTCGTGGATCTCGTGACTCCAGACGAGCTCGGCTCCCTGAGAACCGCTCTTCGATTGCTTTCCTACCTACCGGACAACAATCGGAGTTCCGCTCCCTTCGCAGAGACATCCGATCCGGTGGATCGCGTAGTGCACGAAGAGCGCATTCTGTTCCGCAACATCTTCAACTCGCCGGCGGGCATGAACACCCCGCTGGATATCACTCTGTATTTGCAGCAAATCTGCGACCACGGAGAATATTTCGAGCTCCAGCCCGAGCGGGCGCGGAACATCGTCACGGCCTTTGGGCGCATCGGTGGTCACGTGGTCGGATTCTTGGCGAACAACTCCGCCGTGTCGTCCGGACAGATCGACATTGACGCGGCTCAGAAGGGCACGCGCTTCGTGCGCTTCTGCAATCTGTACAACATCCCAATGATCTTCCTGGAAGACACGACTGGCTTCTTGCCGGGCAAGGAGCAGGAACACCGTGGGATTGTGTCGGCTGGTCGCCGCCTGCTCGATTCCATCATCGATTTGCGCACCCCGCGAATCACTCTGATCATCCGCAACGCCTTCGGTGGTGCCTACGCTGCTTACAACTCGTACTTTACTGGCGCCGACTTGGTGCTCACCCTGCCGACAGCTCGTATCGCCGTGATGGGTCCTGCCGGAAAAGACTACGTCTACAAGTCCGAAATGCAGCAGATCGCTCGAACCTTCAAAGCCGACATCGAAGGAGGCGCGTCCGACGCGGATGCTGCCGCGTCACGGGACGCCGCGTTGGCGAAGCTCAGCCTGCGCTACGAAGCGGAATTGATGAACCCCAAGGAGGCTCTGGCCCTCGGCTCCGTGTCGAGCGTGGTCATGCCAGGGGAAACGCGTCAGGTGCTAGCCAAGAACCTCAGCTTCCTCATGCGAAAATACAGACCGGAACCCATGGGCGCGCCACAACGGGAGTTTGAATGATGTTGGATTCCAATTTCCGTTCGCAACGTTACGAAGACGCCGATTCCGAGTGGGTTAGCGGTTTCGGCCTCGGTCGCGTGAAATGTCTCATCGTCTGTCGTGGCCCCGTACGCAAAGAGGCCATGGAGATCTTCGAGCGCATGGGGGTCGAGTGCGGGATGTTGCTGTCCGAGAAGGATTCCATCGTCTACCCGCGATGTTTGGCTCCAGAACTACGCGGATTGGAATATTCGGAGAACGTTCATCGTGTGCCGGATTACATGGGCTCGGGCCAAGAAGAGAAGCTCGCGCGAATCCTGCAGATCACAGCTATCGCTCATGACAACGGCTACACGCACCTGTTTGCTGGCTACGGTTTCATGGCCGAGGACGCGGAGTTCATCCGCGCCGTAGAAGACGCCGGTATCATCTTCGTGGGCCCCTCTTCGAGCGTGGCTCAGCGCGCGGGCGCCAAGGACGAGGCCAAGAAGCTAGCCCGGAGTCTCGGCAACTCGGTCATTCCCGGTGTCGACAATATTTCGGCTATCTGCCTGCTCCACAAGTCCAAGGACCGCGGCGCTCTCGAAGTATTGGCGAAGAAGCACAGCCTGTCCTTCCAGTACGACGATAGTTTGTCCTTGCCGGACAACGCCGACGCTCTATTGCTTCTCGGCTACGCCGCACAGGTTGAATTAGTGACAATCGAAGAACTGCAGGCTGAGGCCGGCGGGCAGTCCGCAACCATTTGGAAGAAGTACCCTGGTAAGCGGATTCGCTTTAAGCATATCGGTGGCGGTGGCGGCAAAGGTCAGCGAGTCGTGGCTCAGCCAGGCGATGTGTCCTCCGCGGTGATGGACATCTTGGCCGAATCCAAGGTGGTGCAACCGGGATCCAACCGAAACTTCCTATTAGAGCTCAACATCGAAATCAGCCGTCACAATGAGATCCAGATCATTGGCAACGGCGATTGGTGTGTCTCCCTTGGTGGGCGCGACTGTTCGCTTCAGATGCACGAGCAAAAGCTACTGGAGCTCTCCCTCACTCAAGAGCTGCTTGAGGCGGAGATAGAGGCATCTGCTGGCTTAGCTGCCGCGGCGGTGCTCAAACGAGATCTGGTCACGCTTCAGGCTATGGAAGCAGAAGGTGAGCGTTTCGGCGCCGCCGTGAACCTCGATAGTGTTTCAACCTTCGAGTGCATTGTGGACGGCAACGACCACTTCTTCATGGAGATGAATACGCGCATTCAAGTGGAGCATGGCGTCAGCGAGTTGGTGTACCGACTTTGTTTCACGAACCCCGACGATGCGACCGATTGTTTTTACGTCGATCAACTGATCGAAGCGATGGTGCTGCTCAGTGTGCACGGCAGCCGCTTGCCCAAGCCCACCAGGGTCTCGCGTAGCCTCTCCGGCGCCGAGGTCCGAGTGAACGCCACTAACGCGAGCCTGCAGCCCCATGCCGGAGGCGTGATCCGGTACTGGTCGCCGCCCATCGAAGGCGAAATTCGTGATGACCAAGGCATTGGGGGGCGCAACCCGGATACGGGCGCTTTCGTTTACTACAACCTAGCGGGCGCCTACGATTCCAACATCGCGCTGCTGCTCACCGACGGAACGACCCGGGAAGACAACCTGGAGCGTATCTCGGAGATTTTGCGCTCCACCGAGCTGCGAGGCCGTGATCTAGAAACGAACCTTTCGGTACATTACGGATTGGTCAGCTGGATTTTGGGTCACGGCGCGATGGTGAAACCCACCACGCGTTTCATGGGGCCTTACCTGGCGGGAGTGGGCGCGCTTCAGACGATCTTGCGCGATGTCGACTTGGATCTCACTTGGGCGGATCTGCTGGGTCGACAATCGGAGGATTCGGCGAAGCTCGCTCTGCGCCGGCAGCAGACCCTAATACTCCGTCCCTTGGGGGCACTATTTGGAGACCCACATCTATTGGCGGGTTATATCGGCTGCCACGAGGGCACCCTGTGGAGCGCCGGCGGCAAGCCGAAGTTCTTGGCGAACCCGCTAGAGGTACTGAACGCGCTGTACCGTTATCTCAACTTGGACGCGTCTCCGGGTAAGCCACCGTCTGCCGAAATTTGGAGTCACGACTTGGACGTTCTGAGGGAGGGCCTTAGCTTTTACTCAGATCTACAGAAGCGTCTCGGTACCGATAGCTGGACGGAGACCGAAGCGCTGCTGTCAGCTGATAGCGCGCCGAAGAACTTCGGCGGGGGCGCCGAGCTTTGGGCGGCCTGCAGGTCGGCTCATCGAGGCTTCACTGTTGCCGTGGACTTGCTCCTGATGGTGCCGCGAATTTCCCATCGCTCTGAGTTCGGTCAGATCCGCGTGGATGACCAATTGGAATGCCACTTCCCGGACCGTTTCACAGACGCGGAGCAGGCCGCGACTCTGGCGCGTTCCCTGGTTCCGCCGCCTGCTGCCAGCTCCGATGAAATCGTTGCCCCCACGGGAGGTCACTTCTACTCGCGCGAAGCGCCGCATTTGCCGGTGCTAGTGCAGGAGGGGGACCGCTTTGAGGCAGGTCAGCCGCTGTTCGTCATCGAAGTGATGAAGATGTTCAACAAGGTGCTTGCGCCCTTCGCCGGAACGGTGACCCGCGTGCTTCAGGAGAGCGACGGCACCATCATCGCCAAGGGCCAGACTATTTTCAAAGTGACGCCCGATGAGGTCGTACAGGTCGAGTCCCTGGAGCAGATCCAGAAGCGTCGCCATCGGGTGACGCACGGCTTGTTGGGCCAGGTCTGATCGCCCGAGTTCTGTTACGTCTGGGCTCCTAGGATTCTGGGCTCCTAGGGTTCTGGGCTCCTAGGATTCTGGTGGCCGCTCCGCCTCAGGTGGGGCGTACAGGTTGCGTACGCCTCCGACCAATCGGGACGCGCTATTCTGGATGTCCTCAACGATGTGGTAGATGGCGGGCACTAATAGCAGCATCAGCGTCGTGGCCAGCAGGACGCCAAAACCCAGACTCACGGCCATGGGAATGATGAACCGTGCCTGAGTTGAAGTCTCAGTGATCATCGGCATCAATCCGAAGAAGGTGGTCAACGAGGTTAGTAGAATGGGCCGAAAACGCTGGACGCCGCCAATCACCAGCGCGTCGCCGACATTCTTGCCTTCCGCTCGGGCTTCGTTGACGGCCACGATCAAGATGAGGGAGTCGTTGATCACCACACCGGATAAGGCGACCATGCCCATCATGCTGATCATGCTCAGATCGTAGCCCATGAACACGTGGCCCCAGATAGCGCCAATGAGGCCGAAGGGGATCACGGCCATGATGATAAGCGGCTGAACGTAGCTCCGAAATACGATCGCGAGCAGAGCAAATATCGCCAACATGCTGATCCCGAAGCCGCGCTTGAGGGAGCCCAGCGTACGCGCTTGTTCGCGTTGCTCACCCTGCAGGGAATAACCGAGCCCTGGGTATCGGCTGGCCAGATCCGGCAGACTGTTGTCGCGGAGTCGTTCGGACACAAGCGTGGCGTTGGTGACCGTCGCCTCCACGTCGGCCCTTACATTGAGGCGTCGCTGCCCAGCGCGTCGCTTGATTTCCGAGTGAGATCGGCGACGGGACACCTCGGCGGCTGACGCCAAGGGGATTTCTCCTCCACGAGGGGTGCGAATCATGAGGGTTTCGATATCGTGTTCGCTGCGGCGCTCCGACTCGGGAAGTCGCACGTAGGCGCGGACTTCGTCCCTGCCGCGCTGCTGGCGGGCGGCCTCGGCTCCGAAGAACGCGCTACGAACTTGGGTGGCAAGAGACCGTGCGGTCACACCTAGGGCTTGGACCTCGGGGCGCACCTTGAAGTCGAGTTGAGCTTTCCCGGCGCTGTACCCGTCGTCGATATCGATAACGCCATCGAAGCCACGGAGAGCTGCGGCGAGTTCGGCGGAGGCAGCCCTAAGGGCATCCAAGTTGTGGTGGGTGAGTTCGATGTCAATGGGGGAACCGGCGTTCGGTCCAGTGGAGAAACCGAATGATAGGGACTCGATGCCGGCCACCTCGCCCATTTTTTCTCTCCATCTCTGGGCGAATTCTTGGGAGCTAAAATTCCTATGGGTTAGCGGTACGAGCGAGATGGCCACTTCGCTGAGGTGGCTGCCTCGGTTGTAATTGCCGGGTCGCGCGCCGTGCCCCATCGTGCCAGTGGCGCCGATTTGGGAGAAGATTCCGCGACTGAGCTCCTGCTCCTCGCCCATATCTTCGAGCACCTCTTGGGCGGAACGGACGAGTCGCTGGGTGGCTGCTTGAGTCTCCACGTTGGCGGTACCGAAGGGGTAACGAAGGTTGGCGATGACGACATCGCCGTCGACCTTAGGCAAGAAGGTGAATTGCAAGCGTCCACCCGCCACCAATCCCAAGGAGGCGATCAACACAGCCAGACAGATGGCACAGGTGAGATATCGGCCGCGGATCGCGGCAGCCAGGACGGGGGAGTAGACACGGTGGATCAGCGCTTCCACCATGCGGCTGACCTTCTGCTGCTGGCGATGTATTAAGCCAAAAAAACGTCCGGGCTCAGTGCTGATATGGGCGAGATGTGCCGGCAATATGAGTAGCGACTCCACCAGACTGATGCACATGACCGAAATGACGACGATGGGGATCAGTCTGAAAAAATTGCCTCCAGGACCAGGCACAAATAGCAACGGGACAAACGCGATGATGGTCGTGCTGACGGCGAATATTACCGGCGTGGAGACAGAGTGAACCCCCTCGATAGACGCCTGCAACGAGGGCAGCCCCTGAGTCCGTTTCTGGTGAATAGCTTCGCCGATCACGATGGCGTCGTCGACCACCATGCCCAGCGTGATGATGAACGCGAACATCGAAATCATGTTGATGGATGCGTTGGCCGAGGGAAGGAACAACAAGGCCCCGACGAAGGAAACCGGGATCCCTAGGGTCACCCAGAAGGCCAGACGGATGTCGAGGAACAGCCCCAAGATGACGATCACCAACAACAGACCCATAAGGCCATTGCGGATCATTAGGTCGCGGCGACCTCGATACATTTCCGACGAGTCTCCCCAGGTGGAGAGCGTGAGGCTTGGCGGAAGCGTCGGTTGCTTTTTCTTGATGTAGCGATGTACGGCGGCTGCGACTTCGATGGGCGTCTGGTCACCGACCCGGAAGACCTTGACGACCGCGGCACGCTCCCCATTGTAGTGGGCGGCCTGGTCGGTATCCGCGAAGCCGTCCCTGATGTCGGCGATGTCGGCGAGCCGTACTTCTGTGCCGTCCGCCTCGCTTAGCACAATGATATCCCGGAATTCCGAGCCCGTACTTCTGCGTTCTGTGGTGCGGACTAGGACCTCGCCGGCGGTTGTTTTGATGCCACCCCCTGGAACCTCCACGGAGGTCTGACGGATTTTTTCTGCGATGCCACCCAGCGTGAGTCCGTATCGACGGAGCGTCTCTTTGGGAACATCAATGCTGATTTCTGGTGCGCGGACTGCCGAGAGATCCACAACGGTGATCTCATCTTCCAGGATCAGCTCTTGGCGAATCTCTTCACTCAGAGCTCTCAGGGTGGTCTCGCTCTGATCACCGTGCACGACGAGGGAGATGACCTGCTTGCGGTTTGTCGCGAGACTGATCACGGGGCGCTCTACGTTGTCCGGAAAACTAGTCACCCGGTCGACGGCGCTCTTGACGTCCGCCAGTGCGCGATTGGTGTCGGTGCCCGTCAACAGTTCCACTGCGATGACTGCCGAGCCCTGGGAGGCGGTGCTGCGGATATCTTTCACGCCGTCCACAGCGCGCACCGCCTCTTCCACCGAAAGCACCACACCCTGTTCTACTTCCGCCGGGCTAGCTCCGGGATAAGCCGTCTGGACGAGCACCAACTCCATTTCGAAAGTCGGGAAAACCTCCTGTTTGATCTGAGGGGCGATCATCAAGCCGCCCACCAGCAACATGACCATCAACAAGTTGGACGCGACTGCGTTCCGCGTCATCCACGTGAGCGGTCCGACTTTGGACGGAGCTGAAGCAGACTCGTCGGCGGGGCTAGGGTCCGGATTGGGCATCGGTGACCGCGGGTCAGAAGGTGACCGTAAGTGTAGAGCGGTGGCGCAGGGGGGCAACCGGGTAATGCGAAAGTGTATGAAAATAAGGGAAAATTAATGGTCGCTCAGGGGCCGAAGCGGAGCCTGAGCGACTGCGATCGCCGTACAAAGCGGTGCGTCGCCCGGCCGGAGAAACTGCCGTTCAGCTGGCGACGGTGAACATCACCCCGCCCGTGTAGGCGGGTGCTATCGTTTCGTCATGCATGAACCGGGGCCCTCCTCCGCACGTGACGTACTCAATGGCCTGGCCACCTTTAAGTCGAAGTGGCCAGGTGGTTGGAGCTGGGATGCCCGACTGGACTGCATCTGTTCGTCATTTCGCTGCGACGATAACATCATCGCCGAAACCGCTATCAAGCCTCTGTTCCCCATCATGTGGGCGGAGGGCAATTTACGTGAGTCGCCCATCGTTGTGCAGCAATTAGTCGAACGCTGCGGCGGGCTCCGCGCCGAGCAATTCATGTACTGCAGCCAACCTGTGGGTGGGAGCTTCTTGTTCGGCTTGTGGTGGCCCTGGGGGGACGATGTAACGCTATCGTTCCGGCTCGGTTTGGGCGGCGCCTCTAGGCAACGTGATTTGGTGCAATTACGTGATTTGTTCGCCGTCGATCTTTACTGAGGTGTTGGAGCCCGATCCGGCTGCATGGAGTGACGCGGTTAACCAGCGTCGGCTGAAGTAGATGTTCGTTGTTGCGATTACCCGATGGGGAGGCGAGCCCGGCGCGAAGGCGAATGAGTCTCAGCTGGGACTGCTAGCAGAACTCGCTGGGGTCGGCGCCTACGATGCTCGGCAGTTGGCCGCGCGTGACATTCCTGTGATTGCTGTACGCACCTTGGACTCAGCCGAGGCTTCGGCGGCTCTCGGAAGGATCATCCGGGAAGGCATGGGAGCTGTGGCGTGTGACGTTGGGGTTGTCAATCCTCTGCGGGTTCGTGCCTTCCGTTTGGAGGAGACGTCTCTGCACATAACCAGCGGCAATGGAGAACCCCGAATAGGAGACCCGGATAAGTGGGAAACCCTGGGGTTTTCAGACGTCGTCTCCATCATATTGACGCTTTGCAAGACCGATGACCGATCCGTCGAGACCGTGATGGTGATGGAAACCGACGCTTCGGGCGACAGGCACGAGCAGCGTTACGAGCAGCACAGTTCTAAGCAGTCAGCGGAGCGGGTGCTCTATGTGTACAACTCCTCGGGGACGGTGGTGGCGTCTATGGGTCAGGAAAGCGTGCGTTTCGGCGGCATGGGGCAGCCCTTAGAACGCACGACCTTGGGCAATTTCAACAAGTTGTTGGGCCTTCTCCGTGCACGATGCGCCGGCGCTTATTTCGACGACCGCATGCTGCATCGAGCCCGTGTCGCGGGGACCGTGTCGATTCGTGGAGCCTCCAACGACCAAACCGTCAGCACGACCAACCGCGGCGAGACAGATTTGGCCGCGCATTTGTTGACCGTTGCCCAGCTCCAGAAGCAGCTCTGAGCGCCACTGTGACGCGCGATGCGCTGGCCTAGAGGGTGATTCGCTCTATGAATCCGCTGAGCGTCTCGCTTCCTATGCCAGTTGCGTTAGGAATCCGGCGCCCTGGCGTTCCCATGCCCTGGCTGATCCAGAGTTGATTGCCACTCAATAACAGGTTGCTGGGCGTATCCAGCCCGGTGGCGAGCACGGTGACGGAATGTCGCTTGGCTTCAATACGTAGCAGGCGCCCAGAGTGACGACGGAAGCCGCCGTGGGAAACACCCCGACTGAAGGACTTTCGATCCGGTGTGGGATCCAGAAAGGAATCGCAAAGCTCCAATGCATAGATGGTCCCATCGGCGCTGACTGCCAGATCAGTCGGCGCGGTTAGCCCGACCAAGAGCGGTCGCCATTTGAAGCTTTGCGGGTCCATTTCGATGATCGAGCCCGAACTGGGCACCAATTCTGTCCCGTCGCCAGCTGACTCGCCAACAGGCGATCCGCCAAACACGCTGATCAGTAGCTTGCCGCTCTGGGGGTTGAGATCGATATAGGCGGGCACAGCGTCTTGGCCGTCAGCCAATTTCGGCAGCTTGAGTAGCTGGCTCGCGTGACCCGCGTCGTTGATGCGGATGATCTCGTCGCTTGAGCTAGACACGGCGAACCACTCGCTACGCTGCGCCGAAAATACGATGTCGTTCAGCGTGCCCTCGATCTCGGACCACTTCGAAACTTGTTTGTCACGCAAGAGAAACAGGCTGGACGCGCCATCAAAGGGCGCGTGGGTGACAACCATTTTCGCCCCTCCACCAGCGATGCCTGCCATCCCGAAAACCTCGTCGCGATGGACGATGTCGAGAATATTCGTAGAGAACTGTCGTCCGAGTAATACTGTGCGTTCGCCCGGGTCATCGAAATCTCCATCGTGGTTCCGATCGCGGAACTCGCTAAGCGACCCGGTGAAAGGCGCGTTCGGGTTGCCGGTTCCCGCCTGGCTTACCAATAGGACTCCTGCTTCGGTTTCGTAGAGGCCGCGCGGATTGACCAAGCCGCTCGCCACCCGGACTCTCGGCTTCAGCTCGTGGGGAGGCATTTTGGGGAGCGTCCACTCGCTCGCGGCGGGATGCTGAGGGGTGACGGACGTCGCGTGTTGCTCATTAGTCGTGGCGGGACCCTCGGCAAGCCGCCCGCCGCTGTGGGGGGGGCCCTGGGGCGGGCCGCAGCCCAGCTGACAGCTAGCGATGACTGACAGAAGAGGGGCCAGCAGTGCGCTGCCCTGTCGCCGGCAGGCTCGGTAACTCCACATGATGCTCACGCGTAACTTGGGGCGCCACATTCTACAAGTGCGCACGCTGTCGGATCGGTGTCGTGAGCGCTTGCGCACGCTGGCGCCACGGGGGAGGTGGATGTCGGAGCCGCGCTTGGGTGTCAGCGGACTGGCACTTCCTTGGATCTCGCGCTAGCGTTTCCGGCATGCCGGAGTCAGTCACGAACTTGACCGCATTGACAGCGGGCGTTGCTGAGGTGATTCGGCAGGCTGCCGGAGAAGTGCCTTCAGTTTGGCTCACCGAACGGCTTGAACTGCATCGCCGTCAGCCCGACGCTCGTGCCTGGGCGCGGGATTTTTCGCGAGTATCCAGACGTATGGGGAGACGCGCGCTGAGGCCCAGCTCAGCCGACGTATCGCGGTTGCAGCTACTGGGATTGGCTTGGCCCGATGCTAGCTTCGCGGTCGGCGCTTTGGCTCGCTGGTTGTTGGTGACTCTGCCCGCCGAGACCGCCCAGCGGCGAGTATGGATTGGCGCTCAGCTCAACTACGGCGACGCCGACGAGCAGTCGGTGTTGCTCCGCTCCTTGCCGTTCGTAGACCATTCAGGCGAGCTGGTGGATTTGGCGGTGGAGGCCGGGCGCACCAATGCGCTGGACGTGTTTGCGGCGATCGCCTGCCACAACCCCTATGCGGCTCGACACTACACGGAAGCGCAGATGAACCAACTGGTGATGAAGGCTGTCTTCCTAGGGTTGTCGCTACAGGACATCTTGGGACTGCAAGCGCGTAAAAACGCCGAGTTGGCACGCATGGCTAGAGATTTCGCCGCAGAGCGACGCTCCGCGGGACGGTCGATTCCTGAGGATCTTGGCGTAATAGCCGACGCCGGCGGGCTGTGACGCGCTAGGACTGGGTCTATGAAGTTTCTGGATCCTCACATTCACATGACGAGCCGCACGACGGACGATTACCAACGAATGTCGGAGGCTGGCTGTGTAGCTGTGATTGAGCCGGCGTTTTGGATGGGCCAGCCGCGCAAACACCTGGGCACTTTCGATGACTACTTTTCCAGCTTGGTCGGTTGGGAACGGTTTCGCGCCAAGCAGTTCAGCATTCACCACTTCTGCACGATTGGGTTGAACCCTAAGGAGGCAAACAATGACGCTCTGGCGGATGATGTTCTTGAGTTGATGCACCGCTACCTAGAGAAGGACGGCGTGGTCGGAGTAGGCGAGATTGGCTTCGACGATCAGACGGCGGCGGAGGAGCGAGTGTTCATCGCGCAACTGGAACTGGCTCGGGAGTACGAACTGCCGGTGATGATTCACACGCCACACCGTGACAAGAAACGCGGCACTGACCGTAGCATGGATGTCGTCACCGATGTGGGCATCGACCCGGGCCTGGTGCTGATCGACCACAACACCGAAGAGACGGTGAAAGACACATTGGACCGGGGATACTGGGCCGGGCATTCCGTCTATCCAGAAACGAAAATGGACGAAAGCCGGATGGCCGAGTTGGTCGTTCAATACGGCAGCGAGCGGATCCTCGTGAACAGCGCTGCGGACTGGGGAGTGTCCGACCCATTAAAAGTTCCGAAGTCCGCGAAAAAAATGCAGGAACGGGGAATCAGCGAGGACGTGATCGAAACCATCATCTGGCGCAACCCGATCGAGTTCTTCTCTCAGAGTGGTCGTCTGGATTTGGCGATGGATGACGGTTCGCCGAATCGGGACCAGCGGGAGCTGTGGCAGGGAAACTCGGTGCTCCGAGGTCAGAGCCCCGTGGTCGACGAGCCCAGCTAGTCGCGCAATGCATCGCACTCTGGTCATTAATGTCGTCGGGCTGACGCGAGCGTTGATGGGTGAGCACACGCCCGCACTCTCGCGCCTCGCAGCAGCTGGCTGCGTTCGAGAGCTGGGGGATATATTGCCGGCCGTCACCTGCGCGGCTCAGGCAACGATGCTGACGGGTAGCCCCCCTCGTGAGCACGGTATTGTCGGGAACGGCTGGTACCATCGAGACTTGTCCGAGGTGATGTTCTGGCGTCAGTCAGCCGCACTGTATCAAGGAGAACGCGTTTGGGAGGCGGGGAAGAAGCGCGATGCTGCCTTCAGCTGCGCGAAGTTGTTCTGGTGGTACAACATGTATGATTCGGTTGACTGGGCTGTGACACCCCGCCCGATGTACCCCGCGGACGGTCGAAAGATTCCGGATCATTGGGCGAATTCCCCTGCATTACACGACGAACTAAACGCTAAGCTGGGTCAGTTCCCGCTCTTCAGTTTCTGGGGGCCGAATGCCAACATCGAGTCGAGCCGCTGGATCACCGACTGTGCATTGCACATCGAGCAGACCCGTCGCCCCACGCTCAACCTCGCCTACCTCCCGCATCTCGACTATTGCCTGCAGAAGTTTGGCCCTGGCGCCCCCGAGATCGCGGTCGAACTTGAGCGAGTGGACGAACTCTGCGCAGAGCTGATCGAGCACGCCAAGCGCGAAGGGCTTCGCGTGCTCGTACTCAGCGAGTATGGCGTAAGCGCTGTTCGGGGATCCATCGCGTTGAATCAGGAATTTCGTCGAGTCGGTTGGCTAGCGATTCGTGAAGAACTAGGCCTCGAATTGCTCGATGCCGGGATGTCGGACGTATTTTCAGTGGCGGATCATCAGATCGCCCACATATACGTTCGCAATCCCGAGCGTGTGGAAGAGGTGGCTGAGTTTGTCCGCCAGATTGCCGGTATTGACTGCGTCCTCGGCGCTCAAGCGAAGCAGGAACGGGGCTTGGACCACGCGCGTTCCGGTGAGCTGATAGCGGTGGCCTCCCCGGACAAGTGGTTCAACTACTACTATTGGCTAGACGACGATCGTGCTCCAGATTTTGCTCGCTGTGTGGATATCCATCGGAAGCCCGGTTACGATCCCGTTGAGCTTTTTATGGATCCGGCGATTCGATTCCCGAGGGCCAAGGTAGCGTCTCGGGTGGTGAAAAAAATGCTGGGCTTCCGCATGCTCATGGACGTGATTCCCCTGACTCCCTCGCTCGTGCGGGGCTCTCACGGTCGACCGGTAGGCGATCCGGGAGCGGGCCCCCTATTGTTGTCGAGTGAGCCAGACAGTTTGCCGTCGGCGCCGCAGCAGAGTGACGTGAAACGCATCATGCTTGAGCACGTTTTTGATGAGCGCCCAGGGAATGTTACCGCTGCAGGGCTCGATAGCGATTCCCAGTGACAAACGGAACGCAAACGTCTCGGACGTCGCCTGCCGATCATTCGAGTCGGCGTCCGCTGTTGCCCCGGCTGATGAGTCTCGCTGGGACGGTGGCTGTGGCAGCCATCATGTTGGCTAGTCACGTTTATTTGCTGAGCTTGTTGGACGGTATAGGGCTTTCGGACGATGCGTCGTCGTGGATCCGTGGGGGCGTCTGGTGCTTCAGCCTATCGCTATTTTACCCGCACATCGCGTCCCGCTGTTTACCTCGATCGCTGGCGCAATGGGTGGTGCTTCCGGCCTGCCTATGGATGGGCTTCGCCTTCCTATTGATTCATTTGTTATTCGCCTGGGATTTCTGCTCGGCGCTTCTGGTGGCCTCCGGCGTGAGCGAGTTGTCGGCCAGTGCGGACTACGCCAGTTGGCGCAGTGGCCTGGTCATCGGCAGTGCCAGCGTGCTGAGCGTTCTTGCGCTTTGGAAGGGCACCCGCTTTCCGGCAATCCGCACGGTCGAGATTGAACTGGACCGTTGGCCTCGAACACTCGACGGCTTTACCATCGCGCAGCTCAGCGATGTTCATATCGGTGCGCTGCTGGGGCAGCGCTTCGCGAGACAGTGCGTGCGGCATGTTCATGGTATCGAGCCCGACATGATCGCGATCACAGGAGATCTTGTGGATGGCCGTGTCGAGTGTTTGGCGAACCAACTTCAGTGCTTTTCTGAACTGACGGCGCCGGCGGGCGTTTATTTTGTGACCGGCAATCACGATCACTATTCAGGCGCCGAGTCCTGGGTCTCACACATCCGAGGGTTGGGCATTGAGGTGTTGAGGAACGAACACCGCCGTGTCACCCCTCAGGGGGGAGAAGACGCTTCCTTTATTATTGCGGGTTGTGACGATCGTCGCTCCAGGCGATATCCAGACGAGGGCGGTGAAGACTTGAACGCGACCTTTCGTTCTGTGCCGAAAGAGCTGGCGCTGGTGCTTCTCGCTCATGACCCCAACTCGTTTAAAGACGCTGCCGGCCGTGTTGACTTGCAGTTGTCGGGACACACTCACGGCGGCCAATTGTTCCCCTTTGTTTGGGCGGTCCGCTTAGTGACACCGTTCATCGCCGGCTTGTATCGCCGTGGCAAAAGTCAGCTCTATGTCAGCTCAGGAACCGGATACTGGGGGCCCCCCATGCGTCTCGGGACCACGGCGGAGATCACTGCGGTGGTACTCCGGAGTCCTGAAGGCTCCCCATGAGCCTTGAGAGCAGTTAGCCGGAAGTTGTCGGCGCCCATGGTCACGTGAAGACAGCCCCGTGAGGCTCATGTGCCCGGTACAAGGCGTTGGAGCCCGAGGGTGGCAAGCCATGCTGCCGGAGCTATCCAAAAGTACGGGCTGGGTGCGAACGCGAGGATCAGGAACCCGTCCACCAGCGCAATCGTGGCGATGAGCAGCCCAACGGAATCCCCGATGTTTTTCTGCGCCTGGCCGAGCAAGGGACGGACTGCGATCACCGCGCAGACGAGCACAGAACAAAAACTGAGAGCGAAGGGCCACGAAAGGCCGGCGGGGCCAACGGCGCAGACGCCGAGCAGTAGGGGGGCGCTGAGGAACAGCAACGGCCAATAGGCAGTGAGCCTCTGTCCAGACTCGAAGCGGGCGACATAGGTCAGACTGCTGACATACAAGAGAAGGCTGAAGGCGCCGGCGAGCAGCGCGGGTTGCAGAGACCCTCCCCCCGCAGTGGCGGCGCAAATGTACACAAGTGCGCGACAGCTTCCCATCAACCACGGCGCGTGAGTGTTGCCCTTGTGATGCCGATTGTAGATGAGAATGAAGCCCGCCAAGCACAGTCCGGAGAGGGTGGCGGCCAAGGGAGTGGGCGATGCCGCCACAAGGCTGACTACGGCCACTAGGAGTAGAACGCCTCCGACCGTGAAAACCTCTCGGCGCGTAATTTTCCCGGACGGGATGGGTCGCTCGGGTCGTTCTCGGGCGTCTATTTCGGCGTCCCAGGCATCGTTGAGGAACATGCCCGCGACGTAGAACAGCGAAAGACTGAGCCCTGCGAGCGGGGCGAGAGGAGAGGCACCACTTAGCAAGCTGCCGGCGACCACATTGCTCCATACGGTCGGCAAATTCGATACTCGACCCAGCTGAAGATAAGTGCGGAGGGCGGCCATGGTGCACTGTAGTCCGAAATACTCGCGGGTGCTGGTGGGCTCGGGGCTATAAGGTGGGCTCACTGACTGACGCCTGATTAGAGTAACGCGTCGCGAGCCCAGACGAGTTCTTCCACCAGAGACTCAGTTAGTGAATCGCCCCGGAGGGCGGTCGGGAGCACGCCCCAGGTGTAGGTTTCCACTTCGTAGTGATCACATAGCGCTTCGCGCTGGCAGTACCGGAGTAGTTCCCGGAGCGATTGCTGGGTGCTACCGAAAAGGCCCAATGCCGAACGAAAAACGGGCACATGAAAGTGCACGCGCCACTGCTGGGGTTGGGGGTTGGCGAGCTGATGTCGAATGGCGTCATCCAAGTCCCGGAATCGGCTAAGCTGACCGTCGCGGCTCCGGGCCACTACCTGGTGCAAATAAATCCCGTCGTCGAAGTCTGCTAGTTGTTCGAGCTGAGCAGTGTCGCCTTCGTCGCCTTGGAGTTCGAGAGACAGCGCCGAGCTGATTTGTAGTTTGGCGACTCGGAGTCCTGCGGATTGGATGTAGCCGAGAGCGGATTCCGGATTTTCGTAGGCAACGGCTAAGTGGCAGGCGTCGACACAGAGGCCGAGTTGATCACGCAAGAATATTTCTGATTGGGCAGCGCTGAGCCCTGTTCGCTTGCCGAACGACGCCAAGCCCGCCTTGCCGAGAATCTCGGTTTGTAGAAACTCGGCCGCTTGCCGGGTAGTTTCGAATAGGCAATCAGGCTCGGGTTCCAGGGCGAGTCGAATGGATCGCCCCCTCTGGTCCCGGATCTCCAGCAGGCAGGCGGCGTGTTGCAGCAGGCGCTCCCGGATCTGTCCCACCGACTCGTTGTCTAAGTGTTTCTTGTAGCCACCAGGAACCGTGCTGAGGCTCAGCGCCTGGCCACGGGGTGCGATGGCGTCGCCGAGCCGCGCCAGGCGGTCGGTGTAGGCGAGGCGTTCGCGCGTCCGCCAGTCCGGCGTGTACACGAGATCTTTCACTTTGCCGTCGTGGAAGTTTCCATAGGGGAAGCCGTTGAGACTGAACAAATAGAGGTCTCTGTCCTGGAGGAGTTGACGAAATTCTTCGCATCGCCCGGGACCTTCTAGTTCAGTGGCGGCAGCAGCGGACAGTCGTAGCCCCATTCCGAAGGGGAGAACCCCACCGGACGCGCAATACTCCTGCCTCCAGCGGCGTGCGACTTCGCTCACGGGTCCCCGAATTATCTGTCGGAGCTCTCCCAGAGTTTCTCCTGGATGCACGTTGGTGCAGTAGGTGAGATGCGGCTGTCCGGCGGCGTCCAGTTGCATTGCTATCGCTCTCCTTGGTTCGGAGCCGAGGGGATTTTCGGATTGCCTAAGATTCGCGGCGGCGGCGCGGGGTTGAGAGTTGACCTCGATGTGGCTAGGAGTGCACGCTCCAGGGCGCCAGCATCAAAATGCTGAATTTCATCCACCACCGCTATACCGCGCAACATCGGAACCCGTAGGTCGCCGCCTAGGTGTTGCCGAAATTCATCGATGCCAGCCAGAACTCTCCGCTCGCCACTGGGAGCGCGAAGATCTAGCGATGGGTGATGGGTGGCGAGCTGAAGCTGGTGCAAGCAATTGATGATTCTCGCGCAGTCCGCAGTGGACAACCAGCCAAGCTGCTCGCTGTACAGGGCATCGATGGCGAGTCCAATGGCGACCGCTTCGCCATGACGTAGTTCGTACTGGGTGAGGGATTCGAGCTCGTGGGCCGACCAATGGCCTAGGTCGAGCGGGCGAGAGCTGCCCTGTTCGAACGGGTCTCCGCCAGTCGTAATGTGTTCGAGATGCAGCTCCGCGCACCTCCGAATTAGATAGCGTAAAGCATCGTCGTTCAGTTCACCCAAGGACTGGCTATGCTCACATATCCAGTCGAAGAACTGGTCGTCGCGGAGGACTGCCACCTTGACGGCCTCCGCCATTCCGGCTCGTAGGTCTCTATTCGCTAAGGTGGAGAGGAACGCGTGGTCGTTGAGCACTGCCCACGGTGGCGCGAAGGTGCCTAGAAAGTTCTTTTTACCGAAGGCATTGACGCCGTTTTTTACTCCGACACCACCGTCGTTCTGGCTGAGAACCGTTGTCGGAACGCGAACGATGCGCAAACCGCGATGGGCGAGGCTGGCACAATAGCCGACCATGTCTTGGAAGGCACCGCCGCCGATGACAACCACGCAACATTGCCGGTCGAGACCTACCGTCGCAAATCGTTGGAGCAGTTGGGGGGGAATCGATGGGTCGTTCTTACACGCCTCGCCGCCGTCGAGAATCATTGGCGCTGAAACCTGGGAGAGATGTTGGTGATGTTCGGCGAAGTATTTTTCGATGTCAGCGCGAAGCTCGGGCCACAGGCGGTCGATGGCGGATTCGAGCACTAGCTGGCAGCGCCGGGGACACGGCGCGGTGCCACGGCGAACGGCGTCGACTAAGGACAGGTTGCTAGACTGAAACAACGAATCTGTGAAGACCACCGGGTACTCGAACGCCAGCCGGAATCGCTGTTCTAGCGGAGGCACGACGGAGCCCACCGGCGTGGCGGGCGCGGACGCTGAAGTCTGTGCGGGAGACTTCCCAGACTGACTGTTGTGGTTGTCGACTGGCATTCGATAGGAACAGCATGATACTCTATTCGTCTATGTATCGGCGACTCTGCGCACTGCAAGGCCCGCTGTCTGGGCAGGTTTTTCTGCTTTCTGCCAGGATAATGTTCGGCCGTCGCGGCGATACGGACATTCAAATATTGTCAAAAGGTGTATCCCGACATCACGCATGTGTGTTCGAAGACGACGATGGCGGCATGGTCCTGATGGACCTTTCGAGCAAGAATGGCACTTTTATCGGTGAACAGAGCATTGGGCGCCACGAGCTGCAGCCAGGGGACGTGTTTCGCATCGGTGAAGGTGAGTTCATGTATGAGGAGGTCAACGGGGAGGATCCGACTGCCGACTCCGTCAACCTGAAGATCCTGTCGGGGCCAGCCGAAGAACGTACGGTCATGGACGCGGCCGAAGCCTACGAACGAACCTGTGATCGGGATGATTGTCCCGCGCTGGACGCTGCTGACTGGCAGTTTTGTCCGCGCTGCGGACTGGCGATCACCTAGCGGCGCGCTACGCGTTGTTTGAACGAGGGCGCAGTATTCGCCGTCGATTAGCCCTGATTTTCGATACTTCGGTTCATTCCGATCAGCGTCAAAAGTTCCATCCGGGCGGCTGAATCTGAGAGGAATATTCCGTGCAGCTTACTGGTAGTGGTCCACGAGCCAGGCTTGCGGACGCCGCGGTAGCACATGCAGTAATGCTGACATTGTATGATGACTGCAACCCCTTGGGGTTGTAGATGTTCCTGTAGGGCGCGGGCGATTTGAGCGGTCAGTTTTTCCTGCACCTGAAGTCGTTTTGCGTACACATCGACCACTCGGGCGACCTTTGACAATCCGACGACCTTGCCGCTTGGAATGTACGCGACATGTGCCTTGCCGACGAAGGGCACCATATGATGCTCGCAGTGGCTATACACCTCGATGTCGCTAACCAGGACAAGCTCGTCGTATCCCTCAACCTCCGAAAAAGTCTTGTGCAGGTAGTCAGCCGGTCTCTGAGCGTAGCCGGCGAAATGTTCCGAAAGAGCGCGTACCACCCGAGCCGGAGTTTCGAGTAGTCCTTCCCTTTCGGGATCGTCCCCTAAGTAGCCCAGTAGTGTCTTGATGGCGGCTTCGGCCTGCTCCGGCGTCACGTCGGATTTCGGGGGGGGCGGATCTGAGATCGACATAGCGGAACCGGTATCACAGCGGGGCAGCGGTGAGTAGGACGAGCCGGCGGCGGGGCTCTGAGCACAAACATCCGGGGTGCGGCTGGCGGATCCTGAATCCGCCGAGAGCGGGGGAAAATGCCGCCATTGGCCTGTTCAGGGCGCCCCCGCACCCAGAGTTTGCCAGATGCTCCTCCGGGCGCTATGCGTCGTGTTTGTGTCGCAGTAGACGGAGTTAGCTAGGATTCCATGGACGATATTGACGATAGCTGGGATGCCCCGGCGAGCCCCACGACGGCGTTGCCTAAGCCGGCGATAAAAGCCACCGAGGGGCTTGCGGATTTAGATGATGGCTGGGGCGAGGAGTCGTCCGATCCGCCGGCAGTGGCCGCTCCTCTTGCCAAGAAGGCGCCTGCCCAGTTGGACATGCCCATCGCCAAATCTGGGGGTAAGAGCGCTACGGTCTCACGGGCGTTGACACCCACCGCGAAAGCGTCGCCCGCCAAAGCATCGCCTGGGGCATCGCGGACGACTTCGGCCAAAGTTTCCCCCAAGCCGTCGAGCCAGGTGTCAGCCCGCAAACAAACGTCATTCGCTTTTGATTCCAAGAAGCCAGCGGTGAAGGCCAAGACTCCGTTGCCCGCGATTCGGACCGGGAGTTCTAAGCCGTCTACAGGAGCGAGTGCCGTCAAGCTGCCGCCCGCGTCTCTCAAGGGGAAGTCGGTGCCAAGCCATCGCCTCGCGGCAACAAAGACCGACTCAACGAGTTCCCCGGGGAGCTCGTCCGTAGCCGCAGCCAAAACGGAGCGTCGCAAGTCGCATAAGGCAAAGAAGGATCAGCCTCAAGGCACGGCCGTCGTCGCGGCCGCGCCTTCTAAACAGAAGAAGGTATCGGCAACTCCGCGTCGCGGCGCGACCGAGGACAAAGAGGAGCGTTCAGCGCGCAAGGCGAAGAAACAGGCGCGTCAAAGCCGAAAGGCCAAGCGCCGACAGAAGGAAAAGGAGAAAAAGCGCGCGCAGCGAAATATCTCGACCTCTGCGAAGAAGGAAACTGGTCAGCCGGCGCCCAAGAAGGTGTCCAAGCAGGTACCGAAGCGCTCAACCAAGTCGAAGGCGAAGAGACGGAAATCTCCGGCTGATTCCGCCCCTGTCTCGGAGTCCCCGCAGTCCCCGCAGTCCCCGCAGTCTACGGAGCAGCCCGAGCGTGCTACGGGCGGTAATGATTGGCGGCCGGCAGTTGCCGTGGCGTGTGTTTTTGGAACCGCGGCTCTGGGTTGGTACCTGAGTCGCTAACAGTTGGAGCCCTGGCTATTCGCTAGCTGGCCAATGCTGCCCGAAGAAGTTCATCAATCCGTCGGGGTTGTCGACGTGGACCCAGTGTCCTGAGTTTTCCAGACGGTGAGTGGACACTCGGCTCGCTGCCGGCAGCGATTCGGCCCGAGCACGGGTATGGGGCGAGATACGGTCGCTTCGGTCGGCGACTACGATATGCACGTCGGTACTCTTGGAGCAGTCCTCGAGAAATTCCCATAGGTCGCGGGCTCGATAGTCCACCAAGAGTTCGCCTATACTGTCGAGATCGAAGGTCCATTCGTAGGCGCTGCCGACACGGCGGAGGTTAGTTGTCATCCAGCGGGAGAGCATCATCGAAAACCCTTGCTCAGTGAGATGGCTGACGACGTCATCCCGTTTGGCAATAGGTTGCGGCACTTTTCGCACGCCCTCCATCACGGCTTCGACTTCACCCACCGCTGAACCGCGAGGGCCTGGTGAGATGACGCCGGGATCCGAATCCAGAACCCAAACCTGACGAAGACCTTCAGGCCTGGATGCGGCGAAATCCAACGCGACTTTTCCCCCGAAGGAGTGACCGATGACGACTTGTGGATCGCCCGCAAGCCCGGCGAGGCGTTGAAGATCGTTGGTGCATGAGGCAAGCGTGTTGGGGCCCGGTGCCGGGTGCGATGCGCCGTGGTGGCGCAGGTCCGCACATACGAATTTCCAGCTCGGATAGGCGCGCTGGAGGCGTTTCGCAAGGCTCCTGAAATTTTGACCGCTACCGAGGGCGCCGTGGAGAAGCAGCGCGACGTTGGCGCCTTCGCCGATGGCGAAGTGGGCTAGTTGAAAACTCATGGGACGGCATTTAGCTCACGCAGCTGGTTGGCGACTAGTCCAACTTCGGCTTTCCTAAACAGAGCTATGCTCTGAGACTAGCGCGAAGCGAGAATCAGTGTGCCCATCCGGATGCGTCAGGTCGATGCGCCGGAGGGCGTCGGGCAACCACTCGATTTCGTTATCCCCTAGTTCTTCGAGATAGGCTGTTCTCACGTGCGGATTACCCGCCACCTTATGCAGCGTGCCGCTGATGGCGTTGCAAACTTCTTACCCGCCACCTTATGCAGCGTGCCGCTGATGGCGTTGCAAACTTCGGAAGCTGCTGCGATAGAGTCTTCGGAGGATTTTTAGCGCTTCAACTGATTGTCGCGCTCGCCTTCGTGTAGCATCATCAATGTCCCGCCAAGGTAAACGCGGAGCTTGAGAGCCAGCAAGATAACGCCGATCCCCTCGTCGTCATCGTTGAGCACGCGAGCGCTAAAGTCGCTCTTAAGCTTGGTTGTCGGCTCTGATGTAGTCGCGTCGAATGCAGTGTCGAGCAACATGGCAACGCATTCGTTGATCTCATCCGGGCTCGAAAAGACGAACTTGGGCTCCTGCTTTTCCGCTTCTTCCTCGGTTGTCGCCGGTTCTGCCTGGGCGGGATTGTCGCTACTTGGGGTCGCGGCTTGCGGCGCACCCGCCGGAGGCGCGCCGCAAGCGAAATACCCGGGGGCGGTGCAGCGACCGCAGCGAGAGCGAGCCGCTGATGGCGTCGAATGTGGGCAATTGGCCGGCCACGGTTTGTGGTCCTGCCTGGGAGATGACGGCAGCTGATACGAGTTTTTCTTCGATTTCTGTGACTCTTCTCTTCAGCCGGTCATGCGCGGCCTTGAGCAACAAAAAGTCGACTCGACGCTCAGAGATTTGCGTTCTAGTGGAGTTTTTGTCGACGGACCTTTGTTGCTTGGCGAGTCCCTGAATGTAGCCCGGCGAAATCGTCGATAAGGGCCACTCTCCCTGAACGGCGTCGTAGCTGCGATCCTCGCCGCCGCCGGCTTCGGCGAACAGCGCTTGGGCACCGTTGGCGAGATACTTCCCGTCCTAGCGTGGCATGTGCCTAATCAATACGTCCCGTTCGGCCCAGCAGCCAGCTAAGCGTTCCCCAGAAATGCCTGATAATTAAGGACCTATTTTTCTAGGGCTCCGATCCGAGGAAATTTGCCGTCGGATCGACGTCTGTCAGGCGGGCGCGCCCCGTGGACCGGATTGCCGCATCGTCTCTTTCTTGGGCAAATGCTCAGGAACCAGCCAAAGTAGCCCCCCCCACTGGGGACCAGTTCGCATCCCCCCGTTTACATGAGCAATTCCCCGCCCCTCGCAGGTCGCTACGCATTTCACGGCTCCATTCACACGGGAGGGGACGCTCCCACATGGTTAGTGGTCGACGAAAAATCGGGTCAGGAATACCTCGCCGAGCTGGTCGATATGCGGGTGGCCCTACAATTGTCGAGCGGCAAGGGGCTTCAGCATCTCCACCTGTCGGGCATTGTGGATTTGATTCAACGTCCTGCGAAGGAGCAAGTGCCATTCGACGTTCCGAAGGGGACATCGGTCTTGTTGTCGGAGTACGTCGCCGGGCGTAGCCTTCACGAAGAAATTCAGATGGGCCCATTGCCGGCTTTCCGAGCAGCGGTTTGGGGTCGTCGTCTGGCGGCTGCCGTTGAACTGCTTCATTCGAAAAAATCGGTGCACGGACGGATCAACCCGCGCTGCGTAATTGTCGATCCAACGGCGGGCCGAGCCGTGTCTCCGGTGCTCAGCCGTGTGTGGTCGCCGTTGTTGGCGAGCTTCGTGTCCCCCGAGAGGGTTCGGGGTGAGCCGCCCAGTCAGTTAGATGACGTATGGGCGTTGCATGCTTGTTTGTACGCAATGCTCACAGGAGAGCCGCCCTGGCGCGGCGATTCTGCCACCGATATCGTGGAACAGATGGCTTCCGATGCCCCAGCGCCGCTGTCCATGTTTGGACTGGATGAGCCGGAGCTTCAGGTGTTGCTCGATCGCGGATTGCGCCACGAGAAGCGTGAGCGAAGCAAGACAGCGAAGAGCCTTCGTGAAGCGCTGGAAGCATGGGAGTTGGACCCAGCCACCGTACCGGAAGCTGATTCTGCGGGCGTGCCGTTACCCGGAGCGATGCCTCGGCCGGATGCAAGCGGGCGCCCCAAGGCCATCATCAAGAATGCTGCTCTGCTGTTCGACGATGGGGAACTGCCTGATCGATTCAGCATTACCCGACTAGCGAGTGAGCCCCCGGCTCCTGGGGATGAGCCCCCAGCGGTCTCGGCTGTTGAGGACCCGGCTTCCGATGAGGTGGCAGAGCGTGAAGAGTCTGGCGAATCAATACCCGTGCCGGTGTCAATCAGTGAGCTTCCCATCTCCATGTCGGATTTTCCCAGTGAAGGGGAGTTGATAGCCCCGAGCTCCGAGGAGCCCACCGAGCCCGCTGAGATTCCTGCGGATTTGAAGCCGGAGCCATTCCCGGAGCCCGAGTTTGCCGCTCAGCCTGAAATCACGACAACACGGCGCTCCGTTCGCTTCTCGGTCAATCCGTTCGAAAAAAAGTTCCCGACTGCGCTGGTCGCGGTCATCTTGCTTGCGCTGGTCGCGGTCGGATTAGGTGCATTCGTATGGCAAGAGCGTGAGCTACAACTAGCCGCGGCCGTCATCGCCGCACAGCCGCCTCCAGGCGCGAGTTCGGCCGCACCCAAGCTGATACCGCCCACCGCTCCGACACAAGAGCCGCGGGTGAGGCGAGAGGAGTGCGTTCACGCCCATTTCGGGTCGGCTACCTTCGAGACAAGGCCGGACGTCGCCTTTGTATGCGGCGACAAAGATTTTCGAGAAGTGGCTACGGAACTTTATCGCTTGGCCTACCTGCCCAAAGCCGCGGCCGAGGATGGCCAGGAAGAACTCGACACCCGAGACAACGTCGACATCGTTCGCGGTGCGGGGTTCATTCGCGGTTCGGGCATGGCGTGGTATGAGATGCCCGCCACGGCAATCATCCGCAACACCTGCTGCCCAACCGCTGCTCCCGTTCGGCTACCGGAGACTCGCGGTTGGTGCGAGCAAATCCAGACGGTGGTTCGCAGCATGGCTCAGGAGAGCAATGGTGTCCGCGACTTGGGACCGCTGCTCAAGCGCTTCGACAAGGCAGTGTTCTGTCTCTACGCCAACGGCCTTCGGAAGCCGTACAAGTACAGGAAGAGCCCCAGCAAGGCGAACCGTTTAGAGTTTCAACGTTTCCTTGGCCGGGCCGCCGAGGCAGGCGCCGTCTACTGAGCACTGGCGGCGCGCCAGAATACGGTTACGATCGAGGCACATGACGACGAAACTTGAGCGCCGGCTCCAGGCCAGTCGAGATAAAGAAGAGAGTCGGCGGAGCGGCGCCAAACGCGTGCTGATACGCATGGGCATCGTTGGTGGGCTCAGTTGTCTTCTAGGGGCGAGTTGTAGCCTCTTCATATTGGAGGGCGCGGGCGTTCGAGCTCACTGGTCAGTGGGACTCATCGTCGGGGTGCTGATCGCCTATGTTGTCCGCCATCTCAGCAATGAGCGTGTCGACGCCTTTCGAAAACGTCATGACATCTAGTGGCGGGCCCGCTGGCTAGTTCTTCGGCGTGATGCCGTGGAGGAAGACTTCGATCATGTTGTGCAGGGTTTTACGCTCTGGGCGCGGTGCCTTGGTTGTCCCTTTGAAGAAGCCAAACAGCGTGACTAGAAAGATGATTGTAATCTCTTCGGTCGGGATGTCGTCGCGAACATCCCCGTTTTCTACGCCCTGTTGGAACACGCGGCTCAAGCCGCCGATCAGCGGTTCCTCCTCGTAGTTGAGCTTTACGGGCTGCCGCAAATACAACGATAGGATCTCTCGCAGTAAATCTTGGTCGCCGATGCTCTCGGACTCCTCCAAAATGGCGTCGATAATCCGCGTCAAAAAATCTTTCACGGAAGTGGGCACTGTGCCGTGACGCGCGAGTCGCTCCATGACGGAGGTTTCGATGCGTCGCTGGAGCTCCAGCAGTACGTTTTCCTTGGCCGGAAAGTGGAAGTAGAAGGTGCCGCGGGCGACACCTGCAGCCTCCACGATTCGGTCGATCTGGGCGTTGGCGAATCCTACGCGCTGAAATTCGGCGACCGCGGCTTCGTAGAGGCGATTCCGTGTTTCCAGGCGGCGCTGTTCCCGGATGCCGGCTTTTGGGCGCTGGGTGGGGGCTCGTTTTGACGCCACGGTGACAAATGACTTGAACAGGTTCGCTGACATGCGTCAATGAATTCCCGCTAGCTGGGCAGCGGGAGGGCTCTCCGATCGGGCGCTTAAAGCCTGCTAGCCTAGTGCGGTACACGATGGTCACACGCGAGAACAGCTGAATGGGCGCCGACATAGATGAGACACTCGATGACTTGATAGGCCAGTCGTTGCGGTCCACGGCCTACGCTGACGTCAGCTATCGCATCGAGAAAAAGCTGGGCGTTGGCAGCATGGGGGTGGCGTTTCTAGCGAGCCGACTCTCCCAAGCGGGTCAGATCCCGGTGGTGATTAAGGTGATGCGGCCTGACTTTTTTCGGGCGGCGTCTGAGACGGCGCTGCTCGCCATCACGAAGGAGTCGGTGGCGCTCGGAAGGCTCAACGAAAGCGTCCCCGCGTGTCACTTCGTTGTGCGCTTCATTGAAACGAGTTCGGTACCAGTCGTGCTGTTCGGTACCGCGCTAGAGTTGCCATGGCTTGCCACGGAATACGTGCACGGCGGTACACTGTTGGAACGTGTCACCGTTTCTATGCGTGAAGTGGGACGCGCATTCGAGCCAGGGCGAGCGGCGCTGTGCCTAGAGGCTCTGGCGAATGGGCTCGATGCGATCCACGGCGTGAATGTCATTCATCGTGACATCAAACCCGACAACGTTCTCTGTTGCGGAACGGGAGCGGACGAAGTCTTCAAGATCGTGGATTTTGGAGTCGCGCGACCTGTTGGGCTTCAACAAACCTTCTCTCAGGGATCGCTCGGGACCCCGGGTTTCGCCGCGCCCGAGCAGATCATCATGCACCATGACAAGTTGGGTGCTGCGGCGGACGTATTCAGTTTGGCGTCGACGATGTTCAGCGTTCTAACCGGAGAGTGTTTGTTTCCAGGCGAATCTCCCCTCGAAATGGTGCAACACGCCCGCGAGCCCAGTCGGCGCGGCATTCGAGATTGCCCTGGGTTAAGCGACGCGTTGCGGGCGGAGCCGGCGGCGTGCGACACCATTGATGCGGTGATCGCCCACGCGACGCAGTCCGAGCCCCACGCACGTCCGCAACGGGCGAGTATCTTCGCGGCTGGCATGATGCCGGCCCTGCGTCGGGATGACAATCGTGGGACCGGTGTGGTGCCGGAAACAGTGAGGCGCCCCATCACGCTCTATGCCGAGAGCGGGGTGTCGGTCGACGGCGGCTGGACGTGGCGCGTGCGCCACGCCGTGGGGGATGCGCGAGCCGTGAGCAGTGTCGCTTGGGACGGCGATGGCACATGTTTGGCAGCGACGGATCGAGGCCTGTCCTATTGGGACGGCCTCTGCTGGCAGGCAACCGATTTGGGTGGCAACTGGGAGCATTTTCCGCGAGTCGTGCGACGCCTTTCTCCTGGGGTCTGGTTGGTCGGCGGGGAACTTGGTATGTTGGCTTACTGTTCCAGCAGCCGGTCGCCGATGATGGTCAACGTCCCGGATAACAGTATTCGCTTCGACGCTGCGACAGGTGAACCTGACGATTTGGCGGTACTCCTTGGGTGCGGCTCCTCGGGCTGGCCCACTCTGTACTGCATCTGCGGCAATCGGTGGGTGAAGGAGCTGGTGCTGCACGACTGCCAGTTTGTACCGGCGCTGGCTCGTTTTGACGATGCGCGTTGGATCGTCGGAGGTCGAAACGCAGACGGGCAGGCCTTCGTAGGTCTTTACTCGCCGTTGCGTTGGGAGCTGACGACCTTGGCTACTCCGAATGTCCGAGCGCTACTCGCGGCCTCTGCGGTGCCAGAGCTCCGCTCCGCGATCTTGGTGGGAGCCGAAGGCTGCACCGTCAGAGTGACCGAAGCTGGGGTGCATGAAAGTTTTGTACCCGGTGCACCGGATCTCTCCGCTGTGGTTCTGGACATCGGTCAGCGTGCCTACGCGGCGAGCTTGGGGAAAATTTGGATGAACGAATCTGGTAGCTCGGAGTGGGTCCCGATCTGGGAGGACGCCGAGTGGAGCGTGCCATTGGTGAGCCTGTACGCAGACGCCAATCGAATCGTCGCGGTTGCCGCGGATGGCGGTGTGTTGGAAGGCGTGACCGCCTAACGCGAGACAGTATCGCGAGGAGCTCGGATTGTGGCTACTTGAATTTCGGGGGGCCGGTGGGGGGAGCCGTTTCGGTGGTTGGTGACACGCTGGGACTTCGTCGCCCCAGCGGGGTACCGCCGGAAACGTTACCGGGGGCTTTGGATTCGTTGCTCGGCGGTGCAGCACCCAGCAGGGTGCGGCCGGAGCGCGAGGGACCGTCACCGAAGGTGCTGGGCTGAACCGCTGTTGATTGGAGCCCGCGAGGGTCCGCAGCTTCTTGCGGTGGGTCGGCCGCGCGAATGGGAAACGCCGGCCGCGCGAAGATGTGTCCTTGAGCGTAGCCCACGCCGAGCGCCTGGAGGGTGCGGAGCTCAGCGATGGTTTCCACGCATTCTGCGATCACCCAGACGTCGTCATTTTCGCAACGCTGCACAGTCGCGTTCACCATCGCGTGTTTTGATGGTTGAGAATCAATGCTCCGGACCACCGATTCGTCCAGTTTTATCGCCTTCGGCCGAAGGGCAAGTACGTTGTCGACGGTGGCGTTCCCTCGCCCGAAGTCGTCAATGACCAGCTGCGCCCCGATGCGTGTGCAGACCTCAGTGAGAACGCTCCGACAAAGTTCGGAATGCAGCAACACCGTCTCTGCGCCTACCTCTAGGAACACCCCCCGGTCGTGATAACAAATGGGGTCGTCGGGTCGTACCAACCAACGGGCGCTCAGTTCTTCAGCGTGCACGTTAATGAACACGGTGGAGTCCGGAGCTCGCTGGAATGTGACTTCTCGGATCACGCGGCCCAGGTGTCCTGCGGCCTGCTCGTATACGGCTTGGGCGAACAGCGCCTGGGGAGCGGCGTACTGAGGGGTCCGGCAGCGTACGAAGGCTTCGACGCCAATTTCCGAATTGTTGGCCAGCTTCACGATCGGTTGGAACACGACATCGATGTCGTTGATCGTCATGTCTCGAACTGCCGGAGACTGTCCGGGCGCGGTTGGTACTTTGCCGCCCAACACCGTCCACTTCCCTCGTACCGCCATATCTATCGATTGTCCCCGACCACCGCTCAGCATGGCATCGCCCGGACTGAACATCGAGGCAATTCCGAGCGGTGAAGTTGGGAGCGATGCCGAGGGCTGGTTATGAGCTGGGTTAGCCTGTCGATGCCTGTCGATGTCCGTCAGTGCCCGTCAATCGGCATCGGTGGGAGCATTCCGAATTGCCTCGAAGATCGGAAAATTGAGACTCAGCCGACGTCTGAGTCTTTGGACGGGGCTCTGCCGGAGCCGACCCGACCTGTATCCGCTTCATTGGCAGCTGGCATCTCACCGCTCTGGGTCGTCCCTGTCCATTGTCGCAGTGTACGGATCGCGACCACTGCGGCCTGGATTTGCTCCCGACTGGCTCGCAAATGGGCCAGGGCGAGGGGGATCTCATTACCCGAAAAGACGGGGCACGATGTTTTTACCCAATTGCTGTTCTTCGTCTCGAGCTCGACACAAAGGCTGACGCGGGGATTTTCGCCAAACAGGTAGCCGAACTCCGTGGCTTGCTCGGAGCTGAGGCGAGCGCTGGGAGTCGCAATGAGCAAAAGTTGTTCAACTTTGACGGTGGGCTCCCGCTCCACCGATTCCGTCCAGACTTCGTGGGGTTCGCTGCCGTGATTGAGAATCCTCGTGAGGAACACATCCCAGAGCTGTGCTTCAATGCTGTCGCAATGGACCGCGATCAACATCGTTCCTTCTTGCTTCCAAAGTAACATCTATAACTCCCGGGCTCGGCTGGCTCTAGCGTTCGACAACTGCCTATTTAGTTTGCGCTCCTTTGTGGCCATTGACGAGAGAAAAACTCGCTGACTCATCTTGTCGAGCGCCGGCGTAGATAACCTAGGTGAGCGCCAGCGTTTTTTCGCGTGACGCGATGCGCTGCGATGGCGGCGATTCCGACTCTTGGAAGCGCGATTCTCCGGCGCGTCCAGACTTCCGGGTGCGGCTCTGTGCGGCGGTGTGCCCCTGACCGAGACCGAGACCGAGAGGCCGTGAGACCGGTGTATCCACCACAGGTGTGTCGTCCGCGCCCCGCACATATTCCCGATTTCCGAAATATCGACGAACACGATTTTGGCCAGTGTCGCCTGCTCCGTCTATACCTTGATTGCGTTTGAACAGCATCGTTGGCGCCGGGGGACCGGATGCGAAGAACCTGAGGGCGAAATGTCGCTGACGGGGAGCGATGGGCATCGGTTCAGATTATTGGAGGCATGAATGAAGCAGTTGAGTTGTGCGTTACCGTTGGTTTCTTTGTTGGCGCTAGGTTGCGCAGAGGCGAACGCCGTAGAGCAACCGGTAGAAATCGCCGAAGTAAAGCAAGCCGCGACGGCGTCGCAATCGGTGGTGTTCAATCTTCAGGATGTTGATCCCGACCTGCTCGGTTCCAAGCTGAAAGCGTGGGCGAACCTGGCGTATACGGGCAATGGTAGAGATATGCTTATCGTTGAATACCTAGGCGCGAAGCAAGACGTCACGGGCGCAGTCATCCAATTGGCCGCTCCGGTGGAAGTCGATAGCGATGCGGTAAGCTACAACTCGACTGTCGAGCATAAGGTGGATGTACGACACGGAGCCTTTAGCTTCTCACCCTTCGAAGATGTCTACGGCGCCGTTCGGATCTCAGCAGAATCTGGTGGTTCGTTCATTGCGTATCTCAAGGAGAACAAGAAGATCCTGTTTTCGCTGAGCTCGCCTTACCTTAAAGCAGGGTTCTTCCGCTTCCCCTATATGGCGGCTACGTCCTCGAAACAAACGGATATGTCGATCGCGATCACTCTGGTGACGCCGATCCCAGGTGAGACAGACTGTGACGTCACAATTCTGAATCGTCCGGCCGGCTCCGCGCCCACCAGCGTAACCGTGCCGTTGAACACCCTGCACACCCTCCAGATCAAAACAATCGACATGGGATGGGACATGACCCTTGGCGGCACCATTGAAGTTTCGAACGAGAGCTGTGGCTTCGCCGTGTCAGCGGTGGTCGACCGCGGCTCCAAGAGCTACCGAGTTCGTCCGCTCGGCGTTCCAAACTGAGCTCCCGGGCTACGGGCGACTCGTGTCCCCATGCCGGGAGCACGCTCTAGGCACTCGCGGAACGTCTAGACACATCGAGTGGTGCAAGCGCTCGGACCGATTAAGTTTCGCGAGCACACCCGCGGTGATGCGGGGTGTGCCATGCCGCGCCTGCGGTGGGGCTACCGCTGCCGAGGGTGGGACTGCGTCGTTGTTCTCTAGGGGCCCCCATTTGGGGGGACTAGCGAGAGTCGTTAATGTTAAATATTCTGGAGTTCTTGATGAATTTTATCAAGCACGATTTTGGCCACTAAGGCATGAGCGGCTTAATATTTGAGCCGTTCCGCTTGAGGCGGAAGAAGGACTTGTCGTGAATCCCACGATACGTCGGGTGGGTGAGCAATGCGTCGCGTTGGTCGTGAATGGAGATATGCATGAAACTGTTGAATTGGACTGTACCTTTGTTTGCCCTATTGACTGTCGGTTGCTCCGAGGGAGCGGTAGTTTCTGGGGAGGGTGAGATCGCCCAACTGGAGCAGGGTTTGGCTGCGCCGTATCTTTTGTTCAACGGACAAGATCTCGAAGTAGATCTTCTGAAGGGATTCAGGCTCAAGCTGTGGGCGAATATTCAGTTTCTCGGAAACGACTTTCAAACCGGTGAAGACACGATCGTCATCGAATACGTCGGACAGAAGCAAGACATCTCCGGCGCCGTCTTGATATCGGATGGGCCGGTCATCATTGACACCATCGACGTTGTTCGAGACCCGGCGCTGCCTGAGGACGATGTCGGTAAGGTATTTCAGTACAAGATCGATTTGAACCACGCTGCGTTCAAATTCTCGCCCTTCGCTGACGCCTACGGAGCGATTCGTATACGAACGCTCAATGGGGCGAATTTCAGCGCGACCGTCAAAGAGAACAAGAAATCGATCTTTCCGCTCACCTACAACGACCCGATCTTCGACGACGAAATCCCGCTGCAAGGCAACCGCTACAAGATCCCCTATCTTGCCGAGAAAGGGACGAAGCTGACCGATATGTCTGTGCTGGTAACCCTGGTGCGGACTCAGTTCCCAGGGGACACGTCTTGTAACGTTACGGTGAGCAATGAGTCGACACCTGCCGGCCAAGACATCTCCGTTGATGTGTTGCCCAACTACACGGTTCAGTTCAAGACGGATGAATTGGGCTGGGACCTATCTGACGGCGGATGGATTTCGGTTTCCGCCAACGACGGCTGCCGGCTCAACGTGTCGGGTGTGATCAACCGCGGGTCTAAGACCTACCGGGCGCGCCCCATCGGCGATTACGTTCCCTGAGGAACCCGAGTGGGCCTTCGGGCTCTCAGAAACTAGGCCGGCACCACCAGTGCCGGCTAGTTTCGTTTGTCGGGGACCCCGTTCAACCCTTAGGTGACGTCAATTGACTCAAGCGAAACACGCGCCCTGGCGAAAGAAGATGTATGTGATCATCTTCGAGGCCGACACGCCGGCGGGCAAATCCTTCGACGTCTGCCTGCTGATTGCCGTGTTGGTGAGCGTGCTGGTTGTAATGCTGGAGACGGTGGAGAGCGTCGAGGCTGAGCACCGCACGGCCCTTCTGTTAGCGGAGTGGAGCTTCACCGTGTTGTTTTCGGCCGAATACATTATGCGGCTGATCTCGGCACCGCGAGCCGGAAAATACGCCCTCAGCTTTTTTGGCTTGGTTGATTTAGCGTCCATTCTGCCCGCATTTGTCGGCCTGATGTTCCCTGGGGCGCAGTCCTTGAGAGTGGTGAGAGCGTTCCGCCTGATTCGAGTCTTCCGTGTGTTCAAGCTCGTTCGATTCCTCGGGGAGGAGCGGGCGCTCCGCGCGGCTCTTCAGGCGAGCTTGTACAAGATTACGGTGTTTCTTGGCGCCGTGCTCTCGGTCGCACTCACCATGGGCGCGGTAATGTACTTCATAGAAGGCGAAGCTTCGGGCTATACCAGTCTGCCCAAGGGCATGTATTGGGCGGTTGTCACGATCACTACGGTTGGCTACGGCGACATTGCGCCGGAGACTCCGGCGGGGCAGTTCGTTGCGGGCGTGTTGATGCTCATTGGCTACGGCGTGTTGGCGGTGCCAACAGGCATCGTAACGGCCGAGATGACACGTCAGTCTCTACTCCCGCCGCCGCGGCGCCGATGCTCTGCGTGCGGGCTCGGGAGGCATGATGCCGACGCCAAGTTTTGCAAAGCCTGTGGGCGTTCAATGATTTCCCAGTCCGCCTAAAAAGAGTCTTCGCTTCCCTCGAAAAGCGACTGAAAGAACTGCTCAGGAGCGCGGTGAGGCCATTTCGTAACACCCACGGGGGCTTGAAGCGTGTGCGGGCAAGCGTCATACTTCCGCCATGTCAAAAGTAGTGGTTCCCCGTCCCGAAGAAGCCTGGCCCGGCCGCGCGCAGGCCCTCTCCGTGCCCGACAAACATTTTGTCAACGCCGCCTCGATGCAAGGCCCATTTCCGGGAATGGAATTCGCGATGTTCGGGCTGGGTTGTTTTTGGGGGGCCGAGAGAAAGTTCTGGCAACTGTCGGGGGTCGTTAGCACGGCGGTTGGATACGCGGCGGGGCACACACCGAACCCCACCTACGAAGAGGTCTGCAGCGGGAGGACAGGGCACAACGAAGTCGTCCGCGTAGTCTTCGACCCCGGCGTCATCTCATTCGGCGAGCTGCTGACCATTTTTTGGGAGAGCCACAATCCGACCCAGGGCATGCAGCAGGGCAATGACGTGGGTACCCAGTATCGATCGGGTATCTATTCGTATTCAGCCGAGCAACAATCCTTAGCTGAAAAAGGCGCAGCTGGGTACGGGGCTGCGCTTAGCGCCAAGGGCTTTGGTGCTATCAGCACGGAGTTGCTCTCCGCCCCTGAATTCTACTTCGCGGAAGAATACCACCAGCAGTATCTCGCCAAAAATCCGGGTGGCTACTGTGGGCTGGGCGGCACCGGGGTCAGCTGCGCGGTCTAATCGCGCGACGGCGTCTCGGTGTCGTGATTGGGGTTTCGACACGCCACCGAATTTATCGAGGAGATTGTCGATTCTTTAGGAATAGTTCTTTCTTTGTTGAGTCGAGCCGCGGGCTGGCAACGCTTAGCTGCTGACGATAAACATCTCTACAGTGTGGTCTTCCACATTCCGTGCTTGATGACGCGTACCGGCATCAATGGTGCAAGCGTTACCCGCGCTAACGGTGATTGTTCCGTGATCCTCAATGCTGAGTTCGAGACTTCCCGCGATTACGTGAATGATATGACCGTTCGGGCACCACGAGGGGTCTTCGAAGCTGGGTTCAAAGCGAAGTAGCGTAACGCTGCCGACGTTCTTTTTCGTCTCTAGCGGATGGTTGCCCGGCTGCCAGTCCAGTTTGTCGAAGGCAATGAGCTGATGTCCCATGGCTTGGGTATAGAAAAAGAGACGGCTTCTGGCCCACTAGCGTGGAGGTGCTTGAGCGATTTGAGTAGGGAAGGGCTCAGAGGGTGTCGGCCGGACTCATGGCGGGCTTGCGCATGGGGCTCGGATTGGCGAAGCTCAGCGCCTAAACCAAGGAGTGGCGCGTGTCATCGACCCAACTGACTAGTTTTTTGTTTTTGTTTGTGACCTCGTCACTACTGCCAGCTGTCGCTAACGCTCAGATCAAGTCACCCAACGCTCACGTTGACTACTCTGTCGAGCTTGAGCCGCAGATCCTGTTCGACTTCATTGGCCATGATGCATTCGGGCTCGGTGTCCGTGCGGGCATTGAAGTCGCAGATCCTGCTTTTATCCCATCCATCAACAACACGATCGCCATCGACGTCGGCTTAGGGGTCATGGACCGCGACACCTGCCGTGGTTGGAACAACGGCAGGTGGAACAACGGCAACAACAACTACTACTACAACGGCTGGAACAACTGCCCCGGCACGACTTGGATTGGCGTTCCGGTTGATCTGCAGTGGAATTTTTGGTTTCACAAAAACTGGTCCGCTTTTGGCGAGGCTGGGCTGGTGCTGGAGCACTGGAGTGGCTGGGAAGCGAACGGCTTCGAGCAAGATGGCGACTTCGATGTCGATCCCAACTTTGGTGTCGGCGGTCGTTACATCTTCAACAGTGGCACTATGGGACTGGTCATGAGGATTAATTCCATGGCTCACAGTTTCGGCTTCGCGTTCTACCTGTAGATCGCCACCCGACTTCGCGTTCGGCGTTTAGTGTGTCGGGGCCCCCCAGAGGGCATCCGCTAATCCTGACGCGCGGCTGATCCGCTGGCGAACCGCGGCGTTGATAACGGCGATCGGGGCGAAGAGCTCCACGCTGAGTTTGGCGCGGGTGATCCCGGTGTAGAGCAGCTCTCGCGTAAGCATCGGTGAGACGGTATCCGTCAACAGTAGACTGACCTTGTCGAATTCGGATCCTTGGCTCTTGTGAACCGTCATTGCGAAAGCCGTTTCGTGCTGGGGGAGGCTAGCGGGCGCGAATTGCCGGAGGGGCGCCCCGGCCACGCCGCGGAAAAAGGCTGCAGGTCGCTTGAAGTCTGTCCCGTGCACGATGATTCCGATGTCTCCGTTGTAGAGATCGAGCCGGTAGTCGTTTGCTGTGATCATGATGGGGCGTCCATCGTAGAACGGATCGCTTCCCTGGAGGATCCCGGCATCCATCAGACTGCGTTCGATGAGCTCGTTGGTGGCGATGACACCTCGCCTGCCGCTGCGGTGAGCGCACAGCACCCGGTATCGATCGAGAGCGTCGAGTCGGTGCTCTGGGGTCAGCTCTCGAACTCCACTGTAGGCTTTCACAACGGAGCGTCTAAGCTCGGCTGGCAGCTCATGACCGATGCCGAGATCGTAGAGTGCTGCGTCCCGGTGTTGTTTGAATGCTTCTCCCACAGCCGTCGTGTTCCCGGTGTTTACCCCTTGGGCTAGCGCATTGATTCCACTGCCATCTTGGTAGCGGCGGCTGCGGTCGAGGTGGATACGGCAATCCCAGATGCCTTCGGTGGTTGGCCCCGCGGGGAATTCTTCGCTTGCGCAGATCGGAGCCAAGCGTTTGACGAAGGGGTCGGAGTAAGGCGTGGAGCGGCTGCCGCCGAAGATGTTGCCGAGGATGGCGCCGGCCTCGACGGAGGCGAGTTGCTCCTTGTCACCGAGCAAAATCACCCGGGCGTCGTCGGGGACGGCATCGAGCAACTTGCACATGAGAGCGAGATCGACCATCGATGCCTCGTCGACGATCACGATGTCGGTGTGCAATGGGTTGTCTGCGTTGTGGCGAAAGCGAGTGGGCGTTCTCGGCAAGTAGCCCAGGGCGCGGTGAATAGTGCTCGCTTCGGTGGGCAACATCGCGGCGATATCGGCCGAGACGTCGAGTCCCGGGATACCGGATTGAATTGATGAGCCGAGGCGCTGGGCAGCCTTTCCAGTTGGGGCTAGTAGCGTCGCGGAAAAAGCAGTCCCTCGATGCAGGGCCTGCTCCGCGAGCAGTGCCAGAATACGTGTGGCAGTGAACGTTTTTCCGGTTCCCGGCCCCCCCGATATGACGCTGAGATTTTGCAGTAGCGCGATCAGGCACGCGGTTCGCTGCTTGTCGTCGGGATCGGCATTGGGAAATAGTCGCGTTAGCCCGCTACGCAGTGTGGGGAGATCCCACCCTGGCGCACGGTCGACGCGCCGAAGCAGGTTCGTGCTGAGGGCAGATTGATACTCGGCATATCGGTGGAGGTAAAGCCGACCGGCAGTGTCGAGTACCCAGGGGCGTCCGTCGTCGGGGCTCTCGCCGACGAGAGCGGATGCACGAAGCGTTTTCAGCCAGTGAGACAACTGGGGCAAGGCCGCTGGCTGAGTGCGCTCGTCCGCTCCACCGCCGAGCCCGTCTTGACAAATGCGGCTCAAATCGGCGCAGACGTGACCCAGCCGAACCGCGCGGCTCGCGAGCGCCAAGCCGAGCTGTACTGTCGGTGATTCTTCGCCGGCTATCCGGCAGAGGTGCTGCACTTGGTACTGGTCCAAACGGGAAAGCACGCCGGCGTCTGCCAGCGCCTGGAGATCACCGATGCCCGAAGTTGAGTCACCATGCGGAGCTGTCATCGTTGTGCCCCGATCTCGGACGGCGGGAATGCGAATAGGGCGGAAAGGGCTTCGAGCCGTGCCTGGGGTGGCTTCTCGAAGTACACGCCTCGTGGCGGCGCAGCTCCGGGTTTCATGCCTTTAATGAACAAGTACAGGATGCCGCCGAAGTGAGTGTCGTAGTCGTAGCCGGGTTGACGAGATTGTAGGTAACGGTGAACCGCGACACTGTAGAGGTGGGACTGAAGATAGTAGTGCCCGTGGCTCATCGCGTGCTGGAGCCGCGGCAAGTCGTAGTCATCCACGTGGTCGCCGAGATGGTTCGTCTTGTAGTCCGCGACGTACCAGCGGCCGTCGCGGCGGAACACCAAATCGATGTATCCCTTGAGCAGGCCTTCAAGAGGCAAGAACGGCAAGCTAGCCAATCTGGCGGCGTAGTTGGGGAGAAGTTCCGGACTGGGGTGATCTGCGAAGGCACGGCCGACGTGTTCCGGCGACAGCGAGTTCGCTGCGCCCGTGCCGATGGACTGGGCCGGCATAAAAAATTCCATTTCGTTGAGACGGTCACTATTGGGAATATCGCCGAGAGCGAAGGGGGCGGAACCTGGCGCCCTAGCCGTGTTCAACGGAGTTCCCAGGCATTCGTCCATTGCAGTCTGTACTGTTCGCGCGGTGTCGAGAGGAAAACCGAAGCTCTTCAATCCCGCGTTGATTCGATTGGCAGTCGCTTCGTCGTCGCTGCTCTGGAAATCCGTGTGTTCGAAGAGTTCATGAAAAAAGTTTCCGGCTTCGGCACCCCGCGGAAAATCGATCAAGGTAATTGGTGACGCTGACGGCGCCGTTGCCACCAGCGCTGCCGAGGTGGCTTCGGACGCAGCCGACTGATCGTGCTCGCGCCCTTCCGAGCCGTCGAGCTGAGAAGCTCCCTGACTGAGACTCGAGAAACTAGCAATGCGTTCCCACCGGCTGACTCTTTTGTATACCGAGCGAGCCTGCAGGGTCGATGCCGACGCGAGCCCGGCAGTCGGCTGCGGGGCTGCGCCCAAGCCCCCCACTTGACGCACGCTGATGCTGCCTTCGGATCGGAGCACCAGGCGCTCGAGATCCTCTAGCAGTTCGACGTCGGGGCGCTGCTTGAGCGTATTCTTGAGGGCAGCGGCATGGAGCGGCCCCTCTGTGTCTCTGGGATGAAGCAACAGGCGAAGTGCCGAAGTCTCCATACTGTCGATCGATGCCCACAATATGATCAAGCGGTGCTTTGCCCGCGTGAGGGCGACGTAGAGCACCCTCAGGTTCTCCGCCAATTTTTCTAGCTCGGCTTGATTGCGGTGCCCCTCATACTCCTTGCTGTCGGTCAATACATCGAGGTTGAGGCTGAGGCTGTCCTCCGCCGTGGGATCATGGAACGAGAGAGCGCCTTTTTCACTGGGGTGAAGCAGAGCGCCGTCCCACAGGTAGGGGCAGAACACGATGGGGTATTCCAGGCCCTTGCTCTTGTGCACGGTCGTGATCTTGACGGCCCGGGCATCGCTTTCCAGTCGAACCTGGGCATGTTCCGGGGCAACGCGATGGTGGTTCCGCTGGAGCTCGAGCCACTTGAGTACGCCCGCAGGCCCAAGATGGGATTCTGACGCCTCCGTGTGCATCAGTTCCATCAGATGCAACAAATTGGTGACCCGGCGCTCACCGGAACGATGAGCCAGCAGCCGGGGAAGAACGTTGGCGTCTTCTAATAGCGCACGAAACATCGGAACGAAGCCTCGGCTCTGCCAAACCAGCTGGAGGCGACGGAACAGTTCTCCCCAGGACTGCCAGAGTTCGGGGTCTGACTCGAAAGCGTTCAGGTCCTCAACGCTGACCCCGACGGTTTCCGTGCTCAGGGCACGCTTGAGGTGAAATACGCTGCTCGGCTCCAACACGGCGCCAAGAATGCGAGAGAGTTCCACCGCCTCGGGACTATCAAAGACGCTTTCATCCCCCAAGACGACTGACGCGATGCCCAGGGAGCGCAGCCCTGCTTGAATTGCAAAACATTGCTTGTTGGTTTGAGTCAGTATGGCGATGTCGCCGGCCTGAGGAGTCTGACCGTGCAGTTGAGCCGTCCCGGTGAGCAGCTCCGCGATTTCATGGGCCACCAATCGAGGGATATCAATTTGGCGCTTGGAGAGAGGGGTCGGCTTGGAGGGCGCGGGTGATCCGTCGGGCCGCAATGCGTCCCGCGATACGAACAGTAGTTCGAGCCCGACCGCCCGGGTGCCCTCGTCGGTAGACCAGGCAGGCTTGGCCTCGGGCCGAGCTTCCACGTGGGGGTAGGTGATGCCCGGCAACAAGAAGGGGCGCGCTCTACGTTCTGCTGTCGTGTACAGCGCTTCGACCGCACGCACCACGGCGGGATCGGAGCGGTAGTTGACCCCCATGCTGAAGCGACGCTCGGCCGGCGCCTGACGAACCGCGTTCAAATACGAATAAATGTCTGCGCCTCGGAAGGCGTAGATCGCTTGTTTGGGATCGCCGATCAAGAACAGCGGAAGCCCAGTCCCGGCGTATACGGTATCGAATATTTCGAACTGGATCGGGTCCGTGTCTTGGAACTCGTCGATCAAAGCCGCGCGGTAGCGATGACGGATCAACGAGACCAGTTCTTTGCCATTGTCTGCTGTGACGGCGCGGTGCAGTTCACTCAATAAATCGTCGAAAGAGAGCCGTGAAAGATTGGCCTTTCGCTGCGGCAGCTCGGTCTGGCAGTAGTCGATTAGGCGCTTCTTGAATGCGATGGCCGCGTGTCGTGACGCCTCACGGTGGGCTTGTAGCTGCTCCAGCAGCGCATCCGCGTTCGAGAAAAACGGATGGTCCGGAGGCGGTCCCTTTTCCGAGAGCGCCGGAGTACAAAAACGCTGCAGGAGCGTCAGAAACTCCGAATCGCTATCTGGCGCGGCTTCCAGTCGGGCACTCAACTGGTCGCACCAGTTAAGGACCCTGTCGCGTCGGTACCGTCGCCGGTTCAGGCTCGTACTCTTCAGCAAGATTTCGGATACGGCAGGACTGTCCCAGCTCCGTTGGGCGGCCTCAGCGGCCTCATGCAGGGCTTCCGTTGGGTCCTGGCGCAGCGGCGGATCGACGGGAAATAATGGGCGAGCAGCGATGTTCTGTGAACTGTTCGCCAGTCCTCGGAGCTGAGAAATCGAAATGCTGAAACTGCGAAGGCTTCGGACCAAGGATGGATCCGCATCGTGCAGCTCGCCCACCCAATAGTCACACAGAACGTCTTCCGTGAGAGAGCTGAGATCTCGGCTCAGCTCGCTGTCGAACAACATACCGCTGCGGAACGCGGTCTCTTGGAGTAGTCGGTAGCAGAATCCGTGGATCGTCGAGATAGCGGCTTCGTCGATGTTCTCTAGGGCAACCTTCAGCCGTAACCCGTCTTCGTCACGGCTGGCGCGACGGTGCCCGAGCACCGCGACGAGCGCCTCGTCGGGGTGGGTCCCAGGATCTTCCAAGTAATTCAAGGCGTCCTGGAGGCGGCAGCGAACCCGAGTACGGAGCTCTGCAGTCGCCGCTTCGGTGAAGGTCACTACAAGAATCTGGCCGACGTCCAGACGCCGCTCCAACAAGAGTCGAAGGAAGAGCGTGGTGATGGCGAAAGTCTTGCCAGTCCCCGCGCTGGCTTCGACAACGTTCGTACCGCTGAGCTCCACCTTGCTCGGAGAGAAGGCACGTAGATCCGTCATTCTCGTCTCGCCTTCAACATTGGCTCGAACACCCGAAGCGCCAGGGTGCAAAAATCAGGGCCCTCGGTGGCGACGTCGGTGAATGGCGGAGGCTGGTCACCGACAACACGTTGCCAGTGTTCGTCCGGAAAGTTTGGCGGCTGGAGTTTCTGCAGCGCTTCGCTTGGAGCCAGTGCTTTGTGTGCGCGTTGAGCGTAGGTCAGACTGAGGGAGGGCTCGAACAGTAGAGGGGCTCGGCTTCCTAGCTCGAAAAGCGCGGCAAGATCGCTGAGTAGTTCGAGGGGTGTGTCGACCGGGCCGAACTGATGACGGACTAGTTTTCTTCCCGCGCGTCCGACGGACACACTCTCCAGGTCGCAGCCTGGAGCTTGGCTAGCGCAGAGGCAGAGGTGCCGAACCCAGCTTCTCAACTGATGTTTGGCGGCCAGATCAGCAAATCGGAAGTCAAGCAAGCCTCGAGGGTAGAGCGGGCTGAGGGTGCCGCTTAGCCGCTGCCCGGTGTTGAGCGAGAGGTCCAATGATAGCGCATCGAGAGTTCCGCCTTGGCGCCATTCGTCGGCGACCTCAGAGATGGCGCGAACGGTCTCGAGATGTTCGTTGAATTCGTAGGCGCCCAATTGCCCCGGAGGCAAGGCCCCGGAGGCGCGAGCGAGAGCCAGCATGTCGCCGGTAGGAATGCCCGACATGAAGTTCGACAACATTTGCTCGCCGAGAGAGTAGCGTTCCAAGGCCGAGAGTTCGATGGGCTCGCGGTCTTCAATCTTAATGTCGGCATCTCTGAGATAGACGCCGAGCCGGCGGTTCAACAAGTAACGGACCGGGCCGACCAAAAATTGTACTAGGTCATCGAGCAACAGTACCGGGCTTGACGGGGCGCTTGGTAGCGGAGCCTTGAACCAAGGCGACTCTTCGGAAACGCTCTGTTCGAGCGCTGCGGCTCCGAGCACCGCCGAGCGTTGGTACGAGAAAAGGCGGGGGTCTTCACCGTCGAAGTACGTCTTGTCGAAGCTTTGCAGCGGGTGGGTGACGACGAGTTGATTGCTGAGGGGGCGGAATGCCGAGTTCGGGCTGGAGGGGGCGACCTGGTAGTGCCCGCAGACATAATCCACCAGTTCGCTGATACACACGGATGGCGACCTGGGGGAGTTGTCGCGGATGCTTTGCCCGGTGTAACTGATGATGAGTTGGCTTCGCGCTGCCAGTAAGGCTTCGAGGAACAGATATCGGTCGTCTTCCCGACGGGAACGATCTCCGGGGCGCCGTCCTTCAGGGCCGTGGCGGATAAGGTCAAAGTCTAGCTCTTGCGTGGGGCGAGGGAAGGCGCCGTCGTTCATGCCGAGCATGCAAACAACAGGGAACGGGATGCTTCTCATGGGCACCATCGCGCAGAAGGTCACTCCACCTGCGAGAAATCCACGCTCCGGGCTCAGCTGACCCAGCTCGGCTTCGAGCAAAGCGTGCAGAGTCGACACATCGATGTCTTGCTCGAAGCCGGCGGTCGCAGCCTCGGTCGTCATACGCGTGAGCGCCTCCCGGACGTGTTGGTGCTGCCACGCAGTTTCAGCCGTCTGGGCGAAAAGGCCGGCGAGGATTTGGTGCAGGGTCTCTTGCCATCGGGCCAACGACTTGGGCTGTCGGAGTTTGCGCTCTATTCCGAATAGGCGATCGCAAAAGTGAGCTAGTTTTCCGGCGAGCTCCGCCGAGCTGCCTTCGAGCTCATCGAAAGGGAGAGATCCGAAGAAGAGGCGGGGACCTGCATCAATTGTGGAGGACTGTTTCATCGCCGCGCCCAAAAGCAATCGGTCGAGTCCAAACTGCCAAGTGTTCTCGTCGCTGGCAGGTTGACCGTGTCTGGCTCGATCGGCGCCTGTGTGGCCCCACCGAATGCCTAGCTGCAGGATCCACTCAGTGGCTCGCGTCGCTTCGTCGGGCTCGATGCCGAAATGGTCGGCCACGGACGGGATAGTGAGAATGTCCAGAATTTCGCTGGCGCTTTGGCGCCCCCCAGGCAGGTTGAGCACTCGGAAAAGGGCGTCGATGAGTTCACACTCACGATGTAGAGAGCGGTCGGAGATCCGATAGGGGATAAATTGCTCGTCCCCCGCTGTGCGCGCGAAGACTGCCTGAATGAAGGGCGCGTACTCTTCGATGTTTGGCGTCATCACGACAACGTCTTGGGGCTGGTAGCGGGCATCGTGGCCACAAAGCAGCTCGAGCAATTCGTTGTGAATGACTTCGACTTCCCGCATCGCGGAGTGACAAGAGTGGATTCGCAGCGAATTATCGTTGGCATCCCACGGGGCGGGAGACTGATCGGGTGGCGTGGAGAGCTCGAAAATATCTCGCTGTACGCGCTCCAACAGAGATTTTCCTGCGGGGGCCTTGTAGCTGTCGTGTTCCTGATGTCGCGTGCCCAGGCTTTCCATTTGCGTTAGCTGTGACTCGTGAAATTCTGCGCCCAGTCGACCGCAACTGGCGAGCAAGGGATTTCCCTTTTCAAAGTGTAGATCGCCGGGTGCATCGGCATCCCAGGCTCTCAATTCATCCCGACCGGAATGGGGACGGGACCAGTAATGGGCTGATGGCGACACCAAGAACAAATGGACCTCCACCCGCTCGGAGAGTCCCGCGACGATTCGAAAGAACAGGGGGGGCAGGCTGGAAAAACCGAAGAGAGCGACGCGTTCCGGCAGCAGGGTCTCCGTGGCCTCGTCTCGCAGTTGTCGCAGCAGAGCAGGTGTTCGGGCCGCGATGTGGTCACCGCCGATCTTTTTGATCACGGCTCGCCAGAGCGCGGGCTGCCAAGCGTGCTCTGGTGGCGTGCTGCTGTGTCCAGCTTCCCAGGCGAGGATCAGCTCCGGACGAAAACTTAGGTATTCGTCGAAGACCTGAGCGATACGTTTTGCGAGTTGGAGGCAACGTACGCCGCCGCTATCGCCGCGGAGATAATTTCGCAGCGGTTCGAAATGAGCGTCCTCGGGCAGCTGACCCAGCTGTGCGTAGAGTGCCCAGAAAAGAGTGCTCTCGCTCACCCCGCCGCCCTGGGTTGGCCCGAGAACCCGGTCGATGCAGGACTCGATGAATCGTCGAGGATAGGAAAGCTCCACGTTCATCAATAGTCCACGCCGCTTGGCGAGCTGGACGCTTAAGTACGTCGCCATGCCGGCGCCCTGGACAACGATTAGATCCGCCGCCATCGGATCCAGCAGCGGGCGGCCCAGCACTTCGCTGAGATCGTCGACCAATGATTCTGGTCGGTTACTTCGGTGGATATGCAGCGCCCGAGAAGGGGGCCGCTCGGTACCGTCGGCGAAGGGCAGAGCCAGTTGGGACATCCGAGGAGGATTCAATGGCTCGTGTCGTGTTCTGTCAACCTCAGCTAGGACGAGATCTGTCAGCTCAGGGGAATTTCGGACGCCAGAGTTGATCCGGCGGGCCGAATTGGGACGGAATCGGTCTATTGGGAGCGTCGTATGAGAGCCGGATCCCCAAGAACCCATTCGAAAAAGCGGGAGTTTTCTGATCGTGGTTGTTCCCTCCGCTGGGTCGCAGATCGTTGTTTGGATCTGCGCTAAGGGTGTTCACGAACGTCGCCGGGTCATCTAGGGTGCGCCGCATGTTGGATGCCATGGAGACTCTGGGTGCGGCGGCGCCTAGGGCAGCCGCTATTTTTCCGGGGGAAGCGCTCAAGTCCCCCTGGCAATGGGGATATGCCGTCGAAGTGGCGCAGATTTGCCAACGTCGGCGCATGCGGGAACCCTACGGGCTCGCAATCGGCAGCTCCTTCGGCAGCCCGCTGGCTGCCATGATGGGTGGCGGCGCGCGCTGCGGGCATGAGGCCGTGGAAGCCGCATGGCTACGGTTCCGAGAGGATCTGAGTGTCACTCGTTTCGCCGAACGTTCCCGTCTGTCTGATTTTAGTCGTCCGGTGCAAGATGCGTTCGTGAGGTTGCTCGACCGGAGCGATCTGATCGATTGGGACGCGGCCTACGATTCGCCGACCAATGTCGTGGTCGTTGTGACCCAAGTCGACGTGAACGGTGCCGGCCGAGAATTAGGCGAGATTTGGGATGCCCAGGCCGATAATGTTCGAGCGTTGTTGGAGGGAAAGTCGACGAACTTTAGAAGTGTCGCTGTGGGGCTGGGTCGCATTCTCCGGGCGCTCCAACCGCGATATTACGGCACGGCCGAGTGGTCCGCCGGAACCGCGCCGGAAAATTATCAGACCCTCGCCAATGCCGATGAACTGCGACGCGTCGTGATGGCGTCCACTCGCCTGCCGAGCATCACTGGCGGGGAACCTATCTACTTTGAAGGCCGTAGTTTGATCGACGGCGCTTGGTCCGACAACGTGCCCGTGCCCCTCGCCCTCGATTGGGGTGCGGAACTGATACACGTTGTGGACTGTTGCAGGGGTGGGAAGCTTTATCAAAAGCCGATATTGACCTATCTGCAAAAACAACTGGGAGAGGTGCTCGATATTGCTGAGGGGGTGACGAGCGTGATCGTTGAGCGCATCGCGCCTTCGGGAGAGGAGCGTTACGCACCGCCGCAGCTGCTCGATTCCGTGATTCCGAGCCTCTTTGCCTCCGCGGGCCGCCTGGTTTCGACGCTTCGTGAACGAGTAGAGAAACCGGGAAGCCTCGATTTGGCGGAATTGCGGGAAGCTCACCCGTCCGTTGAGATTTGGCACGACCACCTGCCCGCATCATTCCCCGACACTCCCCGATTTTTGCCTCTACCCGCTCCGAACGTTCTTACGAGTCTGTATCGCACGGGAATCGACAGCGCGAGGGAGCGCTTCGCGGAGGACAGCTAAAGGCTCGGCGCCGCGAGACACTCATCGTCTAGCTCGCTTGTCGCTGCTTCTGGTGCACGGCTTGCGCCGCTTGGCGGCAGGTGACAGCCAATTCGACGACGCCGAGTTCGAGCCCCATGCGATCCAGGGCATTGCCGAGCCGCTCGGAAAACTCTTCGTCCGACAACGCCGTATCCGACGCTTCGCGGGCGATTTCTCGGGCGAAGCAGACGATTTGTGCCAGTGGCTGAAGTTCGGGACTCGGCATCGCCTCCACAGCGATGGTGGTGGATTCGCAATCAGCTGATTGCGCCGAAGAAGTCCGCCCCCGATGTCGTGGGAGCCGGCTCCAAATTGGGTGGGCTCTAGCTTTTCGAGAATTACAATGTCGCCGGCAGCTTGGTCCCACAAGTTGCCGTGCCCACGGGCTCGATCGCGAAGAGTGCCATTTTTTCAATGTCGGCTAGCAGGCCCGCCACGAAGAACTCCCCGGGAGATTCGCGGGCAAGTTTGGTGGTTGCGCCGGCAATCGAGGCGAGTTTCAAACAATTGTTCGTGCAGAGTACTCGCTCGCTCGCTCTTCCTTACTGGTGAAGGTGGCCAGCATCGATAAAGCCTGGGCCATGGAATGCAGGGCGCTCAGTCCCAACATCGAGACGGCGTCGTGCAGTTAAGTCACATCGCGGGAGCGTTTGTACATCGCGCTATTCGCAATACGCATGATCTCGCTCGCGAGCTTTGTGTCATCGGCTACGGTGTCGCCGATCTCGCGGATGGTGGAGTCGGGAGCTGCGCACAAGACCATAACGCGACGAGCCGACGCGGGGAGGGGGGGGACTTCGTGGATAGGCTCCACCAATTCAGCGACCATTTTCGGCATCTCAGGTCTACAGAACGGCCGAGCGGGCCCTTAGGTGAAGATCCCGCTCTCTCGGGCTTGGGGGTGGGACAGATCTCGCGGTAAATAGCAGGAGTGCCTGTGCTGATTGAACCGATTCGGAACCTATTCTCCCGCGGGGTGGTGGTGAAGGCAGGAGTACCGGGGTCGATCGCGGAGGATGTTCTGCCCGCGGAGCTGGAGCCCATGGCGGGGGTGCATCCTCGGCGGCATCTGGAATTCGTGGCGGGCCGGAGTCTGGCTCGGCAAGGCCTCCGGGAACTTGGCGTGGCGTCCTTTGTGCTTCTATCTGATTCTAAGCGTGCCCCCATCTGGCCCGCCGGAATCAGCGGAAGCATTACTCACAAGCCAGAATTGTGCGTCGTGGTGGTCGCGCCGATGTCTCGAGCTCGGAGCCTCGGGATCGACGCGGAGCCGGAGGACGAGTTGAAGACTGAATTGTGGAAGGCCGTTCTGGATTCACAAGAGACGGCGGCGGTGGCGAGACTCCCGGATCCAGGAGTGGCAGCGCGCATCATGTTCAGCGCCAAGGAGAGCATCTACAAATGTCAGTACCCCATCACGCGACAGTACCTCGGCTTTCACGATGTCCATCTGGAAATGGATTGGGGAGCCAGGCGTTTTAATTGCCTGATGCCTGAGTCGGTAGCAGGTGAAGTTGGCGGCAGCATGACGGGCAGCTGGTGTGTTTCGGCAGGGCATATCGTGACGGCAGTCGAATTCCGCGGCTAACGCTTCTCATTATTGGGTTCGTGGGTTCTCTCAGTCCAGAGCGCTAGCTTTCTGGTCGTGGGCTGGGGGTTTGGCTGGGCGCGTCGACGACGGAGTGCCGGCGTTTAGAGCGGGCGCCGGAGGCTTGGCAGCCAGCGGTAGCACCAGAACGAAGCTGTTATGAGAGGGCTGAAACAAGACGGCGCGGTCCCCAAATTTCTCAGGATCGTAGTGCTGATACCAAGGCAAGGCTGTCCAAGTGCTCGTTGACTTGATGAACTCTGGCACGATGAGATCGAGCTCGACGTACGCGCCGTCCGTCGCGTCCGCCAGGGCGGGACCGAAGCTGAACTCAGCTCGCCCACCTCTGGGCTCTATGTCGTTGTGCATGGCACCGCCGTACGCGATGATCATCGATTTCTGCGTGAACGGCTGTGCGGACGGGGACGAGTGGCGGTGGGCGGTCACTTGTTCCCGGGTTAGTCGGACGATGGTTTTAAGCATCACGAGCATGCTGCCCTCGCCACCGTTTGCGATGGCGTTGAGATCTTGGCAGCTGGGTTTCAGCAGTTCGGGCTCGATGCCCAGCTTTTTCGCGACCTTGCCGAGGGTGACGTATTCGTGCTGTGCGCGTAAAGAGTGAGACTTAGTAATCGGTTGTTGTGCCTTACGGACCGCCCGATTCTTTTTTCGGCACTCGGGGTTCGGAGCCATGAGCTCGAGGATGAGATGGCTACTGCGCGGCGCCAGCTTAGGGAGCAGGCGACGAGCAAATTGAGTGGCCGTAGCTGGGATTGCGGATTGTCCTTTCAGGGAATGCGCTTCCCCGATTCCGATGACTCGGGGGTTGGACGCGAGTACGGTGCTCAAGGCTTCGATACTCGACGGAAAGAGCCGACAGCCAACCTCCCCGCAGGCGACGCCCGGCGATTGCTTCTGCTGGCGGAGTGGCACCGCACTCGGGACAGACTCCGGGGCGTTTGGGGGCTGCTCGGTTGGCTCACACGCGCAAAGGCTCAAGAGGCTGATGGTGGCTAGGCGAAGAGTCCACCGCCTCAAATCGAGCTGACTGCGACCCGCCATATGCCATCTGGTGTGTTCGACCATCCCCTGCTACCAAGATGCACTGACCGAGCTGCTGGGAGAAGGGCGCAGAGACGGATTCTGGTGTGACTGCCGCGCCAGGCCCAAACGACCGCATCGAGTGAGCAGAAATGCGATAATCGGCTGGTCGGTCTGTCTTTTCGAGGTTGGTCGGCGCGGTCTGCGCTCGGGCTTCCCGCGCGAAGTCGCCTGCGTTGGCGGCAGTGGGTGCCCTTGGAGTCAGCTGCGGCGTGGTCAGTCGCGGGCGGGTCACTTGCGCGCATCCATTCCGGGTGCCTTCGCAGCCAAGCCGTGGGGGGAGTCGGCGGAGCGCGCTAACTAGCCGCGGATGTCTCACTGGTGCCCACATGCACCGCAACTTAGCCGCCGCTCGCGGATTACCCCCACGATGGCTGGGCTGAGAACGACCCTCCTCTCGACGAAAATGCTGTAGGAGAAGCGTCAACCAGCGCCGCGTAGCCCGCGAGCATGACCACCAAACAGCCTGCGAATCGCGCTGACGACGCACCATTCCGAAAATCGTGTCGCGCCAAAGTTGAACCCTTCAGCGACGACACCAGGGAGGGGCGTCGGATTTCGTGCGGCCGCGCTCAAAAAGCTATACCATTAGGGGTAAATCGCATTTACCAAATGTCTCATCACTGCCTAGCCCCCACTTCTCTGCCGAGAGGGCATCGACATCAGCGTGCGTTTACTCTCGTGGAGCTCATGATCGTTGTCGCGATCATTGGCGTATTGGCAAGCTTGGCTGTGTACGGAGTGCGCAAATACGTATTGAACGCGAAGACAACTGAGGCGCGCATGGCTGTTGGCAAAATGGCTATGGCCGCCGCGGCGGCCTACCGTAATGAGCGTCTATCGCAGGCTGCCGTGTTACCAGCTAATGGGACCTCCGCAGTCCTCAACACACTATGTCCAACGGCCAATCGGAAGGTTCCAATTGACCCGTTGTCGATATCCAACGCCAAGTATCAGTCGGCACCTAGCGAATGGAAAGGGACTGGCTGGAAGTGCATCAAATTCTCGATAGAGTCACCACAGTATTTTCAATACCATTACACCTCGATTGGTGTGTCGGCTGTGGGGGATTTTTTCGTGGCGTCAGCCCAAGGGGATCTTGACGGGGACACTGTATTGTCGAGCATTAGCCTGAACGGCGAGATCATGGTCGGAGGAGAACTCCATCTTGCTCCTGGAATGCAGCTGATCGACATCGATGAATAGCCCGGAACCGCTGGCTCTATTCGGGGGCACCGGACTCTCGGGTGGCTGCTTTGGGACAAGTAGCGGACGGCGCGTCGGGGTCGACTCATCCTGCCAGGCGAGCGGCGAGGGCGCTCAGGAAATCAGTGATGCGCTGGGCGTTGGCTCCGAGATCCCCTTTTCCGAGGCGAGATTTTGAACGCATTTCAATTCGGCTGCCGTTTTCGGTGGCGCGGACTTCGACCACGATGTCATCGCGGAAGCGCATGAGCCGAGTGATGGCGACCGCTTCGAATCGACCTTGCTCCGGGTCCACATCAATGATCTGCCAGCGCTCTTGCATGCGCGCGAGATCAACGGTGATCGGTAACACTTCCGATGGGGCTTTGTCTGAGTTGAGGCCGTCGAGATCGACGTAGTACCGCCTCTGTTTGGTCGAGAACTGAGCGGGGTAGCTGTAGTCCTTCGAGGGTCGCGACTTGGCGATAGCGTCGAAGCTCGGTGGGTTGTTCAGATCCGTTGTGATGTCATTGATCGACGGTTTCATGCAGCTGCAAGTAGCCTGAGATGACGTTGACGACCACCCCCAACGCGGTCGAGTCCCTCCGCTTGGTTCTGAACCGGGGGGCAGACGATCTAGTGCTCGATGGGGGGGCGGGCCGATGGGCGCGCTGGCGTAGCAGCCGGCTCCGGTTCAGCCGCCTGAATCGACGTGGACGCGGAATGGGGCGCATCTATGGCACCCCGGGCGAACCAGCCGGCTGCGGTTGTCCCGAGGAGGATTAGCGCCACTGCCGCGTAGGAGCGGAACTGAGGCGGCGGCGCCGATGCCCTCATCGTCGGCGTGAGTTGACCCCCTGTGGGCAGGGTCGCAGTTGGCGGAGCCGGAGCCGGCGGGGCTTGGGGCCGTTGGGAGCCCATCGGTTGCATCGACTCATTGGGGGGAGGTGGGGCCGATCTGGGTGGAGCCGCCGGCAGCGAGGAGATCACGCCTCGGTAGCTCGGTGGGGGAGTGGTGATGAGGGCGTTGCTCGCCAGTGCCCCGGAGACGTGTACTTCGCTGATAGCCTCCCGCATGCTTTCGGCACTGGGCCATCGGTCAGCCCGTTCATACGCCAGAGCCCGATCGATGATTCGTGCAAGGGCGAAGGGCACCGAGTCGTCGATATCGCGTATTCTTGGGGCCGACTTGTACATGGCCAGCCCGAGAACCTCGTTGGCCGTTTCAGCGATATGGACGTGGCGCCCTGTCAGCAGATGAAACATCGTCGCGCCTACGGCCCAGAGATCCGTCCGTTCATCGATTTCAGCACTTCGAGCGCGTGCCTGTTCCGGGGGCATGAAGGCTGGCGTGCCGAGAAGCGAACCGCTCTCGGTGCCGCCAGTTTGATCCGCCAAGTCGCGGATGCGGGCCACTCCGAAATCCAGCACCTTGAGCATTCGGGGACCCTCGGGAAACACCAGTCCTCCGAGCAAGACACTCGGGATCATCCCGCCTTTGGTTAGGAATAAGTTCTCTGGTTTGATGTCTCGATGTAAGATTTCTTGTTTGTGGGCCGTCGACAATACGTCCAGAACGCGATCGGCGACCCAGATGACTTCGGAGACCGGGAGCTTTCCGCCTTTGCGGTCTTGGCGTTGGGCGAGGGACTCACCGTCCAGCAGCTCCATGACCAAATAGGCGAGCCCGTCTGAGGTGACCTCGTCATCGTCAACGGCGATGGCGCCAGGGTGGTCGACGCTGTTGGCGACGTATCCCTCACGCAAGAATCGCGTGCGAGTGCTCTGCACTACGGATAGCTCTTGGTGGAGCAACTTGACGGCAGCGATTCGCTTATTGCGGTGGGTCGCAGCGTAGACGCTGGCCATGCCTCCGACGCCGATCAGCCGATCCAGGCGCCATTTTTCTCCGAGAGTGGTTCCTATTCGGCTTCTCGCCTGCGCAACGACGTTGCCCGAAACGGACATCAGCGTTCCAAGTCGCCTGGGGTCAGCGTGTTGAAGGCCCCGCTGACGCACTCGTCGAATATCTGCGCTAATGGACGGGCCATTCCGAGTCGTCGTGCTGTGTCTTCGACAAATCGCACGCGATCCAGACCGAATTTCTCCTTGAGCCCGTGGGTTTTCTCAATGGCCCCCATGGTCAAATAGAGACAGCCCAAGAACGTCTCGACGACGCCCGCACCATTGTTCGCGGTGCTCATGAATACGGGTTCTTGCCCGTGAGAGGAAGTCTGATGAATTTCGGAATCCGATCGGATCTCCGGAAGATCTCGCTTGTTGAACTGGATCACAAGCGGCATCTCGCTGAGATTCAATCCGTTGGATTTTAGGAACTCTCTGAGTTCTAAGAACGCGTCAGCATTGTGTTGCGTCTCTCGAACCTGGGAGTCCGCGACAAACACCAAGCCATCGGCTCCTTGGAGCAGCAATTTTCTGGTTGACGCGTGCAACACCTGCCCGGGAACGGTGAAGACTTTCACACGGACAGTGAAATTGCCGGTGTCCTTGTACGTCAGCGGAAGCAGATCGTAGAGCAGTGTGCGGTCGTCCTTCGTTTCCAGCGTGATCAATCGGCCTGCACTATCGTCGTTACTGGCTCGGTTGAGAGCGGAAATATTGCTCGTTTTTCCGCTCAAGGCGGGGCCGTAGTAGACGATCTTGAGCGTTAGCTCCCGGGCTTCCAGATTGATCTGCATCGTTCCCGGTGAATGTTAGCGCCCAGACACTTCTGGTGTCGAGCGGCCCGGCAAGGGATTTACGGCTCGTGGGGGCGGGAGACCCTAAGACGCGGAGGATGCCGAGCCGCGGGCTCGCGGAATTGGGGGAGTTGGGCTGGGAATAGACCGCGGCGCCCGAGAAACAGTTTCGATTGGGCGATGCTCTACGGATTCGACTAGGCTGCCTGTAATGAGTGCGACTGGGCCCGAGGCCTGTGCGAAGTGGAGACGGAACCCTGCGTGGATTCTTGTCACTTGTTGTGTTGTCGCGTGCGCCAGCCCGGCGCGCCAGCAGCCTCAATATGGCCCGGCGCGCCAGCAGCAGTCCGCGGGATACCCCCCGCCTGGAGCTGCTCCCCCCCACGGCCCTCAGCCGACCTATGGCGCCCAGCCTAATTCTGGCGGACCGTCTCCGCAGACCGGAGCGCAGAGTGGGCGACCCGGGCCTGCGCCAGCTGTTGGACGGGCGCCGCCGCTCCAGGCCGACCCGATTTTGAACATGGACGCCACGTGGCTTCGGGGTCGCGCCCAAGCCTTGCTCGTGGAACTAATTGCTGCGCTGGAGCCCGGCGCCCGGAGTCGGGTTACGGGCATCCCCTTGGTCATGGATCCCGCGCCGAGCGAGGTCAACGCCTTCGCGGCATGTATGGACGGCAGCGCCTTGATGGCGGTAAGTGACGGTCTGTTGATCATCAGTGCCGAGCTGGCTCAAGCTTCGGCCAACGATGAATTGTTCGGCACTGTGAAAGTGGACGAGTACATCGGCATGGTCGGGGGAGCGATGCGAGCGGGCCGACCGATCCCCCACTCTCCTCCCGGGTTCTACCCAGCCAATCAACGTACTGACCCCCGAAGGGTCGCGCGCCATCATCAACTATATGAAGAGCAGGTCGCCTTCGTGTTGGCGCACGAACTCGGTCATCACTATTTGGGACATTTGCCTTGCACCGCGCGGGCAGGGGGCTTGCCCGCAGGCGCCGTAGCTCGTGCGCTCTCCAACCGGGTTCCGCTATTCAACCAGCCCAACGAGCTCGCGGCGGACGTGGCGGGCACCAATAATATACTGCGAGCGGGTCGGGCGAGAGCGACCGCCCCATTGACGGAGAAGGGGGGACTGCTGACCATGCGATTCTTCTCTTCATTGCGCCGAACGTCTGCTGCGGATTTGCTTTTGTCGTTTGAGCGTTCCCATCCTCCTCCTCAGCTGCGCGTGCCGGTGATTCAGCAGGCGGCAAATGCATGGCGTTTGACGGGCGGGCTCGGGGTGCCAGTGCCCCGCTTTTGAGACTGTTCTGATACGTATGTAGAGCCTTTTTGCGGTAGGCTTGCCTCTGGGGGCGGGCTTTACTACAGATTGCATGGGATGTTCTTCCGGAAAGATTCAGAGGTAGAGCTGGAGGGTGCCGCCCTTCTTGAATCCCGCCTCGCGGAACACATGCCAGCCGCGGACGCCGGTACGGTGTCCATCTGTACGGCGATTGCGGGATTGTTGGCATCGGTTGCCTATGCCGACGGCGATTACGACGAAGAGTCGAAAATTCGAGAACTCCTTGGCTCCATGCAAGGTCTGACATCCATCGGTGTCGACGCTGTACTCTCCGTTTTACGGAAACACATCCGCGAGATCCACACGATTCAAGGTTCTCGCTACACCCGTTGTTTGGTGGACCTAGCGGATCGCGATTTGCGATTTCATATCCTGGAAATGTTGGTCGAGGTGGCAGCGGCTGATGGGACCATCAGCTTCGACGAAGTGACGTATCTACGCCGCACGGCGAACGCACTTGCGCTCACCCAGGACGATTACAATCGTCTCCAGGCGAAATATCGAGATAAGCTCGGTTCGCTGCGAAGCAGTCATCCGCCATCCAAGGCCTAGGCGCGTCACTGCAGCGGTCGTGTTGACCCCGGGAGCCGGGATGCGCTGCTAGCGATTTGATTCGAGCGAACGTTTGTACTGCGCGGCTACAGTGCTCACCACGAGCTGCCCAGGCAATAATTTCGAAAGGACTCCGCCCACTTTGTACATCAGGCCAGGAGAGTGCATGTATTTGCGAGTGCGGAATGCGTTGACGGCCTCGCGCGCGCAAGGGCCGACAGGCATAAGGAAGGACCGCAAATCGTTAAAACGCGCGCCCTCCGTCATTTCAGTGTCGATGCCGCCGGGAACAAAGGTCGTCACAGAGACGCCGCGCGGCTTCATTTCGTAGTGAAGACCAGCGCCGAGATGGACCAAGAAGGCTTTCGTTGCGGAATAAAACGTTTGATAGGGAACCGGGGTGACGCCGGCTTGACTGGCGACGAACATGAGGCCGCCGCCCACTGCCCGCTCCTCGAAATAGGGCAGTAGAGCGCTGGCTAGTTTGACGACGCAGGTGTTGTTCACGGCCTGCATCTTCCGAAAGCTCTCGAAGTCGAGCTCGTCCCATTTCCCGAAGTGGGTAATGCCAGCGTTTAGGATTGCTCCGTACAGCGTCCGGTCCTGGGTGCAGAATTCGAACAATTTGTCGACGTCCGTCTCGAGCCCAAGATCGGCTGCACACACCTCGACGGTTACAGAAAACTTCTTGGCGAGCTCGTCAGCCAGCTCCTGGAGTCGATCTTCCCGGCGGGCGGAGATGACGAGATTCGCGCCGTGGTCTCGAGCCAGACATGTGGCGATTTCTTTGCCAAGCCCCGAAGAGGCGCCCGTGACTAGGATCGACTGGCCCTTGAAACTCATTGCTTTCATGGGCACCGATCTACGGACAAACACGGGTGAAAGAAAGCGCTTCCGCACACCCGGGCTCTTTCCCTACGATTTTCATGCAATTGCCTCGCGCCCACGCAGGCGAGATTGGCGGGGCGGCGCTGAGGGAGAGCCTACTTCAACTGATGTGGTCGGTGACGTAGCGTGCCACTTTGTCGAGGCTGATCCTCTCGGGCACGTCGACCCTCGGGGTGTCCCGGTGTCGCACCGTGACGGTCTGGTCTTTCATGGTGACGTCGTCGATGGCGAAGCAAAAGGGCGTGCCGGCTTCGTCCATCCGGGCGTAGCGCTTACCGATGGTCTGTTTGACATCGAATTGGGTCGGAAATTTCTTTCGGAGATCCATGTACAGCTTCTGGGCCGTTTCCGGCATTCCGTCCTTCTTGACCAGCGGAAAAATCGCCGCCTTGATCGGAGCAATCCGAGGGTGAAACTTCATGTACACGCCGCTCGGGCGATCGCTGTCCGGAGTAAAGGCTTCTGACAAGATAGCGAGAACGCCGCGGCTCAGACCGGCTGCGGGCTCAATCACATGAGGCACGAAGCGTGCTTTCGTTTCGGGCTCAAAGTACTCAAGTTTGGTCTTCGAGTGGGTCTGGTGCTGGGTGAGATCGAAGTTCCCACGATGGGCGACACCTTCGAGCTCGCCGTAGCCGGGGGCGGTGAACGGGAAACGGTACTCGATGTCGAAGGTCCCAGCACCTTCTTTGGCGTAGTGAGCGAGTTCGTCTTGGTCGTGGGAGCGCATCTTAAGATTACCCTCCGTGAGCCCAATACTCTTCCACCACTCTTTGCGTGCGTTACACCAGAATTCGTACCACTTCCGGGCGTCCTCGGGCGCGCAGAACCACTCCATCTCCATCTGTTCGAACTCGCGCGAGCGAAAGATGTAGTTTCGCGGGGTGACCTCGTTGCGGAAGGCTTTGCCGATCTGAGCGATCCCGAACGGGATCTTGACGCGGGATGTGTCGAGCACGTTTTTGTAGTTGAGGAAAATCCCCTGGGCGGTTTCCGGGCGAAGGAACGCGGCTGAGTCCTCGTCTTGAATCGCTCCCACGTAGGTTTTGAACATCAGGTTGAACTGACGAGGTTCGGTGAGCGTTCCCGGTTCTTTGGCGTCGGGGCCAATCACCCGAGGTCGGAGTGAGTCGTCGACATCGGCCAGGGCGAGGGTGTCGAACTCTTCCAGCTTGGCTCCGCGGCCCTGCTTCTTCAGTTTCTTGGCGACATAGTCAGGATCGCCCTCAAGAAAAGCGAACAGCGGGAGTTCGCTTTTTGTCTTGTGCTGGAGCACGTACAAGTGGTCGTAGCGGTAGCGTGCTCGGGATTCGCGGCAATCCACCATCGGATCGTTGAAGCCAGCGACATGTCCTGAAGCTTCCCACACGCGGGGATTCTGGATGATGGAACTATCGAGCCCGACGATGCTCAATGGCTCTCCGTCAGGGCCGATGGGGGGACAACGGACCATGTCGTTCCACCAAGCGTCTCGGATGTTGTTCTTGAGCTCGATGCCGAGGGGACCATAGTCCCAAAAGCCATTGATGCCGCCGTAGATTTCACTCGCGGGAAAGATGAAGCCTCGCCGTTTGCAGAGGCTGACTAGATCTTCCATGGGGATTGGCACAAGGGCAGGTTCGCTCATCGGCGGGATATTACTCAGGCCGGGCGCGTAGCGAAGGACAATCGTGCGCTTTCGTAGCTCCGACTGTATCTAGCGCGTTTCGCAGGTTGACGAAGCGCTCAGATGGCCTCTTTATGAGGGGGAGACAACGGGAACTGCGACGTCGGCTGGGGACCGATGAGACGAGAGGCCGAGAAGCGCGCGACAATTTGGGTACCTTTGCCGGGCTCGGACTCTATCTCCAGAGCTCCTCCCATGTGGTCGACACAACGTTTCAGGGCGGCCATTCCGACGCCCCTCCCCGAAACTGTAGTGACGGCACGGGCTGTCGAAAAACCCTCGCTGAACAGTGCATCGATGAGGTTTTTGCGGGTACGCGCCCGTAGGTTTCGCTTGCTTGCTAGTTCGCGGACCCGATCCCAATCGACACCGCGTCCGTTGTCTCGCAGACACATCACAACGTGGTCGCCGACTCGAGTGAGGGACAACTCCACAATAGCGGTTTCATCCTTGCCGGCTGTGAGTCGTTGCTCCCGCGTTTCCAAACCGTGGTCCACTGCATTGCGCACCGCGTGAATAATCACATGCCAGAAGTCACCCCAAGCGCCCGGCGGCGTGCGGATATCGTCGTAGTGAACCAATACGTCCACGGGCTCCTTACCCAAATGTGCGGCCAGTTCTCGAGCGTGCTCACCCAAGCGGCTGAAGGGATCCTGAACCGAGTCCCAACTCCACATCGTTGTTTGTTTGAGTAGCTCCTCGTGGGATGTGCGGCTGGCGATAGCCAGTTGCAGCGTGTCGTACTCGTGGCGGGTGACCGCCAACGCGTCGACGTCTCCGCCTGGCATATACTGCGCGAAGCGCTCGCGAAACGCCTTCCACGATGATTCGAGTTCGAAGATATCGTCGGGGCTCAGCTGTCCGTTGGCGTTCGTCATTCGCTCTTCGAGTTCATGAGCGACCAGGCTGACTGACTCGACGCCGAGCAAGCCACAGGTTCCTTTTAGGGAATGGAGGCTGAGAGCCAGCAAGCTGCCGTCGCGCCCGTTGGCTTGAGCGATGGTCGCTAGGGTGACCTCGGTATCTTCCAAAAAGTCCCGGAATCCGGCGCGGTCTCGTGTGAGCTTGTGCAGTGCCGACGTGAGCTCTCGCTGGGCTCGTTCCTGCCGTTCGGTTTCGAGCAACAAGGTGATATCGGATACCACGACGATCAGTTGCTCGAGCTTGCCGGCGCTGTCTGTCAGCGGGCGATAGGCGAGCTCGAATACCTGTTGCCCCCGCTTGGCACGCTTCGGAAGCTGCCCGACTGAGACTTCCAGCGGAAGGCAATCGGCGACGATCTCTTCCCACCCGAACTCCAGCCAGGTACCCGCTTCGCTGTCGATGCGGGCCATGTATTTCCAAATCGCGTCGCCGTCTTCGGGGGTACCGAACCAATCGACTGTTGCCTGGGAGATGCCGGGCGCAATTTTGCCGGCTGCGTCGAGTACCAGGAAGCCTTGCCCGACGTTATCGAGCACCAGCTGCATCCGGTCGACGGCTCGGGCCACTTCCTCTTCGCGGCTCAGTACGGTGGAACACAGTTCACGGAAACCTAGGGCCAGCTCGCCCAATTCGTCGCCCGGTACCTTGGAATCGTCAATGCTGCGGGAGCGTTCGAAATCGCTTACCTCCCGGCGCAAGCTGAAGATGGGGCGTATCACCATGCGCTGCGCCATCAGCATCAGCATCAGTCCAATGGTGAGGGAAACCCCCAAGGACGTCCAGCGAGCGTTCCGGCGCATTTCGCCGAGTTGCTGATTCTCGGCTGCGAGAGAAAAATCGATGACTGCGTGTCCGAGAACCGCCGGGCTGCCGGCTACCTCTTGGTCCTCCGCCAATATGGGGATTCGTCCAACGATGCCATCGGCTTCGGTGAGCATGCTCTTGTGCGTCGGCGCCGTGGCGCTACGCGTCACGCCTGCTGCGCTGTGCTCGTACATCAGCCGTTCAATCTTTTTGTCTTGCACCCGCCAAACACCCACGTAGCGGATCACGTTGCTTTTCGTGAGCGCCTTGATGGCGTCTTTGACCGCGTCGTCGGAGTCGAAGTCGACCGCGGCGCTCACGCTGATCACAAACAGTTGGCTGACGGACTCGGCGCTCTGTACTTTCGCCGCGAGGATTCGTCGTTCTTCGTAACGACTGACGCCCAGGTAGAGCACGAAGCAGAGGGACGAAACGAGAACCAGAACGCCCGCCGCCAGCTTGGTACTGATGGAGACCGGGTGGCGACCAGGAGGCGGCCTGGCAGCTTCGGAGTCGGGTAGGCCCGGTTCTGTCACGCTTCAAGTAACGGCCAATGGGGGACATTGCTTAGTTCGAGGCGGGCGCAAGTGTGCTCATTGGGTTGTTTTTGCCCTGAAACCGGAGGTGTGGTGAGCAACGCGTGTCACTCTGATACGGCGGGTAGGGATGCCGAGCAGCTTGGTTGGTACGGCGTCAGCACGCGCTGGACACGGCCCGGAGCAACTACAGAGGACCACTCAGTGAAAGTAAGCATTCGAGCAAGGATGCCATCGGTGAGTAATTCGCCGAATATTAGGTGAGTTCGCTTCGGGACAAAACCGCGTTGAATGTCCCTTTCGAGCGCTGTTTCGCTTCGCGGTACCGTTCGGGGTCGGTTCTGGTTACAAGCTCTGATCATGAGCCAGGCTGCGAAAAAAGATACCCCGGAACAGGCTGAGTACCGCGCGTACTGCCGAAAATGGATTGAAGAAAATCGTCCAGAAGAACCCGATTTTCGGCTCCCGCTGCAGGCCATCGAAGTGATGGACGAGGGGGTGAAGGAGTATCTGCAGACGTGGCAAAAGAAGGCCTACGACGGCGGCCTGATCGGCGTCGACTATCCCACAGAATACGGCGGTGGCGGCAAAAGCGGCATGCAGACCATCGCCAATCAAGAATTGGCGGCGGGTGACGTTCCCTATTTCATTAACGTCATCGGTCTGGGCATGTGTGCGCCGACGATTTTCCACCATGCCAGCGAAGAGCTGAAGCGGCGTTTCATTCCCCAAATCCTCTCGGGGGAAATGATTTGGTGTCAGGGCTTTTCGGAGCCGGGCGCAGGCTCAGATTTAGCGAGCTGCAATACGAGCGTCGTCAAGAAGGGCGATAAGTGGATCGTCAATGGCCACAAGGTGTGGACCAGTCTCGCCCACTACGCCGGGTGGATGATTGCCTTGGTGAGGACGTCCAACCATGACAAGTACAAGGGGCTGAGCTTCTTCGTGCTGCCGGTTCAAGATACCAAAGGGGTGACAATTCGCCCGCTGATCAAGATCACCGGTGAGACCGGCTTCAATGAGGTGATCTTCGAAGACTTGGAAGTTCCGGACTCGTACCGCTTGGATGACGTCGGCAAGGGTTGGACTGTGGCCATGACCACACTGACCCATGAGCGCGGTGCCGGAACCCTGGTGGGCCCCAATACCGGTATGTCGGCGCGGGGGGCGACCCGAACTCAGCGGCTGCTTGAGCTGGCCAAGAAGTGTCGGCGCAACGGGAAACCGGCGATAGACGACCCGTTCATTCGCGATCGAATTGCCCTGGTGGCGGTGTGGGAAGAAGGATTGGCTCAAAATCAAAGGCGAGCCAAGGTGCCGGGCCTGACGGACGACCCGATGCGTATTCCGCTTCAGGGCAAAGTCAGTTTTACGGAACTCGCACAACTGGCGGCGACGGTAGCTCTCGAGATTGAGGGGCAAGCGTCGTCCTTGTACATCGCGGACCCGATGGCACCGGACTCCGGTACCTGGCCGCTCACGTTCCTGAACTCCTACGGCAACACCATTGCCGCCGGCACCAGCGAAGTGCAGCGAAATATCCTCGGCGAGCGGGTGCTCGGCATGGCCAAATCCAAATAACTGAGAAGCTTAAGGACTATAAAATGGCACAGCCCAAAGATTTCGGATTTGGTGAAGACGAGAAGATGGTGCGCGATAGTGCCCGCAAGTTCATTGGCGAACACGGCAGCATTGAAAAGCTACGTAAACTCGTCGGCGGGGATCCCGACCCGGAGAAATCTCCGGAGAGTCTGTACGATGCGCCTGCCTGGGAACAGATCGTGGAACTGGGATGGACGGCCCTCGCGATCCCCGAGGAGGCCGGTGGCGTTGGCATGAACATGGCGACAGTTGCCGCCTTAGCTGAGGTAGTCGGCGGTCATGCCTTTCCGTCTCCGTTGATCGCTAGCCTGCTCACCACCTTGGTGGTTCGAGAGGCGAGTGGCGAAAACCGAAATGAGCTCTTGGGCGAGATCGCTGAGGGCAAACGTGTGGCACTCGCGGTGACCGGTAACGAAGGGGCGTGGGACATCGATTCAGCTACCATCGAGGTAGCCGCGTCCGGCGGCTCTGTCGTGCTGAGCGGTTTTTCCCGATACGTCCAAGATGGCGGCAAAGCCGAGCTATTTCTCGTCGCTGGGCGGAGCGCAGCGGGGCTGGGTCTGTACGCCGTACCAGCCGATGCCAAAGGACTGAAGGTCACGCTCGACCAGATTGTCGATAGGACCCGCGATCAGGCGACGCTCGAATTGGATGGTGTTGAGCTGCCGGCGAGCGCGGTCATCGCAGCACCGGCAGACGGCACGCAGGTGCTGGAGAAAGCATTGCCGGCTCTTCTGACCGTAGTGGCAGCCGATATGGTGGGCGCATCAGAGTGGCAACTTCAGACGACGACGGAGTACGCAAAGACTCGCGAGCAGTTCAATCACCCATTGGGTTTCTTCCAGGCCGTGAAACATCCCATCGTGAACATGATGTTGGAAATTGATAAGGCCAAGAGCCTGGTCTACGCGGCGGCTTCGGCTATCGACAACAAACCGGAGAATGCCGAGCGTTTCGCGCGAATGGCGAAAGCCCAAGCCAGTGACACGGCCGCTTTCTGCTCCGATCGCAGTGTGCAGCTTCACGGAGGCATTGGCTTTACTTGGGAGTGTGATGTGCACTTCTTCTTCAAGCGCAACAAACACAATCAGTTCCTCTTCGGCGACGGCGCGTATCAGCGCTCAAAGTTGATGAAAATCCTGGCTGGCTAAGAGCACAGCGGCGACCCTCGGGTTGTTGGGTCCGGTTCTGAGTTCTCCGGGGCGCGAAGCAGAGTCGACAATTCGCCGCCGCGAGTGACCCTGCTGTCCAGGCTGTCTGTCAGGTTGCGGTGACAGCGTTCCTTTTGGCGAATTATTTTGCTGACCGGATTGGGGCACTGCGTGTCCCTCAAGGCCTGGCCGTTCCGGGTTGGCGCGAGTCAATAGCGGAGTCGTAGTCGCGCCCCATTACGGTGTGTCAATCATCGCGCGCTCTTGCGGCGACTCCACAGCCGCTCATTGCAACGTCGAAAGCTTTGGCGCTGCCGACACGGCGCTGCCTACACGACCTGAGCCAATGTCGGGCCTGGGTTCGCCACACTGCGCAGGATTCGCCCGACCACGAAGTATTTGTTACTCTCCGTCGGCGTGGCGCCCCTCAAGTACGAACGGAAAAGCATTAACAGTTTCGATGGCACTCGCCTCGCGCTGTACTCCGTAGGCGACCGCGACTTGCCGACGATGGTGCTCGCCAACGGTATCGGCGGAGATGTGGAGATCTGGAGAAATCTCGTCAACCACTATCTCGGACGCTACCGCATCGTGACCTGGGATTATCGCGGCCTGCACGGCTCCGGCCCGGCTCCGAAAATCAAAAGCTACCGAATGTCGCACCACGCCGAAGACTTGGCGACCATTCTGGCTCTTGAGGAGATCGAGGATCCGCACTTGGTCGCTTGGAGTATGGGCGTCCAGGTAGTGATGGAATTTCACCGACGTCACACAGATTTGGCGGCCTCCTTCGTGGCGCTCAACGGGGCGCCCGGTCAAACCTTAGACTCGGTGTATGGCTCCCGATTGCCCGGGCGTATGCTGCGCCCAGTGTTGCGTGCGGCCATGCGGGGGAACACCAAGGTAGGCTCCCTCGGAGGCTTGTTGTCGGATCCGGACTTTCTCGCAATCGCATCGAAGCTCCTGCGACGTCTCGGGATGACTTCTGAAGATATCGAACTGGCGGCGTTTCGTCAGTTACTGGCTCATTGGTTGGACAACGACCTGCGTGTCTACAGCGCGATGTTGCGATCCATGGGGGAGCACGACGTGGATGACATCTTGCCGCGACTACAGACTCCCACGCTGGTCATCGGGGGAGAGATGGACGTTCTCACCCCGCCGGAGCTGTCCCAGAAGATGGTGAACAAACTCCCCAATGGGGAATTGCACATTCTCAAGGGCGCTAGCCACTTTGGCTTGATTGAGCGCCCCGGAAAATTGGTCGAGCGCATGGACGAATTCTATTGGTCGCTGCGCGACACCGCGGCAGCTCGGAGCGTTCAGCTCTCGGGTGGCGACTCAAGTTTCGCCGGATAGCCACCCTCGGAAAGGACCGTCAACAGTTCGTCGATGTGACGGGCCCCGCGAGTCTCGAGCACAATGCGCACTTCCACTGTGCCCATCGGGGTCGGGCTGAAGGCGCGTTGATGTTGCACCTCCAACACGTTGGCGCGCAGCTCGCCGAGAAGGGCGAGCGGGCCAGCGAGCGCCCCGGGCCGATCGACCACGTTGAGGCAGACGCGGCACAGGCGACCGCTTTGCACCAGTCCGCGGTTGATGATCCGGGATAGTAACGTGACGTCGATATTTCCCCCCGACACGATCAGTGCGGTGTCGCCGTCAGATTCGGGGATCAGTCCTGTCTGGAGCGCTGCCAGCGCAGTGGCACCGGCCCCCTCGGCCACGACTTTTTCGACTTCGAGCAGATGCAGAGTGGCGCGCGCGATGGCGTCGTCGTCGACAGCGCAGAGCTCGGCATTGTGTTCGATGCAGAGCTGGTGACAGAGCTTGCCCGCTTGGCGGACGGCGATGCCATCCGCCAATGTGTTGGCATGAGGGAGCTTCCAGGGGCCCCCGCGCTGCAGGGCCTGCGCCATCGAGTTGAGCTGGGCACTTTCGACGCCAATGACGCGTACCTCGGGTCGAAGCGCGCGCAGCGCCACGACGATCCCGGCGAGCAGTCCGCCGCCGCCCACGGGCACGACTACCGTGGAAAGATCGGGGCACTGTTCGGCGAGCTCCAAGCCGATCACACCTTGTCCGGCCATCACTGCCAGGTCGTCGTAGCCATGAACGAAACAGCTGTCTTGCCGCTTCGCAAGCTCGCGGGCGTGGGCATGGGCCGAATCGTAGTCACGCCCATGGAGCACGATGGTGGCGCCGTGCTCCTCCGTACGGCTCACCTTTATCAGCGGGGTTTGGGTCGGCATGACGACGGTCGTCGCGATATCGAGGCGCTCGGCGTGAAAGGCGAGGCCTTGGGCGTGGTTGCCTGCGGACGCCGTGATGACCCCTTTCGCTCTCTCTTCGGGCGTTAGTTGCAACAATCGGTTGAGAGCCCCGCGTTCCTTGAAGGATCCCGTGTGGTGCAAATTTTCGAGCTTGAGTAGCACACGCCCTGAGCCGTGACGCATGCGGGCGGGTCGACAAGCCGAGGCCGGGATGTGGGCCTGGGTCCGGCTTCGGGCCGCCTGAATGTCGGCTAATGTCAGCAAGGGGTCACGCTGTCGCTCATTTCGAGGCTTCCTCGGTGAAGCCTTCCTCAATTAAGCATTGCTCTCCGGGACCCCTCACGCAATTCGCCCTGCGCTCAGCCGCAGCTTCGTCGCGCCGACGACCGACTGAAGGGAGTGGAAAACCTGTCAAATGCGCCATCCAAAGCGGGGCTGCGCCCGTGCTAGGCTTCGGGCAGTGCCGTCCCCCTCCTCCCAGACATTCCTAGCGTTGGTATCCGGCGGGGCCACGGATAAGGGCCTGCGGCGCTCCAAGAACGAAGACTGCGTTCTGATTCGAGAAGATCTTGGATTGTTCCTAATCGCCGACGGCGCTGGCGGGCACAACGCTGGCAATGTCGCGAGCGCGTTGGCGACCGCCACCGTCGCCAAGTACCTCGATGACACAGAGGACGCGTTCCGCGAGTCTCCAGACCAGGATCAATTTGGCTTGTGGACGGGTGCACGCCGACTCGTGTGCGCCGTCCAACAGGCGAATCTAGAAGTCGTGGAAGCAGCTCAAGTCGCGGACAAGTACCGTGGAATGGGCACGACCATAGTGGCGATGTTGGCGTCCTTGGACTCCAAGCGTTTGCACTTGGGTTATGTGGGCGACAGTCGCTGTTACCGGCTTCGGGGTGGTTTCGTCGATCAGATGAGCCAGGACCATTCGGTTCTCAATGACGTAATGGAGCTGCGTCCAGAACTGCCGGACGAGGTGATCGCCAAATTACCGCGCAAGGCAGTCACCCGCGCGCTCGGCATGGCCAAGACGGTTCGAGTCTCGCTTCAAACTCTGCAGTTGGCGCCGGGGGATCGCTACATGCTTTGTAGTGATGGCCTCAGCAACGAGTTGAACGAGAAGGAGCTGTTCAAGATACTCAGCGCAGGGCGTCCGCCCCAGGCGACTGTACGAGATCTAATCGACGCTGCCAACGAATCGGGAGGTCGCGACAACATTGCGGCGTTGGTGATCGACGTAAAAGCCAGCACTGAGCGGCCGCTTCGAGCCAAGCGATCCGTAGTGGCACATCGGCCAGTGATGAGCTCCATGCCGGAAATTTCCATATCCAGCGGTGGCAGCCAGTCGGCGATTCGTCGCCCGCCTCTTACAATACCGGACGTTTCGGTCCGGCGCGCGGCAGAAAGCGCAAGATCCGCTGAAGCGCCTGGCAGCACCAGCGAGCCGGAGATGCTCATCCGAAATCCGGTGGCGCGACACGTGGAATCGGATCCGCGAATCAGCGTCGTGCCGGCGGACTCGGTATCCACAGCGATGGCGCGAGCCGTTGATAGTTTCGTCGCCAGTTGTGAAGAGGGGCAGGTTCGGTGCATCAGTTGCGGGGATAGCTACGATCGCAACGGTGCGTTCTGCCCCCACTGCGGCGACACCACGGAAGGTCCTCCTCGGGACCCCAACGCCGCGGGCTGAAGCCTCAGCAAGCCGGTCGCCGCCAAACGACACGACCCCGGACTAGGTCCAGGGTCGGTGGGTCGCCCCGTTTGGCGGCGGCTGTTATCGAGGACTGTTGTCGAGGGCCACTCAGCCAGGCCAGATTTTCGGTACGAGTTTCGCTAAGGCTTCCACGGTCTCGGGCTTGAGACCGGTGGTCTTGTGAGGCCACATGAAGCCTTGGGCCGAGACGTTGTTGCAAGAAAAGGAGATGAGCAAGTCGTTGGGCTGTCCGCCGGGGCCCATGAAGCTCAACCCCAGTTCCGCGTACATGCAACCAGCGTGTTTCGAGGTGAAATTATCTTCGTCCCCGAATACTTCGCCGAGCTCCTCGCGAAGTTCGGAATCCATCACCTGGGTTTGCCCCAAGATGCGGAAGTTGTGAAAGCGTGCCACCTGCTGTTGCGGCGGAGGGGCGGCGGCTGCGGGGGTTCCGGCGGTACCCGCCACTCCCGGAATGAGACCGGGGGGCAAGAGACCAGGTGGCAGAAGTTGCTGCAGCGCGGGCAAGCCTTGTTGGGCGAGGGCTTGAATCTCGGGAGGCAAGCCGGGGATCAGGCCCTGAGCGGGTGAGGGCGCAGCGGCACCGGCTACCACTGGCGGAGGGGGCGGCGGCTCATAGTTTTGGAGGCGAAACGCCGTGAGGTTGGCCGTCTTCAGAGTATCGAAGGGCGCGGCGGGAGAGCCGCAGCCGATGCTCACAAGCCCCAACATAACCAAGCCACTAAGTTTTGCAGTCTTCATTAAATCGCCTCCATTTCATCTTCTACTTATCACGTGACGGGCCGGGAGCGCACAATTGTGTGACGGCTTGGAAAAGCTTGTGCCCCTGGTGACCCGGGCCACCTACCCGGCTACGCTGGCGAGATGATTGTTGGGATCACGGGTGGTACGGGCTTCATCGGCCGCGCCCTGACAGAGCATCTGACCCAGCTGGGCCACGGGGTTCGTATATTTAGCCGAAACCCAGATCGGCGTGTCCCTCTTCCGGATGCCGTCGAGTTGGTTCGCTGGAGCACTGAGCCTGAGGATAGGGGCTGGTACGACGCTACGTCTGACTTAGATGCCATCATTCACCTAGCCGGGGAACAGGTGGTGGGCCGTCGCTGGACCGCGGTCAGTCGCGAGCGAATTACCCAAAGTCGTGTCGGCGGGGTGGAAGCGCTGCTTTCTGCCATGGCTGCTACTCAGAGCCGCGTCCAAGTGATGATCTGTGCGAGCGGCGTTGGCTACTATGGCGCACGATCGGCGGCAGACGAGCTGGGAGAGGAGGAAGCACCCGGGACGGACTTTCTCGCCGAGCTATGCGTGGCCTGGGAGCGGGCTACGGCGCCCGCATCGGCCTTGGGGGTGCGGGTGGTGAACGCCCGACTGGGTATTGTGCTGGGCTCCGGTGGTGGTGCGCTTAGCACGATGGCATTGCCTTTCCGGTTGGGTATCGGAGGGTCGCTGGGAGACGGGCAGCAGATGGTCTCGTGGGTTCACCTAGATGACGTGGTCCGGCAATTCGCTGAGTGTCTGTGCAACAGCTCCCTGGCAGGGCCCATGAATTTTACGGCGCCGCGCCCCGTCAACAACGAAGTCTTGTCTGCCGAGATCGCTCGCGCGCTGAAGCGCCCCTGTGCTTTTCGCGTTCCGGAGTGGGCACTGAAGCTGCGATTTGGCGAGAGCGCCTTTCCGATTCTAACGGGCCAATGCGCGCTGCCGAAGCGATTTCTGCGGGCGAACTTTGAGTGGCGCTTTCCGGAGGTCAGCCCGGCGTTGGGCGCGATTCTGCGTCCGGGGATCTCTCAGGCTCCGTGAGCTCGGCCTAGCCGCTTCAGGGCGAGTTTTCTCGCCAGAAAAAACCCCACGTCACTCGGTCGGCCCGAAAATTTTTCAGCTATTCCATATCCAGCTCAAATATTTGAACGGCGGCGTCCCCCAGCGGCTGAAACAGATGGTCCGGGGCGTTGGTAGTGGGGTCGGCGAAGCCAGCGACACCACTGGTGGAGCTGGCTCCGAGTTCTGACGGGTGCCCCCAGTCGCTGATGCCGACATAGGCGCCGAATTCGTAAACGCGGGCGACCGCCATGTGTTGCCAGAGCTGTCGGGAGTACTGGGGAGTGGGTTTCCGGGTAACGCTCAAGGCCGGTACCAATATCAGGTCGGGAGTGTGCTGGGAGCGTAGGAAGAGGTCGGAGAACCAGAAATCGGCGCAGATGACGATCATGACGTTGACACCGCCGATACAAATCTCTCCGAACTGGCTTCTGGCTTGGACGCGCTCGCGCTCGGCGGCGTAGGGCCGGAGCTTTTCGTAGATCGCCAGCACATCGCCGGACGGAGCGGTCACCACGCCCGAGTTGACGGTTTTTTTCGAGGAGTGGTCGTGGTGTGAGCCACCGACTACGTGAGCCCCCAAACGCTGGCTCAGATCGCGAGTACTGTTTCGGTAGTCCTCGCGACTCGGTCGATGGTCGTGGTGCTCGGGCAGCAGCACGATGTCCTCCGGGGCGAGGCTTAGATCTTGCGTCAGAGTCGCGATGTGTTCGTTGTTGCTATTGTCGGCTCGAGTGTTGAGCTGAGGCTGAAGCAGCACGAGTTTCACCCGCGAGATGGTAGCCTATGATGCATGTCGCTCGCCTGGGTCTTCGTCTACGGATCTAACTTAGACCTAAGCGATCTGGCCCGATGGCATCGGTTGAGCGCGATAGCCCCAGGGCACCGAGCCCGCGCTGTCCCGGTCGTACTGTCGGACCATCGCCTGGTGTGGCATTTTTACTCTCGGACCCGGCGCAGCGGTGCGGCCGATGTACAGCCGGAAGTGGGCGCCTCGGTGTATGGCCTCGCTCTGTCGGTTGACGAGATCGCCCTGCGGGCTTTCGACCTAAAAGAAGGCCACCCCCAGCTGTACCGCCGAACTCTATTGCCGGTGAGTGGCTGGAGGGCCCCCGGGTTCGTGTGCTACGCTTGGGTGTACCGAGTAGAAGCTGAACACCGGTCGACGCAGCTGGTCGCGCCCGCCGCGGGCTATCTCGGATTCTTGTTATCGGCGGCGGAGCGCTACGATTTTCCGACGGCTTACGTGCAGCAGCTGGAGGCGGCCCCGGTGATGGCGCCTCGGTCAGATCCGACACCCGCGTGCACGAAGACACCTACACAAAAAGGAGGCGCCCGTGAGGGTGCCCACGGGCGTGGCTGACAGAGGAGGCTGCCAGATAAGATTTTCGGTGGCGCTCAGCCGAGGAGCTATGCGCCGATTGTTTATGCGAGCGCGGGCGGCGGGATGCGCAGGCGGTCGAGCAATTTCTTGAGGAGACTCATGGCAGGCTTTTTCAGGCAGAGTGCCGGTGACGGCACGGTGTCGGCAGCGACCATTCGGCACCTGTTCAGGGCGTCGATGTGGGTTGTCACCTACCCGCTCATGGGAAGAATCTCAAGGTTTCATCAGCCTAGGGGATCTGCTGCCACTGGAACGACATAAGTGTGCGATATTGCGTATGAATGGATGGGGCTGAGGCACGGATAAAAGTGCTGCGGGCGGGGGGCTAGGCGTCGCGCATGATATCGGGC
>JABSRN010000030.1 GCA_013214025.1 Polyangiaceae bacterium
CTGAGGGACTCACAAACGCAAATGCCGTCAAACAAAGAAAGAGAAGGAACAAACCATGGAAGCGTTACTTGAACGAATATCGGAGAACAGTGGACTGATCGGTCCTCAAGAATTGGCGACGGAACTCGACGTTCCGACGAGAGCAGTGGTCGGTTGGGCGCGGGAGCAGGAGCTTGCGCGCGTAGATGGCGTTTATGTTTTCGTCGAGTCTGAGGTGAGCGCCCTCGCAGACGAGCTTGCCCTAGTCGATGATGATGACGATGAGGTGGAGGAGGGTGAAGAGCGAGAACCCGAGTCTCAGGGCCCGGATGACGGACTAGGCGAGGCCGACGATGACGATGAGGAAGGCGATGACGATGAGGAAGGCGATGACGATGAGGAAGGCGATGACGATGAGGAAGGCGATGAGTAGGGCGCGAGGACAGGAATTCCAAAAGTCGCATCGCCTGCCGGAACAGACGGCTACTCCTGACCGTACCCCCGCCAGCCCTTCACAATTCCGCGGTCACCGCAGATTCGAATCGCTGGAAGTCGTCAGCATGCAGGGACGGCGCCGCGAGTGTGCAACTCGCAGATAGAGCTGTAGCGATCGCGAGACACCGCGTGTTCGAGATGTAGCGGGGCGACCACAGCCGGCGTGCAAACGGCAGAAAACGCCGTTGGTAGAACGAGGTGAGGGACATGTTCAGCAGTAAGAGCAAGAGCTGTGCCGGCGGCCGGACGGAACCCGTGGCAACACGGCACCTTCGCTATCCGGGGGCTGTGACGAGCAGACTGCAGCCCCCGGATAGCCGAGCACAAACGCCTATATATCTGCAATTTCTCGAGTCCCAGAGGCAGATTTCGTCGCGATTAGTATCCAGGGACGCGGCCGACGAGGGGGACTGACGATGCGGCTAGAGCTGGTCGTTGTTGTGCGGGAAAGCGTCCTGGATGTTGAAACAGGTGTTGAGGTCGTCGTCCTCAACAACGATATCCCCCGCCCATGCCTCCGCGAGGCTTCTGCCGAGCAAGCTGAACCTGACCGAGTTGTCGGCGTTGGGGATCACGATAGCGGTTCCCCTGAGCAGCGAGCTCTCGCCACCGTTGTTCTTTTCCGCAAAGACCACCGCCTCGGCAATTCCGTAGCTCATGCGAAGCGAGAAATCGGTGGCGTTCAACGGGGGCATGTGGCCGTAACCTGCATCGTTGTAGTACTCGTCCCAACTGATATCGATGGCGTGGCGCTTTCCGCTCACGATGCCGCTGGTGAGGTAGGCAATTCCGCCGTAGCTGTCCGCATCCCAGTCCTCGGCGATGTCCAGCATCGATTCAACATTCGGGGGCAGCGCGTTGGTAGTGCCCTGATATTCATCGAGCACTGAGGCGGGCAGCCCGATCCGGGTGTACCAACGGTCAATCGCAATTATCGCCATTTTTGGCGCAGGTGCCGCTGCGACCCGCCTCTGGATTCTTGTCACTAATGCCGATCATTGTAGCGATAGAAAAGGCGACGTCCGCGTTCCCGCTAGCTCTGTGGCCGCAATCCACGGATTTGCCAATCGTAAAATCGGCGCCGTCCTGAGTGATCTCTAGGTAGGTCCAAGTCGACTGTGGCTGCACGTTACCGAGCACTGTGTCTTCGGGAAGCGAGAGTTTGCGCACGGCCCAAACGCCGTTCATGTCGCATTGGCTATCCTGCGCCTGAGGCGGCGGAGCCGCGTCTCCGCCGTCGCCTGTGCTGCTGTCGCCTGTGCTGCTGTCGGGCACGTCGCTGTCCTCGCCCGTGCTGCGACCACCTATGCCAGTGCCACCGTCAGTACTGCTAACACCAGCCGTGCTGCTGCAAGCCCCCGTACCGCTGCCGCCACCGATGCTGCTAACACCACCCGTACTGTTCGCTCCGCCTGTGCTGCCGCTGCCGGCTCCGCCATCGGTGACACCGCCATC
>JABSRN010000031.1 GCA_013214025.1 Polyangiaceae bacterium
CGGTAACAGCGTATGGCGAGGTCGCGGTACCCGGGTTGGCGTGGTGTTGGTGTCGAGCAGCTCAATGAGCAACTTTGGCGGGAGACCGGGCAGTTCCTGAACGATCAGGGCGCCTGGACGTGGTGGGCCCCCCTAACTTTCAAGCGCAGGGTCTCCGACGTCGCGGCGGCCCGGGCCTTTCGAGATTGGTGCCGAACGATAGCCCGTGAAACCCGAAGGCACGTCCGCGTAGCGTTCGCCTGGGAACTGCAGAGCCGCGGTGTCCCGGCGTACCATGCATTGCTGGCCATTCCTGAGGATGAACCCTGGGGATTCAATGCGAAGACGGGGGACGCGACGTGGCGCAGCGTCCATTCATCAGCGGGTTTCACACGAATCGAACGCTTCGATCCGGTGAAGGGAGCTGCTTGGTACGAAGGCGGGCACGAAAACTGGGACGTGAACGTTGCGTGTCCGCGTCCGAGCGTTTGTCGGCGAAAAAAAGGATGTCGTTGGGCTCCTGGCCCTTGGTGAGACAAGCACCCGGGTTTCTGCAGTGAGTGAGCAAGGCTCCTTATTGCGGTCTGGGGATCAGACAAGCACGCGAGCAGCATACCGCTGACTTGAATGACCAGTTGCGCCCGCAGCGTGCCCACACCGCCTAGTTGTTGGCTTCGGCCAGAGAGGAATAGGACGACTCCAAAATGAGCAGACTACAAACCACTAAGAATCAAGGGCCCAGCCGCACCAGCCGTTCCCGTAAACGGGCTGTCGACTGGCGAATGGTCTCAGGGTGCCTGGAGCAGCCGGAAACGCGGGAGCTAGCGATGGCCTACTTCAAAAGCCTCGGATTCAAGCCTGACGACTTCGGGCATGTGAGACTGGCCCAAGAAGCCGCGGTTTCCTCGCTAACCCTTGCGGAGGATTGGCTAGAGTCCAGGCATCCAGGGAGGCGGCGGGAGCGAGCTAGGATTGGGGAGGTGCGGAGACAGTTGGAGGTAGCGCTGTGGCAATAAGTCGGTGCGGCCGTCGACGTGGCAGGTCGTTAAGAGACCGATTTTGGCCAGGAAGCACGGCCCGTCGGGACCGACCCAAGTGCGGGGCAAGATGTCGAACGGGCAGGGCTTGTCGGGCTCCGGTTGCTTGGGACAAGGCTAACAATCGGGCCCGCAATCAACGCTGCCGAATGCATGGCGGACTGAGCACAGGCCCCCGCACTGAAGCTGGGCGACAACGAATCCGGGAGGCTCAGAAGAAGCGCTGGGATGCCTACCGGCAGAAGCAAGCGGACGAACGGGAAGCAGCCTACCGTTCTCACTGGGGCTGGCCTGAATCCCACGTAATCGAGCCGGGTTACCTCGAGGTGATCCGGGCCGGTGGAGATCTGGAAAGTTATCGTTCTCCTGAACCGCAGCAGAAACGGAAACCATTCACGCCTAAGCCGATGACTCTCGCCCAAGCGCAAGCATTCGTGAACCGAGGAAGCCAGCGGCGGATCTGAGATAGACGGGCTTGGGCTTGGGCTTGGGGTTGAGGGGGTCACTCCCGCGTGTGCGCCCGCATCATGGAGTCTTATGGCTCTCGGGTAATGTTGCAGGCCACTCGTGCGCGCGGGCACACGCGGCATGGACTCTTAGTTACGCAGTCCGGGCACTTTCCGCGCAACTCCCCTACCCTTCGTGCCGAGAGCCTGGGAATGAGAGACCTACCCGCGCCCGAGTTCGAACTTCACAGAACCCGCGAGGGTGTGATCCTGGAACTGCCCAACAGGCTAGAGATTGAAGTTCGGATAATGGACTTCGGAGCACTCGTTACAGCCGGCGATGACAGCGGGAATCCCCTGCTTTTGACCGAGCTAGATGCGCTGCACGATTAGCTGCTGGCGTCTGACATTTGGATGAGAATCGGATGCGGTAAGGACTAGTTGCAGCCCAGATCGCCGAACACCTGCGTGACTGGGAGTTGCAGAGGGACGTGGCCAAGGGCGAAGAACCTGCCCCCGTCGCTGTTTAGAACCCCGAGGGAGTTTCCACTACCGGCGGGGGTGAGGAATGGGAACGTTGAGATCAGGGACAGATCGTTTGCCCGCAGTTGGAACTCTGTTCCGAGCATGATTCCGAATCGAGAGTTCAGAGGACGGATCGCAGCATATAACTGACTGGCTCCGACGGTCACAGGATCGCCAGAGGCGGTGCCCGTGCTATCCGTCCGTTGCAACTGCGCTCCGGAATCCTGATAGGAGAGCAAGAAGCCACTGCCCGCCGTCGTAGCGTCCCAGAGTTCGCCGGCTACGACTGAGACCTCAGCGGCTGAGGGGATACCAGTGTCGGCGAGAGCCCTGGCAAAGATGGCATTCGAGCCGCTGCGGTTGTCCGCCCAGAAGATCATTTTTCCCGACAAGGCGTCGAGAAGCTCGGGTGAGGTAATGCGAGCTTCTCCCGGCGTGCCGATGTCATTCACGATACCGACGAGGGCGCCTGCCGCGGTGAGTCTGGCAGAATAGAACGACGAGCCGTCTGGCGGCACATAGTCGTTGAACGCGATCAGGAAGTCAGAAGAGCCGACCGTCGTGATGCTGGTTCCTCCACTGTTTGTATCAGCGACCGAGATGATGTCGGTGGATGGCACGCCAGTTTCTGAGAACGCCCGGAAGTTTACGCCCCCCCCGGTATAAATATCTGGCCAAACGATGCCGAACACTGTGCCGTTCCAGGCGATGGACGGCAATCCGCCAGTGAGGTTGTCTACTTCGATCGGATCTCCTAGCGCTGCACCGGTAGCGCTAAACCGTTGCAATTGAACGGTGTGAATAGGGCCCTCAACAATATCAACATACGCGACCGCGTAGTTGCTGCCGCTATAAGCAATCTGCCCGCGCCGCGGATCGTCCCCGGTCAGCGTGTACGGCGTGCCGCTCAGGTCCAGCCCGTTGTCGGTGGCATCGTCGCAGTCATCGTCGAGGGCGTTGCAGGTCTCCGCTGGCGCTTCACACGCAGCGGGCAACGTGCACGCTGCCGTGCAGACTTGGCTGCCGACAGAATCGCAGCTCGTGGAGCAAGGCATTGTGGCAAATTGTGTGCAAGCGAATCCGTTGTCTGGGGTGTCGTCGCAATCGTCGTCGAGACCGTTGCAGAGTTCAGCGGGTGGAACACAGGCATTCGGGATCATGCAGTCTCCGCTGCAAGTGATGGCTCCGACAGAGCTGCAGGTCGTGAAGCAGGGGATCTGTACACCTGGCGAGCAGCCACAAGGCTCGAAGGTGGCCGCATCTCCTGAGTCGTCGCCCTCAGCGTCCGGGCCGTCTGCCCCGTCGGAACTAGCATCATAGGCTGAAGCGGTCTCCGCACCCGCCTCAGGAGTAGCGCCGCTTCCACCTTGCCCGCCCATCGAACCGTCGGAGGCATCGCCGAATGAAGATGAACTGCTGTCAGATAATGTCCCGGCATCGGGATTCACCGAGCTGCCTGTGCCACTGTCGCTGCCATTGCTGCTGCAACCGACCAGAAACGTCACAAGGACCTCAGCTAGCCGGCGGCGTTGCAACCTACTCAACACTAGATATTGCCCCATCTCTCATGCCCCTCCAACAGCCGACCATAACAGCGTTTTCGTCGACCTGCTCTGTACAGTCGGAACGAAATACTTGTGCAAGCACACAAGACCTTGATGGCCTGGCCCGCTTCACCTGTTCTTCCGAACGCTCGGTGGAACAATACGTTCGTTCGCCTTACTTGTGGCTGTCGACCGATATTCGATTTGCGGAATGTCTTCCGTTCGCCCCTTCGTCAGGTATTTCGAGACCCCTGACCCCGCAAGTTTAGTTTCGATGCAGTCGAGAATCTCTGTCCACCTGACTGGAGTCGCGTCGTTGTTGATGTTCAGACACTGCGCTGCGGCTAGCGTTGCGGTGGACCAGCGGTTCTCGTGGTAGTTCGTCGCGCCGAAGTAGTTTTCGAGCATCGCCCATCGCACCGTCCTGTTGTGCTTTTTGCTACTCAGTATTTCGACTGTCGTATGGCAGTCCAGGTAAGCGTTTAGTTCATCCAGGCTGACTCCGAAGGCGACCGCCAGACCGTTTCGAATCTTCGCCGTCGATGCTCTGTTGCTTCCCATCTCGATCTTAGCCACCACGCTAGGCGTTAGCGCTCCGCCCGATTCGCGCGCCAGGTCAGCTTGAGACAACCCGCAATGCTCGCGAAATGTGCGGACTCGCATGGCAAGTGTCGCTGGATCATCCGGTGACAGTCGGGTCCTTTTCGGCATTGAAACGGAGGGTACCAGAACCCGGAGGAAGTAGAGGCTGTTTAGGGGTTGAATGTGTGGCTAATTGGCAGTACTCTTGGCAGTGCCTGGGTGGGGTGCTCAAAAACCAAGGGAAAGTGATGGAAAGCAATATTGTCGGAGATATCTACAACACCACAGCGGAGATCGCTGCGCTGCTGAGAGTGACGCCGAAGACGGTCGCAAAGCTCGTCAAGAGTGACGGCCTGCCCGCATCTCGGGTTGGAAGACAACTCAGGTTTGTCCGACGCGACGTAGCGGCGTGGGTGTCCGAACGGGGGCTGCAACCTGGGAGTCACACTGCCCGCCACGGTGCTAACGCGAGGGCATTGAACGAGGGCCGAAGCTGATGGGTGTCTACAAGCGGGCGCGTCGGGGTCCAGACGTTTGGTACGCAAACTTCATGTTTCGTGGGCGACAGGTTCACGAGCTTGTGGGGACGGACAAGCGAGCAGCCGAGCGGCTCCACAGGTTGCGACGCAAGGAGGTCCGGGATGGGACGTATGTCCCAGGGGCGCCCACCGAAGGAACAAAGTTTGAGCACTACGCGGCCGCATGGGGCGCGGCTCGCCAGAACGTGACAGCCTCGGACGATCGTCAACGGCTGCGGGACCACGTCGTTCCTGTATTCGGTAGGTTACGGATGGCTGACATCGGACAGTGTGAAGTTCGCGATCTTGTTCGGAAGCTTCGAGCGGGGCCCCTCGCGCCTCGGACCGTCAAAAATATTTATGGTGTGCTGACGACGTTGTTCGCCGACGCAGTCATCGAGGGGGTTGTTGCTGTGACGCCATGTATGCTGCGGCGGGGCGAGCTACCGAAACCGTCACCAAGCTTCAAGCCGGTGTACTCGCGGAACGAAGTTTGGGCTCTCATCAGCGACCCGCGGTTGGCAATGGACCATCAGACATTCAATGCGATCGGGTTACTCACTGGGATGCGCCAGGGCGAGATATCGGGGCTGCGCTGGGGTGATTACGACTCCGCATCGAAGCCGCTTGGCTGTCTCAGACTCACCCGTCAGTACGGGGGGAGGGTGCTGAAGACTGATCGGCACCGGCAGGTCCCCGTGCATCCCGCTCTCGCGAAGCGATTGGCAGAGTGGAAGCTGGTCGGCTTTCCTCGTCTGTTCGGTCGCGTGCCTCGACCCGACGACTTTATCGTCCCGAACCATCGAAGCGGCGGAGGCTTGTCCCGCAGCTCCGGTTACAAGCGTGTCCACGCCGATTGCGTTGTTGCGGGAGTTAGCCTGCACGGCGTGCACGCGATGCGGCACACCTTCGTGACCCTCGCACGACAGGACGGCGCGATGAAGGATGTGCTCCAAAAGGTCACCCACAACGCCAAAGGCGACATCCTCGACAACTACACCCACTTCGACTGGGAGCCGCTCTGCAAGGCTGTCTCGTGCCTACAAATAGACCTGCGCAGAGGAGAGCTGGTGAGCCTCCCCTGCGCTGTCGGAGCACCGGTTTATGTCGCGCCTTATGACGCTGAAAATGAAACCGCGGAAAACGTGCTTGTTGATGGTGGAGGCGCCGGGAATCGAACCCGGGTCCGCGAGGCGTCCAAACTGCCCTCATTCACGTGCGTAGTCGATAAACCTCACCGACACGGTTCGCTGATTCGGCGGCGACCTAGTTTCTCGAGGATCTCACCTCTGCCCCCAAGAAACCCAGGACAGTGGCCAGTCTTAGTGATGACGTTTCCAGGCTACCAAGACAATCTTACCCTTCAACGGCTTCACTGGTTTTTACGCAGCGAAAGCGAGTGCGTTATCGTTCGCAACTAACGTTTGCCCAATTTTCAAGTAGATCGGGCGCTACCGCACGCAGACATGTTCTTCAGTCCCCACGTCGAAACCGATCGCCCCCGTAAAGTGCCTTCCGCATCGGGGGAGGGGTTACAGGAAATCTAGTCCGATCCCGTGGCCCGTCAAGCCCGGTGGGCATTTGTCGCTTGAGTGGGCGGTTTTAAGCCTAAAGAGACTTCCAGTAGGGGCGCCGTTTGCTGTTCTTGAAGCGTGGATCTTCGACGGAAAGCACGTAGTCCACGCGTCGATTCTTGGGCTCCGCCACCTCGTCTTTGGTCTTTACGAGCAAGGATGCCTCTCCAAAACCCTCGTAGGAGATGGCCAGCTTGAGGCCATGGGAGCGGAACCAGCGAGCGATCGAGCGCGCGCGCTGGCGGGAGAGTTCGACGTTACTGTGATTCATGCCCACGGTGTCCGTATGACCACCGACGTATAGCTTGATAGTGCCCAAGTCTTTGTGCGTGCCAATGGCCTCCAAGATTTTTTCCAGGCTGTCCCGCAGTTGGGGGGTTTGACTTTTACGGATCTTCGCTGAGTTGGTGGCGAAGTTGACCTCTTCGTGGGGGATCCAGAGGGACCACGGCACGATGCGAACGCCGGCGTAGTAACCGTGAGCGTCTGTGGCGAATATTTCGATCTTCGCCACCTTGTCTTTGTTTGACGGCGTCCAGGTCAGGGGCAGCCAGCTACCGGCGCGACGTCCTTTGAAGTCGTGAGTCTCTTCGGCGATGACTTCGCCGCTATCCGCGAAGACCTTGATGTCGACGTGACTGGCCTTGCGCGACATGCGTACTCGTACTCGCCGCTTGTCGATATCGACTTTTCGTTTGTCGATCTGAACTGTCAGCGGCGGCAGTTTGCGTGCGGCCTTGGCTCCTTCAGCCTTGGCTTCTTGTTGGCTCCCTACGACACCGCATAACAGCACCGCCGAGAGAGCAGTCCGGTATAGCGCTCGTCCCATCGGACAAGTGTAACAAGAAATACGTCGCTACCGTGCGTGTCGACACAGCTCATGGGGGAGTGCGGGTGAAGTGCCTTCAAGCCATGAGGATCGCTGAGCTTCGTGTTGATGACGCATAGGGACAAGAAGAGATTTATGCCGGTCCGGCTTCTAGACAACACTGACGTGGCTACAATTCCGTAGCGTCAGCGGAACGTTGTGAGACGTTCGTGTTTGGGGTCGTTCGGTCATGTATGCGGTGAGGGATCGAGCTCTACTCCGCGCTGGACAGTTTGCACCGTGCGTTTGCCGACGAAGCTTAGCGCTTTACTCGAATGATGCGATCGCCGAAGGACGAACCGAGCACTAACTCATTGCCGAGATCGACTGCGACGGTGGCGCCGCCCATGGGGGCTCCGACGTTGGAGAAGATGACATCGCCTTGCAAAGTCTTGGGATCGAGGGCCTGGATCTCAAACTCGAAGGGACAGGCGCCCTTCTCCAGTTCCAGGCAGGCTCCCTTGTCCAGATGGGGGGCGGTATGGGACGCCACCAAGAGACGCCCGTCTTTTCCCCAAGCGGAATTGTCGGGGGCTACGACGTGACCGGTCGCGAGTCGTTTGCCAGTGGCGCGGGAGATGCGACGTACTTCATCCGTGGCGCCGACGTTGAGGTAGATGTCCTCGCCGTTCGCTGAGATTTCGAGACCATTGGGGAAGGGGGCCTCGGTGCCGGGCACCAAACGCCATGCTTTGTTCGGCTGCCATTCGTAGACGCCGCCTGTGTCGAGCCCCAGACCGGCACGGAGGATGCCCCAATAGAACCAACCGCTGAGCATGTGGGTGGCGAGAAAACCTCCGTCCGGCAGATTGACGACGTCATTCAAGAACAGCTCTTCGGGGGCGACGGAACATCCTCGCCATTCGAGTTGTAGATCTTTGCCTGTTCCCACCAACTCGAAGAATTCGATGGACTCACGATTAGCGTGATTGACGACCAGTAGGCGCCAGCTACCGTCTGTTTGTTTGGCGAGATCGATGCCGTGGGGATTGATGGCAGCGCCCATTTCTCCGGGACAGCTGGCATCTCCCCAGATCGATTTGGGCGAAGATTTCGAGCCCGGATAGGCGACACGCATCTTCTCCGTCTTCAGATCGAAGAGGGCCAAGCTCCCCGGCGTGTCTCGGTTCATGAACGAGCCCATCTGGGTGACCACGAGATGTTGTCCACCCTCTACGATGGCGATGTCCTCCGGATTATGGAATCCGCAAATCGGGTGGATGTTGCTCTTGTCTTCGCAGTCGAAGATGGGGTCCGGAGTGCAGCCGAGGAAGGCAGATAGAAGAAAGCCAAGAAGCGGAATTCGAGCAGCGAAAGTCATCGCCGCCCGTATGCCTTTGGGGGCGCAAATATTCAATACGGGGGGGGCCTAGGACGGAACCGGGCTGATGCAGGGGATACAGTGCGAAAATACGCATTATTCTGCGCGGAAGGCGTCTTCGGTCGCGGCTGTGGGTGTGGCGTTCTGTATCGTGGTTTTGAGGATCCTCCCGTCATGAAGATTTCGTTCAACATCGGCACCACGAATGTTGCCGGAGAGGCTGTGCCCTGCGCGGAGCGAAATTTGTCGCTGTCGGTGTCCCTGGGTTTTGATAGCGAGGGCGGCATCTACACGGGCATCGACAGGGCTGATGTTCACATCGAATGCCAGAGTAGCGGAGCCGAAGTCGCCATGGTGCTCGACTGCTGGGTATCTCTCCTACATCGCCGTCGGCGAGCGGCGGGAGTGGCTCGCTGGTCCGGGTGAGTACCCAAGCCCACGTGCTCACGGACATGACCGATTCACAGACCGCGATTGCTGAGGTTGTCGACAAATTGCACACCAGGAACGGCTGGACGGCGTTGTCTGAGGGGGGGCGCTTGGCGCACGAGACCTTCACCCAAGCGGGCGTCAGCGATGCCGCAGATTCGGCGTGTTCCGCGGGTCTCAAGTAAGCGACCGTCGTTTACACCGACGGCGTTGACAATCACTCGGCCGGCGAGCTTTTTGCGAAAGCTGTGTGACGCCGCCGGATGGCATCGCCACGAGCCTGGCAGAGCTCTACGGCTTAAGCGTCAGTGGAGTGAACATTCCGATTTACACCGTCGGGGTTGGACATGAGGTAGACGAAGAGCTTCAGCGCCAGTTGTCGCGATACATGGGTGGCGAGTACTACGCGAAGACAGACTACGCGAGCGCCGGCGTAGCTGCTCCCTAAGTTCAATACTGAGCCTGACGACGATGAAGATGACTGACGGCGCGCGTAACTCAGACTAGTCGCGCTGGGCGCGAACCCCGTGGTCGCGTCCAAACGCCGCAGCGGCGAACCGGCGTCGGTGGTCGCAATGGCCCCCTCACGGTTTGAGAAAGCACATGGCTGATTGCGGGCAAAAGTGGGGGAATATGCGTTTCTCTCGCCTCGGAAGCGCCGTGAGCTAGATTATGGCTCTGCGGCCCCCCGCGTCATACAGCGACCGAGGTCCTGAGCTGCGTCGGGTATTGAAGCGGGGGGTACTGAATTAGTCCAGCGGCCGAGAATGCTATTTGCGACGGAGCATATCTGGTAGTGTCTGCGGTGAATCGTGAGTGACAAAAACGCACAAGCTCCTTCCGCTCCGCCGGAGGACCCCACTGCCGGAACTCTGCTGGAGGCGGGGTTGGTGGACTCGGTTGGCACGATTGACACGGTGGACGGAGTGAGCACCGCCCGCGTTCCCGAGTCGACGGCGAGCGCTCAACGCGGCGTCGTGTGCGATTCCCGGACGGCACTCTCTCAGTTGGCCGTCCCTGCGCTGAACGGACACGCCCTCGATGTCTCTCCAGAATCGGGATTGGCGCGCAAAGGGGAGTGCACGACCATTGATCCTCCGGGCGCTCATATGGCCCCCGGCGAGATCCCCTTCGAGGACCGGTATCGCAACGATGGCGAAATCGACCGCGGCGGCATGGGTACGATTCACCAAATCTTCGACAAGGTTCTGTTGCGCTCCCTAGCGATGAAGACTATCCGCGCGGACGAGATCACGCCGGGTGACCTACATCGTTTCATCGAAGAGGCGCAGATCAACGCCCAGCTGGACCACCCCAACATTGTTCCCGTGCACGAGCTTGGCGTGAAAGCGGAAGCGCACGGCACCTACTTCACCATGAAGTTGGTCCGCGGTCGCACCCTCAAATCCGTCATGCGCGGCATGCACCAAGAAGATTTTGCCGCTCGCTCACTGATGCAGGCGGTTCGCATCATGCTTCGAGTTTGCGAGGCCGTGTCCTTCGCCCACAACAAGGGCGTGATTCATCGAGACTTGAAGCCCGAGAACATCATGATCGGGGATTTCGGCGAGGTCTATGTGATGGATTGGGGCGTGGCTCACATCCTCCACGGTACCGGGCAGAGACCGCCGGGGCCGGACAGTGTCCGAGTGAGCAGTTCAGGAACCGGTAACTCTGCGAGTCGCATGATCGCTGGCACCCCGAAGTACATGGCCCCCGAGCAAGCGGTGGGAGACGCCTCTCGATTGGATGAGCGAACCGATGTTTACGGAATCGGGAGCATTCTCTACTACTTGCTGACCTCTCAGGGGCCGAACAAGGACTTGGTCGCTGCGGTGGCTGGCCGCATCACCCCCCCGTCGGAGATTGGCGCGTGGGATTCTCTGCCTCCTGGCTTGGTGGGCATCACCATGAAGGCGCTGTCCAAGAACAACGAAGACCGCTACCAGTCAGTCGACGAGCTTCACGTCGCTCTCGAAGAGTTCATGGTGGGCGGTGGTTGGTTCGCCCGCCGAACCTTCGCTAAAGGGGAGCTCATCTTGAAGGCGGGGGAGCAGGGCGATGAGGCCTATATCATCGCTTCCGGGAGTTGTGAGGCATTCAAGGAGCTCGGCGGAAAGCGTGTGGCGCTGCGGAACATGTACGCGGGTGATGTGTTTGGCGAGATGGCGGTCATGAGCGACGAGCCGCGCACCGCCAGTGTGGTCGCCCTAGAGGACACGGAAGTCACTGTGGTCACCCGGGACTCTCTCGAGCGGGAACTAGGCGGTTCCAATTCCTGGGCTGCGCAATTCGTGCATGCTTTGGTGGCGCGATTCCGAGATGTGGACGAGCGATACAGTGAGTTGCTAGAGGCCCAGGGCGAAGGCAAGACTTGAGCCGGCTGCGACCGACCCCGCGCGCAACCCGACTGCGGGCGACCCCACTGGCGTTTGAGACGGCTTCGAAGACGACTTAGACGGGCTCAAGCAGTGTGATAGCGTTCGGGCCATGAGCGATTGGGACGTAAAGAATAAGCGCATCGTGATCACGGGCGCTACAAGCGGGATTGGCCGGGCTGCCGCCACCGCGCTGGCTCGCCAAGGCGCGGAGATCACGATTGTGTGCCGCAGCAGGCGAAAGGGCGAGGCGGTGGTAGCGGAGATATGCGAGATGGCGCCGCAGGCGGGCGTCGACATCGTGATCTGCGATTTCGAGAAGCTCAGCGATGTGCGTGCCGCAGCGGAGCGCTTGTTGGCGGACTCACGACCCATCGACGTCTTGTTCAACAATGCGGGCGTATTGCATCTCAAACGAGAACTTACCGTTGATGGTATTGAGCGCACCTTCGCGGTGAACCACCTGGGTTACTTCTTGTTGACGACCTTGCTGCTTGAGCGCATGCAAGAGAGCGAGGCCGCTCGAGTAGTGAGCACGGCGTCTATCGCTCACAAGGCAGTGAAGGGTCGAATCGATTTCGACGATCTTCAAGGAGAGAAGGGCTACCGCGCGTTTCGCAACTACGGAATCACAAAACTCGCGAACATCCTGTTCACTCACGAGCTGGCTAAGCGCTGCGAGGGCACCAGTGTCACGGCGAACTGTTTTCACCCGGGCCTGGTCGCGTCGGGTTTTGCGTCCAATAATGGCATCCTGGCGAAGTTGCTGTTACCGCTGATCGCGCTATTAGCTCGCTCCAATGAGAAGGGGGCCGAAACGGGCGTGTATCTGTGCGCCTCCCCCGAAGCATCAGCTCACAGCGGGCGTTACTTCTTCGACTGCCAAGCGCACTACCCCAAACGATTCGCGTCCAATGACGAAGACGCCGCCCGCTTGTGGAAACACAGCCAGGCGCTGACCGCGGAAGCGTAGGGTCAAAATCATGGCGCTGAGCGTTGTATTTTGCGGAGAAGGGCCACCGCCCGTGAGGATTTCCCCCGGCTATTTAACTCAAGGCGTTGGCACACGGCTTGCTCAGTCGGTATGCTAATGGTCTACCTCTCGCTGCTTCGCAAACGTCAAGAGCCCTCCTACATTCGCCGTCGTGGCCCTGGCCCGCTCGGCATTCGCTGTCTGGTGATCCGTACGGGTAGGGGACTGGGTCGGAACGTTGAGCCGCCGGCAGCGGCACAAAAAACCGATCGCTAGCCAGGACTGGCGGCCTCTTCCCGGCAGTTTTTCGCGGGGGATTGGTAGGGGCAGGGACCGCGTGTTTCAGGGCTTTGCATGGCAATTGTCCCCGGTTAGGAGTGCGGGGTCATGTCTGACTCCGTCAAGATCGCACTGATTCAACGCGCCTGCAGCGATGACGTCGGTGTCAATATAGCCGGTGCCCTGGGCGCCGTGGAAGAGGCTGCCAGTCGGGGTGCCCAGTTCGTGGTGTTGCCCGAGTTGTTTGCGTCCCGATACTTTTGCCAAACTGAAGACGCAGCTCTCTTCGATCTGGCCGAGTCTATTCCGGGGCCCATCACTTCGGCCACTGCTGAGCTCGCGCGCCGATTGGACATCACGATCCTGGCGTCGGTGTTTGAGAAGCGGGCGGCGGGCATCTATCACAACACCGCGTGTGTGGTGACTGCGGACGGTGATCTGTCTCGCCTCTACCGCAAGATGCACATTCCCGACGACCCAGGTTACTACGAGAAGTTCTACTTTACGCCGGGGGACATCGGCTTTGTCGCTCATCAGAGCCCCCATGTGACGGTCGGGCCGTTGATCTGTTGGGACCAATGGTATCCGGAGGCGGCGCGATTGACCGCCCTGCGAGGGGCGCAGATATTGTGCTACCCGACGGCTATCGGCTGGTTGCCAGAAGACAAACAAGAGCTCGGGGAAGAGCAGCTCGCCGCTTGGCAGACCATTCAACGATCCCACGCTATCGCAAACGGAGTCTTTGTGGCGTCCGTGAATCGAGTCGGCCACGAGCCGTCAGCTTCCGGCGGCATCGAGTTCTGGGGTCATTCTTTTGTTGTGGACCCGTCCGGACGCGTGATCGCGGAGGCGGGATCGGGCGAGGAAATCCTCGTGGTGGATTGCGATTTATCGATGATCGAAACTCAACGGAGGGGTTGGCCCTTCTTACGAGATCGACGAACCGACGCCTACGGTGGCATCACTGAGCGCTGGCTCGGGGACGCTGACAGGAGTGGCGCTGACAGGAGTGGCGCTGACAGGGCCGACACAGCTGGGGTCGACGATATCGGGGCCAGTGATGCCAACCAAGCAGCCGATGCCAAGAGCTAGGCCACTCTCGGAGCGGCTGCCGATGGAGCTCGGCTACCGATTGCCCGCTGAGTGGGAACCGCATCGGGCGACGTGGATCGCTTGGCCTGGCAAGCGCTCAGACTGGCCCGGCTGCTTTTCTCAAATTGCGCCGGTTTTTGTCGAGATCGTACGCTTGCTTCACCACCAGGAGCGTGTGCGCATACTAGTCAAGAACGCCGCGGAGCGAGAGCGTGTGCGTCGGCAATTGGTATCCGCGGATGTTGATCTAGAGTCGATTGACCTTCTACTTGTGGAGACGGACCGCTCCTGGACTCGGGACTACTTACCGCTGTTCGTCACGAAGGGCGCGAAGAAAGCGCCGCGCCGCCCCACAAGCCTGGGCAGCGTCAACTTTGGCTTCGACGGCTGGGCTCGTTACCGAGACTACAAGCGCGATGACGCCGCGGGCCGTGCGGTGAGCGCGGCTCTGGAATGTCTGGCCTGGACACCTACGGGGCCGGATGCAAGAGGACTCGTCGTGGAGGGCGGAGCTATCGACGTGGATGGCGAAGGCACGCTGTTAGCCACAGAGAGCTGTTTTTTGAAAGAGCCGCGAGGGCGCTTTCAGCGCCTGGGACGAGAATACGCCGAGCAGTGTTTTCGTGACTACCTGGGGATTACTTGCACTATTTGGCTGGGGGATGGCGTGGCCGGCGACGACACCTCCGGGCATGTCGATGACTTCGTCCGTTTTGTGGAGCCGGGGACGCTGGTGCTGAGCTGTGAGGAGAATCGGCGCGATCCCAATTATCGTCCCCTGGCGGCGGCCCGTGATCGTCTGCTGGGGACGAAGGACGCGGCCGGACGGGCGCTGCGGGTCATCGATCTGCCGATGCCAGCGCCGGTTGTACGTCAGGATCAGCGCTTGCCTGCCAGCTACGCCAATTTCTACATCGCCAACGGTCTGGTATTGGTGCCGACCTTCAACGATCCGGCAGACCGTATCGCCCTAGGCATTCTGGCGGAGCTATTTCCTGATCGCGAGGTCGTCGGCGTTTACTGTCGCGATCTCGTGCTCGGTTTGGGGGCGATCCACTGCAGCACCATGCAGGAACCCTGGAGTCGCCCAAGGACCTCACTATGAAATTTGATCCGCCGCTGTTACCGGGGAAGTTTGTTCGGCGCTACAAGCGTTTCTTTGCGGATATCGAGCTCGATTCCGGAGAGTTAGTGGTTGCCCACTGTCCGAATACCGGGTCCATGAAGACCTGCCTGGAACCGGGATCACCGGCGTGGGTGAGCCCGAGTGACAATCCGAAACGAAAGCTCAAGTTTACGTGGGAGATAGCGCAAGTGGGGACAGCGAAAATCTACGTGAACCCGGTGGCTGCCAACGCCGTTGTTGTCGAGGGAATCGAACGAGGGGTGGTGACGGAGCTGTCCGGCTATTCTGAGTTGAAGCGCGAGGTGAAGTACGGGCAGAACAGTCGCATCGACGTGGTGCTCAGCTCTGGAAAGAAGCGCTGCTACGTGGAAGTGAAGAATGTCACGCTAGATGTGGGCGGCCAGCGCACGACCTTTCCGGATTCAGTGAGCGTGCGGGCCACGAAACATGTCGAAGAGTTGATTCGTGTAAAACAGAGTGGCGATCGGGCGGTGCTTTTGTTCTGCGTCAGCCGTAGTAACGCGATCAGCGTGGGGCCCGCAGACGATATCGATCCGGTGTACGGAGAGGCGCTGCGCCGAGCCGCGAAACAAGGGGTCGAGCTCTTGGCCTACCGGGTATCCATCACGCCCAAGCGGGTATTGCTTCAGAAGTCGATTCCGGTGATTCTTTGAGCGCTGCTGCTTGAAAGTGATTACTTGGGTTCGGGCGGGGTGTAATACGCGACTAGTTTGGCGGGGCCAGACGCGGTCACGCTGAACCCGTCTTGAAACGCGGTTTCTTGATTGCGGGCGATCATCCGATTCTGAAAAGGTGTATCCGCGGTCAGTTCACCGAAGGCCGAGCAGTTGACATCAGAGCCCCGGGAAAAGATCGCAATTCGTCCGCCGACTTGGATCTTTTGTTCAAATCGAATGGTCTCCGTTTGCCCCTTGTGGAGCGATACGGGGCCAAAGGTTTCCGTCCGGTTCTCGTCCTTGACGAAGTAGTACACCCGAATGAACGAGTTCATCACCGAGCCAACCATACCGGAGTTGAAAGGGAGAGCTGCTCCTCGACGAATCACGATATCGTGGTCTATCAGGATGTCGTCCTTCGCTGCGTTCAGACTGGTGAAGATGGCGTCCCTAACCGGAGCAATGATGAGCTGAGGTCCGGGCAGCGGGGCTTCCGTCGGAATGGTGGCGTAGGCCTGTAGCCCCGCTTCCAGCGCCGCAGTCATTTCGGCGGGTTTCCCATCGTCGTCGTAGAAGGCGAGCCGAATCACCGCGGTGTCGAGACTTTCATCCGGCGGAATGACGCCTAGCAGCGGAGGGGACTTCATGGATATGTTGGTCATTCATTCCAATGACCCCACCTTATGCGGCGCTGCCCCCGAGGGCAGGCCGTAGAGCGGATTCCTTTGAACCTGCCCTTCCTTGTTCACCATAGTTGGGATGCACCAGTAGTAGATCTCACCGTCACCCCAGACGTCTGTGTCATCGACGACGAAGGCGGCGAGCATATTGATGGTGAGGTGGGAGGGGTCCGCATCCAGTTGGGCCATCAACCGCCCGTGGGTGGCGTCTTCGGATTGCACCCCGATGGATTTCATCAACGAGGGGGTCAGACCCAATTGTTCAGGGTTACTCAGGGCTTTGGCGATTGCATCGAGTTTCATAGCCGACAATTGTAGCGAGCTTTTTCCCCTCGCGTCTCTGAGGGGCTTGGTAAATCCCGACGGAGTCAGCCGCCAAATGATCAGGGGGTTACGATAGAGGGGTGGGCTAGCGTGCTACCCCCTGCCGGTTCGAGTCTACGGTTCGAATCTACCGAGCAGCGACCGCAGAGGCCGCGGCTGGCCAATTATCCGCGGCGCTTGCGCACTGCTTGGCTGAGCTCTTCGAGGCACACAGCCGTGGTGTCCCAGCTCATGCAGGCGTCTGTGATGCTTTGTCCGTACTTGAGCTTGGAGGGATCTTTGAGATCCTGGCGACCCGCCACCAGGAAGCTCTCGAGCATGACGCCAAAGACAGAGCGGTCGCCGCCGGCGATACTTTCACACAACTCGGATACGACCGCGGGTTGTTTTTCGTGGTCCTTGCTGCTGTTTCCGTGGCTGCAGTCGACCATGAGGCGGGGTCTTTGCTTGGCTTTTCCAAGGCGGGCAATCGCCGCGCCGACGTCCGCCGTTGAGTAGTTCGGGCCGTCCGAGCCGCCGCGCAGAATGAGATGACAGTCGGGGTTGCCCGTGGTCGAGACGATGGCGGCTAGGCCCTGTTCTGTCACGCCCAAAAACCGGTGAGGGTGGGCGCTGGACTTGATAGCATCGAGGGCGATCTGGATGGTGCCGGCGGTGCCGTTCTTGAAGCCGATGGGCATGGAGAGTCCGCTGGCGAGTTCTCGGTGCACTTGGCTCTCGGTGGTGCGCGCACCGATGGCTCCCCAGCTGACGAGACCCGCGATGAACTGCGGACTGATCGGATCGAGGTATTCGCAACCACAAGGGACGCCCAACTCGCAAACGTCACGCAGGAAGGCTCGAGCCATTCGAAGCCCGCGATTGATCTCGTAGCTGTCGTCCAAACCGGGGTCGTTGATCAGCCCCTTCCACCCGACCGTGGTCCGAGGCTTTTCGAAGTACACACGCATAACGATGCAGAGATCGTCCTGATACTGGTCCTTGAGGTCCTTGAGTTTTTCCGCGTACTCCCGGCCAGCCTTCGGGTCGTGAATCGAGCAGGGCCCAGTGACGACAACCATGCGGTCATCATCGCCCGCGAGGATGGCGCTGATCTCGCTACGTGCGAGTTCCACCGTGGTTTCGGCGGTATCCGATGCGGGAATTTCTTCCAGCAGGATGGCGGGGGACAGCAGGGGGCGAACGCTGTCGATACGGAGATTGCGCGTGGTCATGCTCGGGCCTTAGCATGTGGCGCAGACGGGATCGACCGATAGAAATTGCCCCGAGATGTCCCTTCTAGTGGCAAGGTGAGCACCCCATAGCTTGCTCAGGGAGTGTTTCCAGGTGTCTTCAGTTCGGCTTTACTCGATTATTCTCGCTCTTCTCGGCGTGGTGTCTCTGTCTCTGTCTCTAGTCGCCAGGGCCCAGCCAGCGGCAGCTTCGGGCCCCCTCGCGGTGGTCATCTCCGACGTAGTCGGTGACGCAACCGAAGACGCGAAAGTTCGCGCTGCGCTTTACGAGCTGTTGCGGCAGAAGGGGTACCCACCGGCGGCGCGGATCGACACCAAACAGGCGAGCAAAGACTTAGGATTATTGCGGGCGGGCCGAGTGACGTCGAAAATGGCGGACTTGATTCGCTTGCGGGATTCCTTGAAGGTGGCCTGGCTCGTACGGGTGACCACCGATGTCGCGGGAGCCAACCAGCACCGAGCACTGATTCTCGTAGTGGGCCCGGAAGTGTTTACGACCCGTGTGGACGTCGGCGCGGGAACCTTTGCGGGGCCCATCACAGCCGAGCTCGAAGGTCGAATCCCACAGCTGCTCTCGGAGGCTGTACCAGCGGAGGCGACTGCCGCGCCGGGGCGCATCATCGGAGGTGCCTACGGTCGAAACCTACCCACTCTCGAAGAGGAGCAGGCTGCTGACTGGGATACAGTACGTGGATTTGACGCCTATTACGGAGCGGGCGTCTTGGTGACGGGTTTGCAGATGGCCGATGTCGCGTTCCAAGAGCCTCAGCCGGTCGCCCCGCACTCCGGAGCCGGGGTCACGGATATGTATGGGATCGGTGGCGGGCCCAGTTTGCGATTCGGCGGTCGCGCCTTGTTCGTTTCGGATCCGGATAGCGGTTCGAGCGCAGTGGGAGGCATTCGGTTCGGCAGTGGAGTCGATCTCAACTTCCAGATGGCTTGGGAGCCTGACGGCTACAGCTATTCGACAGCCGGCGACCCGCAAATCCAGCGCCAGCTGCAAGGCTATCTATATGTGAACGTTCCGGCGCAGGTGGGCTTCCAGTTGGGCTTCGGGAATTTCACCGCCCACGAAACCTGGCGCGGGGTCATCGTGGGCCTCGCCTACTCACCGACGGCGACGCTATTTGTAGACATGAGCCGAACGTTTCAGGAAGCAGCGGAGCTCTATTGGAACTTCGCCGGTGCTGAATTGACGGTCGATTTGGTGAACCTCAATGCGGATCGTCACGAGCCCGAGCCCCAGATACGAATCAGTGCCTTCGTCTTGCCGCCGATACAAACCGAACAGCCAGCCATCGCGAGCTTGGGCTGCGCTTATATCTGGTACTGACCGCCGTACGATCCGCCCCAGAAACTTGCCGGCTACCGCGCGACCGGCAAGGATCCCGCCGTGACCGGATGCTTAGGGAAGTGCAAAACTATCGGATTTCTAACGGCAGCGATGGCGCTCGCCTCGCCCGGGGCAAGCGCCGACTCGAGCCATCGGATCCGGCCAGGGGAGAGCCTCTCCACGATCGCCAGGGACCACGGGATCAGCATTGCGTCGCTCATCGCCCATAACCGTATTTTGCGGGAGGATCATATTCAGGCGGGCACGAAGCTATCGATTCCGGATGGCAGCCAGCCGCTGCCCCGTCTGCCGCCGCAATGGGTAATGGCCAAACCGCCCCTGTCGGCGCAGACCACCAAGAGCTCAGCCGAGCGTGGCGGCAACCCGTGTCGCACCAAAGATCCTGGCTTCGGTAGCTATGGCGATTGGGACAGCTCGCCAATGTTGGGCAAGATGCTGGCTCCAAAATCGGGCGGCCTCGACGAGAACGGTGAGTTCGACGTCCTGTTTCACTTTCACGGTACCGAGCCGGTTCGCAAGGAGTGGGTGCGGGGCATGAGGCGCGGTGTGCTGGTCGCGGTGGATCTCGGTATTGGCTCGGGGCCCTACAGCGAAGCCTTCGGCGAGCACGCGCGGTTTCGAAATCTCGTCGCCAGTGTTGAGGCGGCGATGGCCAAGCGCCATGGAGTGGCGGCAGCCCGAGTTCGCCACGTGGGTCTCAGTGCTTGGAGCGCGGGCTACGGTGCAGTGGGCACGATCCTGAACCAAAGTTACGGACGCCGTCGGGTCGACTCCGTGTTCCTACTGGACGGGCTTCACGCCGGTTACTCAGGGGTGAGTATGAACCCTCGGCAACTCCAACCCTACGCTGATTTCGCTCGGCGGGCGGCTGCGGGCGACAGCCTGATGTTTGTCAGTCATTCATCTATTCTGCCCAACGGTTACGCCTCCACAACAGAGACAGCGCAGTACCTCACTTGGGCAACCGGGGGACAACCGGTGTCCGCGACTCCCCGCCGCTCCGATCCTCTAGGTTTGGAGTTGATCTCTAAGTTTTCTCAGAACAAGTTCCACGTTAGAGGATTTTCAGGAAGTGCCAAGGCGGATCATTGTGCCCATGTGGCATTGCTGAGGGATGTGTTTCGGGTCCACTTAATGAGCCATTGGGCTCCTCCAGCCGACCGCCGGACCACGTCCCGGTAGTTTATTCGGAAGTATTTTCTCCCTCAATCGTTCCAGATGGCTCCAATTTATCCCGGGCTGGATGCGGGCTTCAGGCGGGAGACGACCGGGCGCACCTTCGGCAGAGCTTCCGCAGCCTGTTAACTAAGCCCGGCTGATTCTGCCGGGCGGAGTCTCGACTCTGGGGGTTCCGCCAGCTTGGCACGCCACGCCTTTCGATCTTGCAACTGACGAGTTGCAAGGGCGAGGAAGTACGAGTTGGAAATGGCCAAGAGGAGTGCACCGGGGACGGTGTCGGTCCACCGGCTCAGGAGAATTCGTGAGGTTTTGGCTGACGCGAGTCCGCGAATACCGGCGGGGGGAGTTCTGCTTTTGTGTTTCGTGGCCGTACTGAACGCAGTACAAGCGCAAGGCCAATAAAGTCTGCCCAGCCGCATGCCTAGGGCTTCCCCCATCCATGGATCCGACGGAACGCGAAACACAAGCCCTCTTGAGATTGGGCACGACCCTCAAGGGCAAGTGGAAGCTGCTCCGACTGGTCGGCACCGGCGGATCCGCGTGTGTGTACGAGGCGGAGCACCGCAATGGCAAACGCGTGGCGATCAAGATGTTGGATCCGGAACTGTCGTCGGAGTCGATCACCCGCGAGCGCTTTCTGCGTGAGGGCTATCTCGGAAACTCCGTCAATCATCCCGGCGCTGTGGTCGCCGACGACGATGATATGGGGAGCGACGGTTGTGCCTTCCTGGTCCTCGAGTTCTTGGATGGCGAGTCACTGGAATCTCGTCGTCTACGAAAAGGCACTTTGGAGAGTTCTGAGGTCTTGTCCCTGATGGATCAGGTGCTCGACGTTTTGGCCGCGGCTCACCAGGTGGGCATCGTGCATCGGGACATCAAACCCGACAATATGTTCCTCACCACCGAACGACAGATCAAGCTACTCGACTTCGGAATCGCCGCAAATGCCAAAGCCATTAGCAGCGGCCAGACCCAGCAGGGTTCGCTGATGGGAACTCCGGCGTTCATGTCACCGGAGCAGGCCCGGGGCCGTTGGAACCAAGTGGATGCGCGCAGTGACATTTGGTCTGTTGGTGCCTCCATCTTTACACTCTTGGCCGGACGCCACGTTCACGACGCCGAAACGGTGAACGAAACCGTGGCCCTCGCGATCACCCGACACGCCCAGCCGCTAGCCTCGGTGGTGCCCGGGATTGAGCGCTCGGTTGCCGAGCTGGTGGACAAGGCTATCCAATACGATCCCGCGGAGCGCTATCAGTCTGCGGAGGAGATGCAGGAAGCCCTGCGTCTAACCTACGAACGCCTTCAGGATAACACCGAGAGAGCGGGGGAAAAACGCATCCCCATTTCCGAGGTCCCCCTCAGTGCTCCCGCGAGTTCGCTACGTGAGCCGTTGCTCGCGGATACGGTGACGACAGGGCGTGGGGTGGCCGCGTCGGTTAACCGAGGTCCTGGTGGAGTGAAGGGGCCGATGGCCGCGTTGGCGGTGGGAGTGGTGGCCGTCGTACTCTGGGCGTCCTACCTGTTGCGTGAGCCTGCCCCCGTGGTGGGCGCGGCTGCTGTGCCCTCGGCTAGTGTGCTCTCGGCCACCCCATCGGCGGTGTCCGAGCGAACGGAAACAACACCGGAGCCGAATCAGCAGCCCGCGAAAGCCGCTCCTGTCACGACGCCCTTGGCGGACCTTCCCGTGGTCCAGCAGCCCGAGGAGCTAATGAAGCTAAAGTCAGCCCCCAAGCGACGCTACGTTGCGCCGCCGCCGAAAAAGAAAAAACGCTCGGGGGAGCTGGCACCAGTCCCCTTCTGAGAATCGTTTTGCCGGTATTACGGACACCGATGCCCTACGGGCTCGGCGGGATGGAATAGACGTCGTTTCGAGGGGATCGAGCGGGTGTTACTCGGACGACTCGGGGCAGCACTATTCCGCCATGGCCAAACGTTGTATGGCGCTCTGAGATCACAGCTCATCAGCGGAATTCAATAAAACCTTAAAAAACTAGTGCGGGGATCACAGATACGGGAGGGAAAATCCGCAGTACTGGATCCAACCAAGGGCGTCAGAATCCCGGACTCGGTGTAGCGTCCGGCGGATAGCTGCTTTCAGATCGCGAACGTTCTTCGGCATCGCGTGCCTGACGAGTGCCTTGACTTTTGACCAGGTGGCTTCGATCGGGTTGAGATCAGGACTGTAGCGAGGGAGGCGGAGGCTCGATGCACCTGCGTTTTCTACAGCAGCGAACACTCCGGCGTTCTTGTGCATGTTGATGTTGTCCCAACACACGATGTCTCCTGGACGGAGGGTGGGCGCTAATCGTTGCTCCACGAAGCGTCGGAAGTCTTTGATCTTCACTCCGCCGTCAACCGTCATCAGGGCGCTGATCCCATCGGCGTTCAGCGCCGCAATCATCGAGACGTGTTGACCACGTGCGTACGTTTGTTCAGGACCAGAAAGTGGTTCCCCCTGCGGCGCCCATCCTCGAAGTGGGCCGATCCCGGGATGACACCCCGATTCGTCTATGAATACAAGTCGAGACGAATGCAACTCGTGCTGTGATTCGCGAAAAGCGTGCCGTTCGGCAACGATATCAGGTCGATCTCGCTGCGGAGCGTATGGAGTTTTTTTAAAGCTGTAGCCCAGTTGATGCATCGCGCGGAGCACCGTCGACCGATGGACTCGGTTATTGGGAAAGCGTTTGTTGAAGCGTTCGGTGACCTCGTATGAACTCATGTACGGATCGCGCGTAATTTCTGCCCGAATTCTATCGAGATGAACCGTTTCGAGCGCGCAAGCGCGACCAGGCTGCTTCCGAGCCTCCAGACTTCGCCCTTCTCGCTGTTTTCTGGAAATGCGCTCCACGGTTGTGACCGAGACCCCGAAGCGCTCAGCGATAAGTGGATGGTTCTCCTCTGCCGAAACGATAGCGTCAGCGATACGTTTTCGCAGGTCTAAAGATAGCGGTGTCGTCACGTGTCGAGTAGGTCATGTGGAGAGCATTCCGTCGATCTCCTTCCGTATTTTTGAATCCCGCACTAGGTAGCTGTCGATGTCGAGATGCAAGAGCTCGAAGGCACTGTCTATGGATGCGTAGCCGGTCATTAGCACCCCGGCGACTACCGGATCGACGGAGCGCATTTGGCGGATCAGACTGACTCCGTCAAGATCGGGCAGATTCTTGTCCACCAACACCAGATCGAAGCGGTCTCGACCAAACTGCGCAAGGGCGATTCGAGCATCCACAGCGTTCGAGATTTCCCAAAGGCCTGGCCCGTCGAGGGCAGCATCCAACAGTGTATGGACGATGGGTTCATCGTCGATGATCGGTACACGAATGGGTAACGGGGGCGGAGGAAGCAGAACTCACTAAGCATGGGAGTCGAAGCTCTGCTGCCAACCCGTGAAGGCGCAGGCTGATGCGCCTCGTAGATGACCGCCGCCTCGTGTATTGGGAGCGTTTCGTGGTCTAAATCGGAAATGCTGCGAAGCGCATTCTTGGCGAACCGCTCGGGCGGCTCATAATGAAATCACGCACTGCGTCTTTCGATGAATACCCCGACGGAATGCATGCATCTGCTTGCGTCAAGCGTTGCTCTCACGATCCGATCGCGAACTTTGCTAAACAAGGAACGTGTCAGACCCTTCCCCACAACAGCCCCTAGGGTCGATATGGATCGTGCCTTTTGGTCTCGGAATTTTCTTCAGTGCGGTGCTGGTATTTCAGATCCAACCGCTCCTCGGAAGGGTGCTGCTCCCTGGTTTTGGCGGCACGCCGGCTACCTGGACGGCCTGTCTATTGTTCTTCCAGTCGGCTCTGTTCCTTGGCTACTTGTATTGTCATCTCGCTTGCTCGTACGTGCCCCCGCGTTGGCAGATTCCGCTGCACCTGGCGATGTTGGTAGGCGCCGGCCTCACCCTTCCCTTTGACACAGAGACGGTCCAGTCGGCGGTGGGCACGAATGCTGTATTGGCGGAGCTGGGACGTCGCATCGCTTTCCCATATGTGGTGCTCGCATCGACTGCGCCACTGCTGCAGCGTTGGATGGGCCGTAGCTTGCCGGGGGAACCCTACGGGATGTACGCGGTGTCTAACGCGGGCTCATTGATCGGGCTGCTTACCTATCCCCTCTGGGTTGAGCCCAACTGGAACTTGTCTGCCCAAGCGCGCATATGGACTTTTGGGTTCGCCGCGTTTGGTGTTGCCGTCACCCTGTGTGGACTGGTCACTTGGCGAGCAGAGGGCAGGGCTCCCGTCGAGATTGATTCGTCGGCGACGCGGTCTCGCCTGGACTGGAAACGCGGCGTTTGGTGGCTCGTTCTGTCGTCCCTGCCCAGCGCCTTGTTGCTGGCGATCACGAATCACATCACGGTGGATCTGGCGGCTGGCCCGTTTTTATGGGTGCTGCCTCTCGGTCTCTATCTGCTCACCTTCGTTTGGGTGTTCTCGTCAGTTCCCACGGGCCCCCGCGCTTTATGGTTGAGCATCTGGGCGGTGGCCTGCGGCGGTGTTGCGCATAGCTTGTTCCTTCACGGTGGAGCGAGTTTGGTGTGGGATCTCGGTACGGCTTCAATAGCGTTGTTTTCGGGCTGCCTCTTGTGTCACGGCGAGTTGGCTCGCCGTCGACCGCCGGTGGCGGAGTTGACTCGGTTCTACTTGTGGACTTCAGCGGGGGGCGCTCTCGGCGGTGTGGCCGTGAGCCTGCTCGCCCCGTTGGTGTTCCTCGACTACTTCGAGTTGCCTCTAGCCATTATCGGTATCTTTTTCGCTCTATTGTTATTGCCCACGGATCGCTGGGTGGCGAGCCAGCGAACTTCACGCCGGGTACTCCTGCTGAGCGCGGCGGTCGTCACCCCTTGGCTCGCCGGTGCCCTATATGTAAACGCAATCGGACAAGTTCGAGGCGGGCAAGTGCTCGCGAGAAGTCGCGGATTCTTCGGCACTCTGCTGGTGACGCGCTTTGAGGCCACCACATTGCTCACCCACGGCCGCATTCGTCATGGCGCGCAGTTCAACGAAGCCGCGCGTCGAGCAGAGCCCACCATGTACTTCGGCCGTGCGTCGGGGGCGGGTCGGGTGCTGTCCGAGCCCGATCACTCCGGCCCTAGGCGAGTCGGAGTGATCGGGCTCGGCGCCGGTACGCTCGCGGTTTACGGTCGCGCTGGTGACCACTTCCGTTTCTACGAACTCGACCAGCGAGTCGTCGATTTGGCGAAGCAACACTTCAGCTTCCTTGACGATAGCGCCGCCAACATTAGCGTCGTCACGGGGGATGGGCGCGTGGCCTTGGCCTCCGAGCCCGCCAATCGTTTCGATGTTCTCGTCATGGACGCGTTCTCCAGCGACTCGGTACCCACCCACTTGTTGACCCCCGAAGCATTCGAGCTGTACCTGCGCCATCTCGTTGTCGACGGCATTTTGCTCGCCAATGTATCGAACCGCTTTTTGGCGGTGGAGCGGGTAGTCGCCGGGAGTGCCGAAGCGAAGAACTTGGTGTGGGCTATCGTCGACACACCTAACGACGAGGCTGACGAGCTCGCCCACGTGCGCTGGGCGGTGATGGCCCGTCAGCAAGCTCGTTTGGACATAGCCCTTGCCGGAGTCACCCGCACGTCGCTAGACGGCACCACCGTACGCTGGTCGGATGACAGCGGAAGCTTGCTCTCGATCATTCGCTGAGGGCGTCCGTTACATCGCGCCAGCTCGCCGTCCGTTACATCGCTGCCCGTCGCTGTATCGCGATGCCGTCATGCCGCGGCGCTCCCGTACTCAGTGGGCATCACGTCGGGCTGTCATCGCCGGCCATCGCCAGGGCGCCGAGTTGTCCGCCAGCTCGTAGCTGGTCAATGCCGGCACGGGCAATCCAGTAATGCTGTAAGGCGAGCACGTAACGCGCAGCGGTTTCGATCTGCTCCCGCTTGGCGGCTAACAACTGAAAGACACCGACGCTCATGGCGTTGTAGTTGATCAGCGTGCCCTTCACGATGGCATTCTGGAGCGGCAACAGCACGATTTGGTACTCGTCGACTAATTGCCGATTGGCTTTGAGATTCTGCTTGGCGGCTCCCACGGAAGCCCGCACGTCGATCTCCGCAGCCTGGTGAGTCGCGGACGCGCGGCGTTGCCCCGAACGGGCCCGGGCCACCTCGCCCTGTCGTCAGTGGCTCTTTGAGCCAGGCCGTGACATTGGCGTCTGTAGCGCCCGCTCCGTCGAAAACACGCCAGCTCGATGGGTAGCCTGTGCGCTCTGCGATCAGTTTCTTGGTGTCCGCGTACCCTGCGTTCTGGGCTATGCAAGCCGATGTTGTGGATGCCGCGAAAGACAAAGCTACGGCGCATTTTAATGAAGAGAGCCGGTTCATTTGATCTGGATCCCGTCGCGAGTTATGTCCGATCTTGTGGCAAGGGTGGCGACCGTGCCTTGGGGGGCTTGGTACCATCCCGGATCGTCGTAGCTACTCAGATCGTCGCGAACTTTCAAAATGGTGAACATGCCGCCCATGGTGATGGTGCCAAAGGGGCCGTCTCCGCCGAGCATGGGGATACTGTTGTCGGGAACTGCCATGCGCATCTCCGCCACCGCTCCCATGCCGTTGTCCCCCATGGTCATGTAGCCGGGCACTACGGAATTGATCTTGGATTTGAGACCCTTGGGATCCATGCCGACCATATTCGGCACGTCGTGACCCATCTGGTTCATCACGTGGTGGGTCATGTGGCAATGCATGGACCAATCGCCGGGAGCATCGGCGAGCAGTTCGATATCGCGGGTGGCGCCGGTGGGCACAAGCACGGTGGTCTCGGGCACTTGAGCGGAAGTCGGGATCTGTCCGCCGTCGGTGGCGACGATCTTAAAGTAGTGACCGTGCAAGTGGATCGGATGGTGATCCATCGCGCTGAGGTTCCCGAAGCGGATCCTGACGCGGTCGCCGGTCTTGGCGACGAGCGGCGCCGTTCCGGGAAAGGCGCGGGCATTCATGGTGAGTACGCTGAAATCCCTCATGGCATTGGGATCGGGACGCGAGGTGCCGGGTTTGATTGCCCACTCGCTGAGCATGATGACAAAGTCTCTGTCGACCTTGTACTGAGGCGATGGGTTGGCGAGGATGCACCACAACCATGCCCATGGCGCCAAGGGCCATCTGGGTCATCTCGTCGTGGTGCGAGTGGTACATGAAAGTGCCGTGTTGTTTCTACGTCCACTCGTACATGAAGGTCTCGCCGTGCTTGATGGTGCGCTGGTTGAGCCCGCCAACACCGTCCATGCCAGACGGCAAGAATACGCCATGCCAGTGCACGGTGGTCTCTTCGGGCAGTTTATTCGTAACGTAGATACGAACCCGGTCGCCCTCGACAGCTTCGATGGTCGGTCCGTGCACGTGCCCGTTGTATCCCCAGCACTTGGCACGCAGCTTCCCTGGCACGAACTCGTGAGCTACCTCCTCGGCGATCAGGTGATAGACCTTCACGCCGTCTACGATTGCCCACGGCAAGGACACATTGTCGGGAGTGATCACCGGTGTGTAGTCGCGACCCGGCAGCCCTGGCGCTTGGGGGCGGGTTTTGCCACCGCTGTAGTCTCGCTCCCACCCGCGACGTAGCTGGGAGGGTTGGGAGGCTGCTGCCGTTGGGGTTTTGGCAGCGGCGACAGCGCCGCCGGCGACCAGGGCGCTAGCCCGGAAAAGTTCTCGTCTGGAAACCATGATGACTCCTAATGAATCGTGGCAGGGGGATGCGTGTTGGTACGCATGAAAGAATGTGAGTTGCACAATGTGATTGCGGCTGCGTGACTAGGCTAAGGCCCGCTAGGCTGGGGCTTTGGCGCTGCTGTGGCAGCTGTGACCGAGGCGTCGCAGTTTGTAATAGTTGTAGGGCAGGGGCACGAGGAACCCGGCGAGGATGGAGAGTAGTAACGCCCCCCAGAAAACCGGGTTGCTGATGTCCACGCCGCCGCCGGTGAGCGCATAGTTGACGAGGTTCTCGGAGGCTTCCATCGCCATCATGGACACGAGGCTCATGGTGAGTGCGGTCCTGGCGGCGGCGCCCCACGCGAAACCTTCGCGTAGTCGAAGCAGTACCGTCTCCAGCAAGATCGAAGTGCAGATGCCCGCCGTCATGGCAATAGCCATGCTCAGCATGAACGCCATGTCGGGGTGGTGGTGCTGGAGGTAAAACCACGCGCTCATGTCGCCGGTAGTGCAACCAATGAGACACACCGTGGTGTTACGCCCGGCGTTCTTCCATGTACCGCCAGCATTCCAGAAGCCCCAGTCGCTGAGCGGTCGATCGTTAGTTGCCATCGATGGCCTCCAGGATCGGGCAATGCTCGCTGTGCCCCGTGGCGCACTCTTCAATCAAGGGTCGCAAGGCCGAGCGCAGGCGGTGCAGTTCACGCAGTTTGATTTCAATTTCATCGAGCCGCTCCTGGGCGATGCGGCGGACTTCGGTGCGATCCAATTCGCCTTCGCCATCCAACTTCAAGAGCTCGCCGGCTTCCTCCAGGCTGAAGCCCAGGGCTTGGCTGCGTTTGATGAAGCGCAACATACTCACGTCTTGCGCCGAGTACTGGCGGTAACCGGCTCGTGTGCGCACGGGTTCGCCCAGCAGCTGACGTCGTTCGTAGTAGCGGACGGTTTGCACGTTGACGCCGGCAAGAGCTGCGAGCTCACCAATCTTGAGGGCTTGTTCTGAGGCCATGACTGAAGTCTAAACCCTGTACCTAGGTACAGGGTCAAGCGGACGACGTCGATAGCGGGAGTAGATCTGCGCCGCCCGCTATTGCCCGGCTAACTCCCTCAATAATTGCTTTGAAATGCAGAATTAGTTGGTTTTCGACCCCGGTACCGCCGCCAGCGCGGCTGACTGACGCGAAGTCATGTTTACGACTTAGCATCAGGAGTGAAAAAATGGACCGTCCGGCGCGCCTCGTGCTTCGCGGGCACTAGCGACAGCGCGTC
>JABSRN010000032.1 GCA_013214025.1 Polyangiaceae bacterium
CGCCTGCGGGGCGTGCCCCCGACCACCGCCGCGCGCACGCTCGGACAGAACCGCATGAACGCTTACAGTGAATTGCCGCGGGACTTGGCGTGAATGCAATTGCAGCGCTTATTCTACAGAATGTTCATGTTCGCAGCACGGCGAAGCCCGCTACGAGGCTGCGGCGTGGCCGAAATAATTCCGACGTCGCATCGCGAACTGATTGTCCGATGCGGTTGACCTGCTCGAATATGCGCCTCACTGCGGTGTGCATCGCGCTTCAGATCATGCCGATGTCGCGCTGAGGTACAACCTTGTGGTTTGGAAAATGTTCAACGATCCTGGTGCGGACCACGTATGTAGCCACGACAGCTCGCTGGCCTTACATCTCTCGACGACTTGTCCCTGACCAACAATTCGATCACAGACCTTAGCGCGCTGTCTGACCTGACTCGGCTTCGGTACCTGTATCTGGGGGGCAACTCGATCAGCGATTTGAGCGCCATCTCCGGCATGACAAATTTGGTGAACCTCTATCTTTGGAGCAACCAACTCATCGACGTCGGCCCCCTTGCAGGGCTTGCGGCAGAGGCGAAGATCGGCTTCATCGACCTTGGACAAAACTTGATTGTCGATTTGACGCCGCTAGCCGATCTGCGAGCAAATTTGCTGATTCTTGATAGCAATAGTGTCGTTGACGTCACTCCGTTGGCGACGTCAACGAGGATCGGCGCCGTCTCGCTAAAGGATAATCCAGTAGACTGCGAGATATATCAAAGCCATCGCGCAGCCTTCGACACAAACAGAATGTCCGTCCCCACGGACTGCCCGCTCTAGCGCGATACCGCGCACTCGCCCTTCGCGACGTGTGTTGTGACATCTGGCTCTAGCTACGACGGGTCCGCTGCCTGCGCCGGCCCCGACCCGGGCCGTCGACCCTCCGAGTCAGCGACCTAGGTGCGCGTCCGCCCTTCGCGTCCGGACGGTTGCAAGGCAAGGAGCAAGACTCAGTCGTTCCAGTCCTGTCGCTTTAGCCATTCACGAATGATGCGGCATGCATCATTCAGTTCGATACGCTCGCCCCAAAACATCGGGGCGATTTTCCTGTGGGCCCGCTCGACGACGTCGCGTTTGTCGCTATCGCTGAGCAGAAGCGCCGCATCGTCGGGGGTCGGAAGTGCGCCGATGTTATTTTTCTGGAGCATGTCATCTACCAAGTCTTGCGCACTCATCTCCAGTTCCGGTAATTCGTCGATAGCTAGAATGATTTGAGCCGCATCCTCGTAGTGTCGAACAAAGCTGTCCGCCTCGATGGCGTCTCGCTCGTAGCGGCGTGTCATGGCATCCAGTTTCTCGAATAGCGTCATGAGCGGGTGTACGCACCGAACCGCTCGGGGACGGTTTTCGGTGTAGTCACCGATTTGGTCCTTTTCTTCGAGATAGTCATGCACGAAGGAGCTGAGCGGGATCGTTAGCTGGGGCACCACTCTTGCGTGACCTACCTCTAGACGCACGAAGGGGCTCATGGCGGACGCTAGCTGGGCCTTCAGGAGGCCAGGGTAGTGTCCTAGATAGTCAGCGGAGCGAGCGCGTGAGTCGATACGGGTTGTGTCCCGCTCGATACGCATCCCCGGGACGACCAGTTGTTGGGTGAGCTCCTCGTAGAATGCGTTGCGTTTGGCGACCGGTCCCTTGTTTGTGCTTGTCCAGTTCGTGACAGCGGGTAAGGAGCCGGCCGCTCCGGGCTGAATGATCAGATCGAGGTCTTCGGAAAAACGTTGGATGAGTCGAAAACCCTTGGACAGAGACGTTCCGCCTTTGAACCAGATTTCGAGGCCTGTCTCGTGGATGGCCCATAGCGTGTGGGTTACCCAATAGTCCTTTTCGATCAGCGCTTCGGCGATCCTGTGGTTTTGCGCAACGATCCTGATCAGCTGCCCAAAATATTTGTCATCGTGAACGAAATTCATGCTGTTCCCTTGGGACCGCGAAGCGCGCGGTTGACTAGCGCTTGGGTCGTCTTTGAGCCGAAGCGCTTGCCCATCTCCTCCAGGCGGTCGTTGTCCCAGCGCCCCTGGTATAGCGTGGCGACGAGCCCGCGTTCCAGCTCACTCAGCGACACACCGGCCATGTCATGCTGTTGGAGTAAATCGATTACGAAATATTCGGGGCTTGGGTTTTTGGGAAAGAGCACTCGACGCAGCAGGTAGGGGCGCCCGTCGAAACGGAATTCGCCGGAGCGCTTGGTGTTGTAGATCAAGGTCGCGGCGAACAATGCTGTTGAGCCCAGTCCGAGCGAGTTCCACCTGGGCGGACCGCTGATGATGAACGGACTGTCGCCGAAAAAGGCACGGAGGATCTCTGTCTCCTTGGGCGGGGCGGCGCCAAATCGACTCGGGATGGGTGCGTAGAACAAACCCTGTGCCGCTCGTCGCAGCTTTCCTTCTTTGACCATGCGTTGGGCCAACCGTGTTGGGTTCGCGCTCCACTGACGGAGGTCCCGGGTGCGGTAGAGACGGCCGGCTTTGAAATCTGTGCGCGCGGGGGAAGTCATGGCGAGTACCGTTATAAATCTCCAGTATAAAACATACGGTATCTGGGGCAGCAGAGCAAGGTGCAAGGCGCTGTCGTCTGGCGTACTCGCTATGGCGAAGCCATCTTGATGTATGGGCCGTGGAGCACAAGTATGGGATATATAGAGTGAATTTGGCATTGGCCCTCACCCCTGTCACAGCATGAGCCCTCGTCGGCGACGTAGGCGTTTACTAGTCACCCCGGTCTGTCCCCGGTGACTACGCTGTCCCGACTGCGCTGACGCCGCCGACTACCTTAGCGACATCGAATGTCGATGATCGTTCCGTTGGCTTCGAGGGCGGCGAGCGTGCTGGCCTGGTTGGCGCAATCGATGGGGTTGTCGCCGACGGACACGCGACCCAGAAACTCAAGATCGAGCAGGGGCCCGAGATCGGTGATGTTGTTGTCTAACAAGCCGAGATCGCTCAGCGAGGTGAGCCCGGACAAGGCGCTAACATCGGAGATGTTGTTGTAGACCAGGGTGAGGTGAGGACGTAGAGTAGAGCCCGGAAGAAACCGGCGGTAGCTGAGCCGTAGCGGGCTCTGCCTCTTTCGATTGGCAGTGCCTGAGTATCTCCGCATGGTCGATTCCTTCCGGCCCCCCCTCATCCCACCGGGCGTGCTCATTTCC
>JABSRN010000033.1 GCA_013214025.1 Polyangiaceae bacterium
CGAGTGATCGATCTAGAGTAGCCTATGGCGAGCGAAGAAGTTCCACACTTCGTCAGTCGTGAGGATGCTCGTCCCGGCAGGTTGAAGTGGTATATTCGGAACGCTCCGCTTCGAAACGATCGGGGTCGAAATCCTCAGTCGAAGCTTCCGGGGTTCGTGAAACTGGTCGCCTTTTCGTGATTGTTGCTGCCGTGCACACTCCAGTACACGGGCCAGCCACCGGGCACCTTGTAGCCGCAGACCTCGAAATCCTTCAGTGCCCGGCCGACGACGAATGGCAATAGCGGTGTCGTGCGTTTTGTTTCCAACATCACATTCAGCAGCGTCTCGTTCTCCATGTAGTCGCGCGCGGACGGCTCGTCGGGGAGCGCCGCGACAGCGTCCCGCACACGAGCCAGCACCTCCGGGTTTTCAGACACCCGCAGTATCGCCCAGACGATCGCCCGATACCCCCCCGGCACCGCCCACCAACGTGTGGTTCAGCTCGTCGCACAGGGCAGCGGTGTCGAGTCTTTCGCCGTCCACGGTAGATGCGATCATTCGCGATAGCCCATCGTTGCTCGGAGCCTGGCGACGCGCGGCGATGAGCGTCGCAAAACGTTGATACATCTTGGCTCGCCAAGTCATCGCTGCGTGCAACCGGGTCCCCGGAAAATTGATAGGCGGCGCAAACAGTGCACCCAGTATCGAATCGTGGAAGGCCCGCTAGCTCCCGGCGCTGAGATCGAACTCACCGCCAGCATGTCCAAGTTCCCGTCTGACCGCGACATCGTCATCTACTCCGTCGTAGATGCAGACAAGCTGATCAACGAAGGCAACAACCGCGACAACGCCAGCAACACCTTCCGCTGCGGTTTTGATATTCGCTAAACGGTAGCGCTGGGACCGTCCCCGGGCACAAGCCTCCGCTGTCTCCGCCAACATCGCGGTGCCCACGGGCGGCGGGTTCGGGACTCACTGGCTACGTCGGTTCGTCACCGCGACCGTCATGCCAGCCAGCACCCAAAACACGTTCCCCACCTGGGTCATTCGTAACGTCCACTCGAGCGTGCTTTGAGCCAGCACGAGAGCGAACGCGGTAGCCAGACCAACCAGCAAGTCTCCATACACCGTGTGGCGTTCTCTCCAGGCACCGCGTGCCGCCGCTAGCAGCGGTGAAAAATATAACAGACAAAAAGCGAACAATCCCAGATAACCCAACTCCGCGAGCGTTAGCCAGTACATGTTGTGCACGATCCCCGATCGATCTATCTCGGCCATCCCGAGAACGTCGGCGTACTTCTTGTCCAACACCATAGAGAACTGGTTGATCCCAACGCCCCAGGGAGCGTCATGCACCATCGCCTGGGCTGCTTCTTCGAACAGATGGCGCGCCTCCGCGCTCGATTTTGGGGCGGTAACGAACCGCTCTACAATGGTGTCCAAGGATCTGACCAGTACCAAACAAGCGCCCCCAATGCTGAGCCCGATCGTCGCCAGTTTCTTCGGGGTCACTTTCTTCGCGAGGGACGCGACGTACACCACCGACATCGCCACCGCAAAGCTCGCCATCCCACCTCGAGAGAGGCTCAGAATGATACACACAGCCGCGCTCAACACTGTGACCGCGGCCAGCCTTCCGCCCTTCCCCGTAAGCGCGAGTGCCGCGCAGAACGGCGCAACCAAGTTCGCAGCCACAGCCAGACTATTTTGGTGTCCGAACGGTCCGCTGACGGCGTTTTCACCACCAATATATCGCTGATAGAGAGCCATGCCCGCAGCGACGACGACTGCAAACGCCAAGCCCCGAGTCACTTGAGGCAGCTGCGCATCTACCGCGCAAACACGGTAAACCGCCCAGAACAGCAGAAACGTGCGCAGTACCTTCCAGGTGGAAAAAAGGGAAAACAGCGGCGCAATCGCCACGACCGCGGAAACGGCGCACACGAAGAAGTAAAACCAAAAGCGTGCCTTGAACGGAATCGATCTAGAGCGACGCTTGCGCAACGCCACCACGCTGGCCAGGGCGAAAAAGTCAACCAACGCGAACTCGATGCCGCGAGTGTCCAACCGGATCAATTCATAGGACAGCGGGTTGAGCGTAATATCGAAGAACGGAAGCAATCCGAGGCAAGTGGCGAGATATTTTCTGAGCCAGGGGCGGCGAGTAGCGAAGTGCCCGACCAGCAGGAACGCGCACGTCGTGAGTACAATGACCCCCCACTTCACCGCGTTCTCTCCACTGGCGAGTCCAGTGCAACTTACGTACCGCGCTCCAAGGTCGAATTGCGTCGCAGGACGAGACACCGCCATCGCGGAACGACAACGTCAGTCTCAATCTGAGCCTCGCGCGTTCGCGTCGTGGGACAGAGCATGATGCAACGCGCGAAAACTGCTCCCGCCGCGGCTGGCACGAGTCGTGCTGACGCTACTCAACCACCGTGCAAGATGAACTACTACGACTCAGCAGCGACGGCGCTTCTGTCAACCAGTTAATCCGCAATGCCTCCACCCTGGATGTGGTGCCGCTGCTTCTCGC
>JABSRN010000034.1 GCA_013214025.1 Polyangiaceae bacterium
CGGCACTCGCCGGCGAGCTCACAATTGGTCCCGTTACATGAGTTGGAACAGCAATCAGCGTCGCTCCCGCAGGCTTCGGTTTCCGTGGCACAGGTGGCCTCCGCCGAGCAGGTGCCGTCCGTACAACCGAGGGAACAACAGTCGGCGGCTACTTCGCAGGAAGCGCCATCGCCGCCGCAGGCATCCTTGGAGATGCACGCGAGCCCGGCGGGCGTTTGCTCGCAAGCGCCCGCCGCCGCCGCAGCATTCTGCGCTGGCGACACAGCCTTTGCCCACGGCTAAGCACGTGCTGGCGCCCCCTTCGGTGATGCCGGTGCTGGTGCCACCTACGTTCGTTCCGCCGCCGGTGGAACTCCCGCCACCTGTGGAAGTGCTGCCGCCGGTCGCGGCGCTGCCGCCGGTCGCGGCGCTGCCGTCACCGGAGGCGTCGCCGAGGGCGCCGCCGTCTACTGTTCCTTCGCCCTCGGAATTGTCATCGGAGCTACAGGCAGCGAAGCCACATGCGATGGCCAGCAAGAGCGGAAGGCTGATGGCTGATCTCATGGGCTTCTTTCGGTGAGTCGGGGACTGGCCCCGCGGCGTGGCCTAGCGGATAGCTGCAGTAGTTTTTTGCACGGATGTTTGCCTGGCGGTTGTGTCTCGCCCCGGCGAGGCCGATCGATCGGCTTCGCGAAATAGGCGCCAAGGTCCACGTTTTACGGGATAGCCGTTGTTGTCGACGCCGGTTGCCTCGGACGCTTGGGGCGCCGGGGACATCGATTGTTCGGTGGGCGCGACTGCGGATTGCGCGCCCTGCGCCGATACTGATGGCTGAACCTGGGCGTTGGAGGGAGGCTCCGCGTTTACAGGAGGTGCAGCCGCACCGCACACCAGCCATGTGCCTGCGACCAGCACAGCAGCTGTGATGTAGCGGTAATTCATCTGGTGCTTCGACGGTCCGTCAGAGCATGGAGCAGTTGGAGCTATGGTGGGGGGATCCTGCTAGCGGATACGGGCGTCGCAACTAAAGATGATCGTCACGTCGTCCATGCCGCGGACTTCGATGTCGGCGCAGGTGTCGCCATGCAGCAGAACCGTGGGCGGATTAGTGGTCGTATCCAGCGTCCACGTGGTGTTGCTGTAGACCAATTCGGTGCCATCGGTCAGCACCTTGACCAGGTTGTTGTCTTCGGGCTGCGCGGTCAGCTGGAGGCGACAGTCTGTAATGATGTCGCTGGTGATGGCCTGGAGCACTTCCGTGAGACCCGTGAGATCACCGCTGCTGGTCGGGGGAGCGGCATTCGGGGTCGCAGCATCGCTGCCGGCCTCACCGCTGTCAGCTCCGGCATCGGCGGCTCCGGCATCGATATCCGCGACAGGGGTCGCTCCGACGGCAAAGTACACCGGATCCGTCGGGCCCCCCGCGGGCAAGGCACGACCACCGGCTGTGGCCATGGCATTGAGTGTCTCGATGTAGGCTTCGCTGCCGGGGATGCCGACGACGAAGGTCTGTACGCCAGCCGCCAGTAGATCGGTCACGGCTTGGGTCGACGCGACATCGTCGAGGCAGACGTCGACAGCGCCTGTACAGCAATTGCCACTGCAATTGTTGCCATCCATATTGAGCGTGCAGGAGGCTTCCGCACACGCCGCATGTTCGAAGTTGCAGTTGGGGCCGCCGTCCGTGGCCAGCAGAACGAACCCGCGTTCGCCTGGGACCAGCGTGCTGTTGAAGTAGGCCAGTGCGCGTTCCAAGGCGTCAGCCGCGGGAGTACCGCCACCGGGCGCCGCTGCGTTGATCGTCGACAGTAGATCGGTTACGTGAGTGGCGCCGCTGCCCATGGCCAGCTCCGGCGGGGAGTTGGGGGAGTCGAGCAAGCCACACGCGGCGCTGCCACCACCATCACTGTTGTCGTCCTTGGGGAAAAAATCGAGAGCGAAGGATAGCTGCTCGGGCGCTCCTCGCAGAGCGTCGCCCAGGGCGTCCCGCATGACGTTCCATTTGGTGTCGTCGAAGCCACCTTCGCTGTTCATGCTGCCGCTCTTGTCGATCAGCAGCAGGATTTTCGCCGGCTCGTTGCCTTTGTCGAGCACGTCGGTTCCGCAGGCGGCGGTGCCGTCCGTGTTGCCGTTACTACCGTCGGGTCCTAGCAGGCCGCCGTCGCCGAACATTCCGCCGCCGCCCGACCCCCCGTTACCGGTGACGGCAGCGCCCCCTTCGAGGCCGCTGCCGTCACCGGTACTATCGTCATCACTGGAGTCACACCCGGCGACTAGGCCGCCGAAACAGAACAAGGTGGATATCGCCACGCCAGCGACCTGAATGGCCTGCTTCAGATGCAATTTCATTGATGATCTTTCTACAAGTTCGGGGGGGGGACGCCGGGGCGCCTAACTGACGGTATCGGGGCGCAGTGTATCGAGTGCCACTGGTCCTGGTGTGACTGTACCCAGGGTGTCACTGTACTGGGAAACGACAGGAGCCGGCGGTGCAGGGAATGTCGTTGCAGCAATCGCTGTCAACGTCACAGTTCTGCCCGTACTCGCCGCAGGTGGGCGGGTACGTGGGCGGATCCCGAGGCGAGGAACCGTCGGGAGCCGGAGCACCGTCAGGAAGCAGACCGCCGTCCCAGGTCGGAGTGCCACCGTCAGTCGGGGGCGGGGGATCCGTGGGAGTGCTACACGTTCCGTTGGTGGAACCGACGGGTCGTACACAGGTGGTGCCGCGACAGCAGTCCGCGTTGATAGTGCAGTTTTTACCGGACTCGACGCAGACGATGACGCCGCCGTCTGGCACGCTCAGGCAACGGAGGAAGCCGTCGTCGCCTTCGACGCAGGGCACATCCTGGCAACAGTCAGATGCGGAGGCGCACGTTTCGCCACCCTCGCGACAGTTATCGCCGAGTCCGTCGCAACGGGGCACGCCCAAGGGGTCGAGCTTGCAGGCTTTGTAGTTGCCCTGGCCGGCGCAGCAGTTGTTCGGAGCGCTGGAGTTGGGGCAGGTGTAGTCCTGCATATGGCAGACGTAGCCTTGAGGCTGGCAGGCGTTGCCGCCGTCGGCGGAAGCGGTGGCCGATCGGCAGATGCCGATTTCCGCGTCATCGTCTTTGTCGCAGCCTACGAGGTACTCGCCGGGCAGTCCGGTGCCACCGCCGCCGCAGCAGTCGGTGTTGTCTCGGCAGAGTTCGCCCATCACGTGACAACCACTGGCGGGCTGGCAGATGTCGACGCCGCTGGGGCCGTAGGGCGCGCAGAGTCGACTGCAGCAGTCGCCACAGCTGTTGCACAAGGTGCCTTCAACGCCGTCGTTGCAGCTCGCGGAGCCCGTCGGGGCTTCAGCGCAGGTACCGACTCCGGCGCCGCCGTCGGCGCTCAAGGTACAGGTCCCGGAGCAGCACTGGGTGCTGTTGGAGCAAATGTCGCCGGGCTGAATGCAGAATGACGGTGACCAATCGCACTCGTTTTCCACGCAGGAGCCGGAGCAGCAGTTGCCGTTGTCGGAGCAGGAGTTGCCGGAGGTACTGCAGCTGTTGTTCAGTGGAGCGCAGCTGCCGTCGGTGCAGCTATTACCACAGCACTCGTCATTGCTCGTACAGACATCGCCGTCCGAGGTGCAGGATCCTGAACTGGCGCAGGAGCCGTCGATACAGCTGAGACTCTCGCAGTCAGTGGGGCCGGTGCAGCCAGCGCCTGGGTCGCCACCACCCTGAGTCGAGCTGGCGCAAGTATTGTTCGAGCCATCGCAGAGGCCTGAGCAGCACATGCCACCGTAGGTGCAGTACTCGGCGAAGCCGATGCAGGTGTCCGCGTCTCGCTGGGGGCCGCCGTCTAGAATATTCCCGTCGGTGCCGCTAGTGCCGGCAGTCGCCAGTCCGCCTCCGGTGCCAGTAGAGCCAGCTGTACCGCTGACCCCGCCGGTGTTCGCGGTGCCGGCAGTACTGCCGGAAGCGTCACCCAACGCACCGTCCGCAGAAGCATCGCCGGAAGTGCCCGGTCCGGTTGTTTCGTCGTCCGACGAACAAGCTGCGGAAACCGCAACGCCAACAGCCAATAGTCCTAGTACTCGTGAGAAACGCAAAATTGAGACCTCCACGCCCAGTGAATGGCGGTCAACCCGGTGGATTATCAAAACCGACGGAATTAATTAATTTGAGCCGGAATTCGTCCAATCTTGTTGATTGACCTGGTTTTTTGTGTTTGCGCGGCGTTGGGCTTCCACCCTTGACGGCGGCGACAGCGTCCAGCCCGTCGCGGGCGGTTTCGGGGGCAGCGCACCGCCGAATAGACGCGAGGGGCCGGTCGCCCTGTCCGGCCAGTGCTTCGGACGTGGGTTTCGGACGCAGGCATCGGACCTAGCCTTCGGACGGATTTCCCCGACCCCAGTGTGTCCGGGCTGTCGGGCTTCACACGACAGGGGTGTGCATTCGCGGCACGGCATGGGGGTAGCCGTCTTCGCGCCGGGTAGTCGGATTCGCGGCCCCGGCGAGTTCGCGCCGGGCTTTGCCGTGACTTTCTTGCGGCGCATGGGTCGTTTTGCCAGGGTAAGAACCAGGAGAGCTGATTGGAGTGTGCAGCGGGCGACATGGCCCGCTCTGTGCACTGTGGGTCGTTGATGCGGAATTCATTTCAACGCCGAATTACTGGATGGCTGGTGTTGCGTGCGGTGATGCTCACGCTGGGTCTAATGGTTTCGACGGCGTCGGCGGAGGACAAAGCGGGGAAGTCAGTGAGCGCACAGCGTTGGAGCGAGGATTTTCGTGAACCGGGAGAGCCCGCCCCTCAGTTCGATGAGCGTGCCGGTCCCCCCGGGGCTAGCGGGAAATCGTCTTCGCAGGAGAATGTTCCGGCAGCGGATGCCAGTCCTGGTTTGGAGAAAATGCCGGAGGAGGGGGCGGGGCCGACAGGCATAGATGCCCTCGAGCCTGCGGATGTGCCCGTGACGCGCCCTGCTAGTGTTGTCGGCGGCCCCGTTCGGCAGAGCGAGCCCCAAGAGTATGACTTCGGTGGTGGTCCCGTGCGAAACAGCCAGTCCCAAACGTATGACTTTGGTATCGAAGAGTCTGCTGAGTGGGCGTCGGAGTATGGGGCGGATAGCGAGCGCCATCGTGGCAATGGCGTGGCATGCACGAAACACGGACAGTGCGAAAGTCGGCACTGTCAGATTTCGTGGGGCGAGCCGGGGCTCTGTGTTCGGCGAGAGGTGGAAAGCTACGGTGTTTGGTTGATCCCGTTCTATGTGGGTCCCTTGCTGGCTTATGCGGTGGACGACCCTTCGCCGTTGGTGATCGGGCTGGCCGGTGCGCCGATTGTTCATTGGGTGAACGGCCAAGTCGGCAAAGGGTTCTTGTCCCTCGGCGGCCAGTTGGGTGCCGCCATGACAGGGGCGCTGATATTCGGCACCCAAGCCCATCGGGAGGCTCACGTTGATGGCGACCGCCTCATTCTTGGCGCGCTTGTGGGTCACGCGCTGTGGGCGGCGGTCGACGTGTTGGTCCTGGCAAAAAAGGTCAAACACCAGCCGCGACCCCGGGTGGCAAAAATTACCGTGATGCCCAGCGTCTCCGCCTCGGAAACGAGCGGGACCTTGGGCGTCCAAGGCACGTGGTGAAGGAGAATCGAATGAGACTGAAGGTAGTAGGAACATTCGCGGCAGCTGCATTGGCGGCGGGGCTAGCAAGACCAGCGGAGGCCCAAGCGGCTTCTGGCGCTGAGTCAGCGGAGGCCGGCGGCACCATCGTGGAAGGGCATGTGGTTGAGATCCAGAACAAGGACGTAATCATCGACTTGGCGCGGAAGCATGACTTGCGGAACGGCGATGTATTGGAAATCTGGCGACCGCTCAAGGTGCGTCATCCGGTCACGCGGCAGACCCTGGAGGACCGTTTTCGAATTGGCTCGATCAGGATCTCCCAGGTGCTCGACGTCATGAGTTTCACGAAGCCCGCAAAAAAGATGTTCCGGCAGCCAGAAGTCGGTGATGTCGTGATCTTGCGTCGAGCGGCTCCAGCGCCCGTGGTCGCGACGAGTTCGGTCCCGCAGACAGCGGACACTGCCGTAGCCGCTCGGCCCACGGACGTCGAGGCGCTCCGGGTGGCGGACATCTTTTCGAAGCTGCGAGGAACCTCGCCGGAGCATCGAATCAATGTTTATGTTTGGTACGTACGCAACTTCCCTGCGAGCGAGTATGTGGCGTTTTTCCGCGAGGAAGCCGAGCTGCTGAAGCGTTCGGGTGGGCAGGTTTCGCCCACACCGCATTCCACTTCCGTCGAGTTGACGTTCTTACCACCGAGTAGCGCCTTGATTGGCGCCCCCCTGGAGTTGGGTTTGCATGTCACCGGAGAGATACGGGGCGCCGTCATTCATTCGCGGAACCGCGGGGAGGTGACATTCGTGTCTTCGCCGATGGTGTCTCGCGGGCCCGGCTACTTTTCGGCGACCTTTGGTGCCGCTCGAATGGTCTCGCCCAGTTTTGAGTACTTCGTGGAGGTGGTGACGGCAACGGGCAAGACCCGGCTGCTGGTGGGCAGCGCGCGCACGCCTGAGAGAATCACTTTGGTGCAGACGCCTGAGGCAAAGCCGCCGCCGAAGTACGCGTCGAAAGCCGCTATCATGACCGACTACGCCGACTATAACCGCATGCGCGGCGACGATCGGGCGTGGCAAACCGAGGGTTACTTCGGCATGCGTTTTCGTGACGTCGGGGTGCGTGCCGCCCGCAGTGGTTTCGGCGTGTATCGCGGCGTCGGCGGATCCATCTATGACTTGGATGAACTTGACCTCGATGGGCGCCGTATCGGCCTCACCTACGGCTACTTAGAGGGGGAGTTCGGATTCAATAAGAGCGTCTCGGTTATCGGTCGGCTCGTGATGGGATTAGGAGACGATGGTGTTTCCTCCGGCGTGCAGGCGCATCTGCGGCTCGGGAGCGATCTCGACAGCAACTTTACAGTTGGTGGTGAAGTACTGGGCGGCGTCGGTCTTCGAGGCATCGTTCAGCTCGAACTGGAGCCGGAGTCGGACTTTCCCGTCATCCTGCGTTCGGAGGTTACCAACCAACCGGCGGGGGCGGCAGAGAGCGATGAGGAGGCCGCTCTGGCGGCGATGACGGAGAACCCCATGGAGTCTCTCTCGGAGAGTGACGTGGGCGTTCGGCTGATTGGGCAGTTCGGATATCGCGTCGTGCCGTCGCTAGTGCTCGGCCTTCGCGCTTCCTATCAAGGCAGAAATATCAACCATTCGGGTCCCGGTTTCGGGGGAGCGGTCGAATACTCATGGTAAATTTACACAATTCTATCAGCCTCGGATTGGGGCTTTGCGTTAGCTTTTTCGCGCTTGGGGCCTCTGCTCAAGGAGCTCCGCCAACTGGCTCTGGCACAGTGCCAACAGCCGCGGCTAAGCCTGCGGCTAAGCCTGCGGCGGGAGCGGCTGTGGTTGACGAGGCGACGGGTAAATCCGCCGTCGCCGATCCGCCCACAGGAACCGGGAATGTAGCGCCGGGCGAGGCGACTGGCCAAAAGCCAACGGCTGCGTCAGCAACCGAGTCGGGAACAACTGCCCCTGACGTCGCGCCACCGTCTAGCGCTCGCCTAATTCACGCGCCCCGGGCCGTCGCCAAACCCCACGAAGATTTCGTGATTGAGGCGAGCATCAGCAGTCCCGATCGCGTGCGTCGCGCCCTGCTCGTCTATCGGGCGACTGGCGGAGAAATTCGCGAGGTGGAATTTCGGCGAGGTGGAGAAAGCTACGCGGCTTTTATACCGGCCGCTGACGTTCAAGCGCCCGGTATCGCCTACGCGATTGAGCTTGAGCTGGTGGGCGATGCCAGAGTGAGCGTGTTCGCTACCCGTCAGAATTTGCACAGCGTGCTGGTTCCCGAGGACATCGCCGACGTTCGCGAACGAGCGCAACTCAAGCGCTTGGACGGTCGCCGATCGGTGATCAGCGCCGGAGGCGAATGGGTCAGTTTTGGCAAGACCGACGTGCCAGAGTTCGATCGGTCAGTGAACGACGGGTATTGGCGACTGGACGCCGGCTACACCTATCGGCCGCTCCGAACAGTGAACGAATTCGGCGTCAACTTCGGACTGGTCCGCGGGACCTCTCCTGTGCAGGGCGCTTCGAATTTTGATGGCACCATGGGGGAATACGATCCCGATGTCGGTCTCAACTATGCACGCCCTAGGGTTCGTTTTCGTCTGGCCGACGCCTGGCACTTGGAGCCGTCGTTAGTGGTCAGCGTGACCGAGGTGGGGTTTGCGATGGGCGCTGGCGTCGAGCTGCATGTCGGCGACCCTTACGGCGCCAAGCTCGTGCTGGGGGCGGAGGGCATCAGCCTGTTCGGCACTACGGTGTTCAGTCGGGTGGATATCGTCGCCAGCGACGCTGTGACAGTTTCCCCGATCATCGAGGTCACGGACACGCCCAACGCGGACCGCTTCGGCGTTCGTTTGCTCGGAGAGCTGAAAGTCGACGTGGGCGGTGGCTTCGGCGTACTGGCCCGAGGCGGTTACCAAGCGCGAGATGCCGCCAGCGGCGGGCCTAGCGGCGGCGGGCATTTGTCTTACGCTTTCTGAGGTTAGAGGGGCGACGGGGGTGCCGGCCCTGGGGCTTCTCGTGTAGCTTCGGGCTGGCAATCGTGACTCGTACTTCGGATCCTCAGGCAAACGCGGCAGCTAGCCCCGGTGCCCGGGCCGGCCACGGGTCCCGGGGAACCGTTCTCCAGTTGGCGCTCAAGGTGGGGGCCTTCGCCGTTTTTTCATTGGCCGGGGCAGTGTTGTCTTTTGCTGTTCTGCCCGTGGTGTGGTGTTGCGGGGGGTCGCTGTCGACGCGAAGGCGGCGCTGCCAGCGGGTCGTCGGTCGAGCGTTCTGCTGGTTTCATCGCGGCCTCCGTGGGTGCGGCATGGTGGATTATACGCCCGAGCTAACGACTCCCGGACTACAGCAGCCGGTTTTGGTCGTGGCCAACCACCCCACTTTGCTGGACGTCACGGCGATTCTTTCGGCTCACCCGGAGATGTGTTGTGTCGTGCGGGCTCGCACCTTTCTGAATCCTGGCTATTTCCTCCTTCAGCTCTGCTGTGGTCACGTGCTCGCGCGTGGTGGATTTGCTGGCGGCATTGCAGTGCTCGAGGACATCGAACGCCGACTGCTCGCGGGCCACTCCGTGTTGGTGTTTCTGGAGGGCACTCGCTCCCCGATCGGCGGACTGCATGCGTTTCGGCCGGGGTCGATTGCCATGGCGTTGCGGAGTGGGACACCGATTCAGCCGGTTCTGGTGGATGTCAGCGAGCCTATGCTGAACCCGCACCTTTCGAGCCGAGTTGTTCCGATCGGGGTGAAAATGAAAGTCGAAGTATTGCCACTCTTGCGACAGGAGGGGGAAGGGGCTAACACCTCCGTCTCGGCTCGGCGGCTGACTGAGCAGCTGGGCACGATGTATCGAAAGCATCTAGGCATCACCGCCGCCCCCAACGACTGAAGCCGGCGGATCCCCTCCCGGTCAACAGTGCTGGTCAATAGTGTCGGCCACCAGTGCCGGTCAAACAGAGAAGAACAGCGTAGAGATGGAACTCGAGGAAGAACTGAAAACCCTGATTGTCGAGTCTCTCTCGTTGGAAGACGTGACCGCCGATCAGATTGTCTCTGGCGAGCCGCTCTTTGGCGATGGTCTCGGCCTCGACTCGATCGACGCGCTTGAGCTAGCGATGGTGATTTCGAAACGCTATGGCATCAAGTTTGAGAGTAGCGACGAAGAGAACAAGACCATCTTCGGTTCGGTATCGAGCCTCGCGACCCACATCGCGGAGAAGCGATAGAGCTCGTGCTGATGACGAAGGAACAAATCTTCGTCGACCTCCAGCAAGCGATGGTGCGAAAATTTGAATTGTCTGAGGGCGCCGTCACGCGCCAAGCACGCCTCCTTGACGATTTAGATCTCGACAGCATTGATGCTCTCGATATGGCGGTTCACCTGCAGACCTTCACGGGTAAACGTGTGCCGCTTGAATCTCTAAAGAACGTAAAAACTGTGGGCGACGTGGTGGATGCCGTTCACCGACTGCTGAGCACGGCGTAGGTTCTCGATATGCGGGCGTTGAACTGATGCGTCTATTGCTGGGGATATTGGGGGGCGTGTTTGTTGTGGCCTATCCCTTCGCTGTCTACTTCGGTTTGGCGAGGTGGGGCTTGCAGACGGCAGGTCGGCTCCTCATTGCCTTAGCCGTTGCCGGAGCGGTCCTGCGGCTCTTGTCCTCAAAGAAGACTGCCTGGGGGCCGATTCTCCGGGGGCCAGCGATGGTCGTGGCGTTGGTCCTATCGAGTTTGTGGCTGAACGACCCGCGCCTGATGTTGGCGCTGCCGACTGCGATCAATGCGGTGCTGTTGGTGAGTTTTGGGCGAAGTCTTCGGGGGCCCACCAGCATGATCGAGCGTTTCGCCCTCATGGTGGAGCCGAAATTGAACTCCGCACAAATGGCCCATTGTCGGAGCTTCACGGTCGCGTGGATGGCGTTTTTTGCGGCAAACGGCTCCCTCGCCGGCGCCCTGGCGATTTGGGCGCCGTTTCAGTGGTGGGTGGTGTACACGGGCGCCATTAGTTACGGATTGATGGGCGTGATGTTTGCTGTGGAGTACCTGCTTCGAAAGTATCGATTTCAGCAGTTCAGCGATCTACCCCACGACCGGTTGCTGGCGGTTTTCTTGTCTCGGCAGCCGCTGGCAAGCCGGGGCAACGGCTCCGCCGCGTCGGAGCCCAAGTAATGGTTTCGAGCTATTGTCTAAGCGGGGGCGCAGGCGACCCTCTTGTCGCCTTTGGCGGCGACGGCCCGCGCTCCTACGCTGAGCTCTACGCCTCAGCGCGCGAAGTTGCGACCGGTCTTGACGGAAGCGGATCGGAGCCACTCCTGCTCTGTCAGGATCGTTTCCGCTTCGCCGCCGCCATGTTGGGGGCTTGGATGTGCGGCCGCTCGGTGGCTCTCCCGCACAATCGAAGTGAGGGCGCCATCGCCAAGCTCCGCGAGCGCAGCGGTACCGTTCTACATGACGATGACAGCTTGAAGGGCGAACCCGGCGCGCTCGATGTTCGGCGCTGGGACGGAAGCGCGGACAGCGACTCGGCTCCTCTGGCCGTTGAGCTTCCGGAGTCTCAAGCCTTGGTGACGGTGTACTCGTCCGGTACCAGCGGGGATGCGACGGCCTGGAGCAAGAACGCCCGTCAAATGATCGGGGAGGCCCAATGCTTGGCTGAGGTGTTCGGCATCGCTGCCGGGGATCGTGTTGTCTGTACGGTGCCGAGCCAGCATATTTACGGATTGTTATTCGGCGTACTCGTGCCGCTAGTTGCGGGCGCTTCATTCTCGCGCCACACACCTTCGTCCGTTCAATCTATGTTGGACCAAACCGAAGAGCATCAGGGCAGTGTGCTGGTGAGCGTGCCCCCCCAGTGGCGCGCGATGAGCATGGTGGCGACCCGCCCGCTGGCGAGCGTTCGTCTTGGCGTTTCCTCGGGGGCGAAATTGTTGGCCGATGTGGCAGCGGAGGCGAGGGCCCAGCTCGGCGTAGACATCACCGAAGTGTTGGGCTCGACGGAAACGGGCGGCATTGGCACCAAGACGGCGGATGATGGAGACAGCTACTTGCCGTTGCCGGGGATTTCCGTGCGGGCCGAGGACGGCTGCCTGCGTTTGATCTCTCCCTTCGTCGAAGAGCCGCGGCAAGAATTTCAAAGCGCGGACCGCATTGAGATACTTGCCGGCGGTCGATTTCGTCACCTAGGCCGAGACGACGGCCTGACGAAGGTCGGCGCCAAGCGGGTCACTCTGCAAGAAGTCGAGAAACATGCGCTGGAAATCGATGGGGTCACCGACGCGGTGGTATTGCGTGTCGAGGTCGGCGGCCTTCGTGAATCTGAATTGTGGCTGGCTGTTCAATCCCGAACGGCGACCCCCAAGAGCATTCGAGCGAATTTGCAGCAGTGCCTGGACGGCGTTTTGGTGCCTCGGAAAATTCGTGTGCTTCCCAGACTTCCCCGTGGCCCGGCCGGTAAGCTTCCGCGGAGCATCGCCCTCGAATTGTTCGAAGGCCAAAAGAGCGTGGCTCCCGTTTCGACTGCCCCACTAGCTACGGAATCGTTCCCGATCCGAGTGCCGGCGTCGTCGCCGCGGTTCGTGGGGCACTTCCCGGGCGATGCCATCCTGCCGGCGGTCGCCCAGCTTCACGATCTGGTGTTACCGAAGGTGCGGGATAGTTTTCCGCAGCTCGGCTCTCTGCAGCGCATGAACCGCGTGCGTTTCACGAGCCCGGTGCGTCCGGACACAGACATGGAGCTCACGCTCAAACATGCAAAGAACTCCCAGCGCGTGGACTTTGAATTGCGCGCGGCGGAAATTCAGTACGCCAAGGGGACGTTGTATTTCGCTGGGGGACAATGAGTGTTTTTTAGCTCGCCAGCCCAGGGGAGACCGCGATGAGCGGGGCGTGGATGAAAGTGACCGAGGTCGGCTCGGTCAACGGGCTGCGATTCGTTTCGTGGCTCGCTACAACCTTCGGGCGCGGGCTAAGCAGTGTTTTGCTCGGCCCTATCGCCTTTTACTATGCGCTGGTGGGGCACCGGGCCCGTCGGGCCATGGGCAGCTACTATCGCCGACTGGGAACGCCTGCAGGCTTTTTCACCAAGGTCCGACACCTGCGTGTATTCGCTCAGTGCATCTTGGACCGCGTACTGCTGCTTCGGGGCGACTACTCGGCTCTGGTGATCGAGCGCGAGGGGGAAGAGCACTTGCAGCGCCTGCGGGCGTCACGACAGGGGGCGATATTGCTGGGAGCGCACCTCGGCAGCTTTGAAGCGATGCGGGCATCCGCGGAGGTGCGAGATTTCGAAATTTACGTGGTGGGCTACTTCAAGAACGCGGAAATGGTCAATCGCGTGTTGGACGCCGCGGGAAATAACCAAGGCCCTAAGCTCATCAACCTCGCTGACAGCTCACCTCTGAACGTGGCCTTACAGATCAAGGAAGCCATTGACGCCGGCTGTCTCGTTGCCGTGCTCGCGGATCGGACCGGTCATGGGCAGGACACAACAGTTAACTTTTTGGGGGCAGAGGCTCGGCTGCCCACCGGCCCCTACGCATTGGCGTCCACTATCGGTTGCCCGGTATTCTTGACCTTTGGCCTCTACGAGTCGCCCAATCGCTATCGGCTGATCTGCGAGCCCTTCGCCGAAAAGGTCGAGCTACCCCGATCTGAGCGCCAAAAAGCCATTCAAGGCTACGCCCAGCGTTACGCGGATCGACTTGAGCACTATTGTCGGCTAGCACCAGACAACTGGTTCAATTTCTTTGAGTTTTGGAGCGAATCGGATGTCCCCGTCAGACACCCCTAAACCGCTGACCGTCAGCTTCGGTCAGCAACATTTGAGCTGCGAAGATATCGTTGCCATCAGCCTGAGTGAGGCGACGGCGGAGATTTTTGACGGTCCAGACTTTCGCGCAACGATTGAGGCAGGTCCCACAACATTGCAGGCGCGTCTTGAAGCCGGAGATCGCATTTACGGCGTCAACACGGGTTTTGGCGAATCCTGCGAGAACGTTATCCCCGCGGACTTATCCGACGACTTGACGTTGAACCTCATTCGCTTCCACGGATGCGGCACGGGCCGGTGGCTGGAGGTCGCCGAGTCGCGCGCAGCAGTTGCGGCCCGCCTAGCATCCTTGGTGGGCGGATATTCGGCGGTGCGCATCGATGTGCTCGAGGCGCTGGCTGCGCTGCTAGTCGCCGGCATATCGCCTCGGATTCCAGCCGAAGGCTCCGTCGGAGCCAGTGGAGATCTAACGCCGCTTTCCTACATCGCATCGGCGCTTTGTGGCGAGCGTGAAGTGATATTCAGAGGGAACGTAGTATCGGCGGCATCCGCCTTGAAAGAGTGCGGCCTCTCCGCTCTGCGTCTGCGCCCCAAAGAAGGGCTGGCGCTGATGAACGGCACCAGCGTGATGACGGGGCTCGCTTGCCTCGCTTTCGATCGGGCGGCTAAGCTGAGCCGAGTCTCTGCTGCGCTCACTGCCATGGCGGTTGACGTGATGCGGGGCGAAGCTCGCCACTTCGACGACAGGATCTTTCAAGCGAAACCCCACCCCGGGCAACGGGCTGTGGCCCGTTGGATACGAGAAGATCTTGAATTTGACACCCGGAGATTTCCGGAGCCGACTCGTGTTCAAGATCGGTATTCATTGCGCTGCGCGCCTCACGTCATCGGTGTGTTGGTGGATTGTTTGCCCTTCACTCGTGGGCTAATTGAGACGGAACTCAATGGCGCCAACGA
>JABSRN010000035.1 GCA_013214025.1 Polyangiaceae bacterium
ATACCGAACTCTTTGCAGAGGTCCGTCATCCGCTCGCCATCGCTCAGTCTGGCCATGAATTTCATTCGTTCAGTCACTTTATCGCTCTCTCTCCACGGCATAAGCCGTAGCTTGAGCACCTCTCAAAAGTGTCAACCATGTCCCCGGTCCATTTCGTCAACCATGTACCCGGTTTGGACCCCCGCCCTGGCAGCGCGCTTGCACGCCCCTGGCACCGCCACTAGGGTCCCGCGCATGAACTCGGTACTCTCCGGCGCCAAGCGAGCGCGCAGCTTCCTTCGTGACCGACGGAATCAACTCCGCGGCGAACTTAAAGTGTCGTACGGCAAGGCCCAGCGCCTCGGGCGCATCATCCGAAGCTCGTCGGGTGGCTCCCTAAGCGAGACTTTGGCCGCCATTGGACGCAAGACGAGCCGTCACGAAGACATCTTTGCGCCGCGCTATGGGCTGCGCACCCTCGACGATCCGGATGAGGGGTCCCTGTCTGGCCCGGGCTCGACAGTGGAACGAACCGAAGCCATTCGAGAGACGCTGCCGAAGTTGCTGAAGGAACTCGACTGCCAAGTCTTTATCGACGCCCCGTGCGGGGATCTAAAATGGATGCAGCATGTGGAGTTACCGGTCGAGCGCTACATCGGCGTCGATGTGATCGGCGAGCTGATTGAGTCCAATCAGAAGCAATTTGCGAACGAGCAGCGGTCGTTCTTGCACCTAGATCTCGTCCAGCAAGCCCTCCCGAAGGCAGATCTTGTACTGAACCGAGACATGCTCATCCACCTGTCTTTCGAGGACATCGCCAAATTCGTCGCGCTGCTCAAGCAGAGTGGATGCAGGTACTTGCTGACCTCGCACTTCCCCGATCAGACCGATAATTCGGACATTCGCACGGGGGACTGGCGCCCGGTAAACCTTGAGATCGCTCCGTTTCACTTCCCGGCACCCAGCCAAATACTCGACGAACGCTACACCCAGAACAAGCAGCACTCGGACAAGTGTCTCGCCCTCTGGGAGATCGCTAAACTGCCCGACTTTGATCCAACAGCGACGTAACGCTTGTTCGGATACATACGCCCTAGGGCGTACGGGGCACCGCAGCTGAAGGTTGCGCCCCGGGCATGATCGGCCGTGCGGCAGCCGATAGACGTCCAAGTTCACGAAAGCTCGCCGTTTGACGGGAGCCAGCACGCGGTCCTTTGCCTTCGAGATATATTTCGACCGCGAAGGGCCCCGCACGATCAAACAGATGCCCTGGTCAAAGCGCCGCAGTTGCTCAAGTCGGGTGAGCACCGGGATATCTCCGAACACGGTAAATAGCTCCGTGCTCGCGTGACGGTTCATCAGGTTCTGCTCCGGGGCGCCTTCTTCGAGCACCTCCACCGGACTCACTGAGGACGTAGAGTAGAGCCTGTCAGCGATCATCAGGATCCGCGTGATTCCGTGCGCGAGCCACGTGTGGGCATCAGAATTCGCTGACGCCAGTTTCTTGGGTTGGGGGATCATTTCGGCGTAAGCCGGGGGACGATACACAATCAAGTCGAGTCTGGGAGTGCGTGCAAGCAAACCCAGACTCTGCCAACGCCAGCGACGGTACACATCCGTCGATCTTGGCGTGGGTGAGAGGTCACACGGCTAGCTGAAGCGAGCAAGTTTTCCACAACCC
>JABSRN010000036.1 GCA_013214025.1 Polyangiaceae bacterium
CCCGAACTGTGTGCCGGACGATAGGATCGGCGACGGGCAAGATTACCAGTGTGGGCCCATGCTGCTTCACTTCAGCGTTTGTGTTCAGCGGGACTTTTGCTCCCCCTGCGAGAGCGACAACGATTGCCTGGCGGTGCCGAACCAGATCTGTGCGCTCAACTTGGCGGGGGACAAAATCTGCACTGTCTTATGTGATCCCGACTTGGCTGCCTGCCCTTGGGGAAATGCTTCGGTATGCGGCGTCTGGGACGAAGAGCTCGGCTTGCCCACTTGTTCGCATCGATTCGGGGCCTGCCAAGGAGAGGGCCTCGGCTGCGACCCCTGCACCACCGACGACGAATGCCCGGGAGGTTACTGCGTGCGCAACTCGTTTAGCGGCGAGCGCCACTGCCTCGACAAACGAGTCGTTTGCAGTTGCCCAGAGACCGAGCCCTTCTCGTGTCTTGGCGGCGGCTGCCCACTGACACCGGGCAACCTCGAAATGAAGTGCTTGGATGGTCTGGACTACGTCGACACCGTGATCGAGTTCGTTTGCGATAGCCCGCAAACTGGGATCGGGGGCGCTCGCGAACGACAGAGCTGCTGGCCCGTGCGTTAACAGCGGCTCGACTTCAATAAGAATTTGCGGCCCCGCGCACCAGGCCGCGCCCAGGCAGGCTCGAGACCGCTTGGGCTTATTCACTTGGCGCCGGGAAATTCTCCGCCCATCCGAGTTATCGCTACGCGCGGAAAGATTTAGGCGCAGAACACGCTGCCCAATACCTGATGTAGAAAAAGCCCAGCGCTTCCCTGAGCTTTGGCGTCACCTCTCCAATATTCCTTAAAGCCAGGTCGTTCGGCCGCACGGCATCACGCCGCCGTCCATCCGGCTGAATTCCAGCCAGAACGCTGACAAAGCGCCGCAATCGTGGATACACTCCGCTTCGCTCGAACGACCGCATGAGGTGATCGCTCGGGCTCTCTTGAGGGGTAATCGAAACAAGGCAAAACGCTTTTGTATCCTTACGAGATTTCTCACGTCCCATCACCGTCCTGGCTCCAGCCTGGCGCCAATGGAAAGAAGGAGTGCTTAGAATGAATAAAAAACTTAGAGGTTTGACCTTCCTGTCAATTCCCATGCTCGCAGGCGGAATGGTCATGACCACCGGTTGTGAAGCTCTAGATAAAGCTGCCGACGCTTGTGGCTTTAGCTGCGCCGTCGAAGGCGTAGCGGCGGGTAACCCGTCGATCTCCGGGGTCGCGTCCATCGACGGCTTCTTCGGAGCCGCAGTAGACTTTAGCGCCCAGGCCGAGGGCATCGTCGCGTCCATCAACGCCGAACTCGCAGCCATCGCGAACTCGGTAGACCTAGAAGGCGGTGCAGGCGCCGACTTCAGTGGCGGATTCGATGCAGCGCTGAGCAACAAGTTCGGCTTGGAAGGCGGCATCGGCGTGGATTTCTCCCCGCCCCAGTGCTCCATTCAAGCCAGTGTTGTGGCCGATGCCGCAGCCAGCTGTGACGTAGAAGCCGAGCCCGGCTCAGTGACCGCCGAGTGTTCCGGTGGTTGTGAAGCGGAAGTAGCCGCGGACGGCTCCGTCGAGTGTTCGACAGAAGCCGAGGTTTCCTGTACGGGTACCGCTCCGGGCTTCGACTGTACAGGCGGCACCTGCGAAGGCACCTGTAGCGTCGAGCTAACAGCTGCCGCCAGCTGCGACGGCGTTTGCGACGGTACCTGCAGTGGCAGCACCGATGCCGGCGGCAAATGCGACGGCATGTGCCAAGGCGAATGCAAGACCGAGGGCAAGGCCGACGCCGAGTGTTCGGGCAAGTGCGAAGGCTCCTGCACCTTTACGGGACCGGACATCAAGTGCGAAGGCGGAGCGAAGGCCGAGTGTACAGCCAGCGCTTCCGCAGAAGCCACCGTGTCTTGCGAAGGCAGCTGCAGCGGCGAGGTCACCCCGCCCTCTGTTTCGGCAGAATGCGAAGCCCAGGTCAACGCCTCGGCCGACATCAACGCTGAGTGCACCCCGCCCTCTTTGGAGATCACCTACACCTTCGCCGCCAACGCGAGCGCCAATGCTGATGTCAACGCGCAGGCTGAGTTCAGCGCTTGGCTAACGGGCTTCGAAGCCAACGTCGCTTCACTCGCGGCTCTGGAAGCCAAGCTACTCAAGCTGCAAGGGGCTGCGACCGGATTGGTCAGCGCCGCTGGTGGCGCTGTCGCCACCGCCGCGCTCGAGATGGACCTAGGCGACGACCTGGGTGCCTCGTACAAGGTGCTCAACTGCGTGCCCATCGAGCTCGAAGTTGTCATTAGCACGCTGGGAACCGCTGGCACCGAGCTGACCGCCAGCGCAACGGCCACGGCGTCCTTCATGGGAGCCATCGCCCCCGCCGGTTGATCGACTGACCCTTCGGGGTCTCAGTAGTCAGAACGCCGTCGGGACAGCCCGGCGGCGTTTTGCGTTTGTAAGCGGCGAATCCTGACCGGACACGACCGCCGCGTTGTTGGCGAGCCTAAGCCGATGGCGCCGGCGGAGGCGCTGCCGCGACCGTCTAGGCGGAGGGGTCCGGATCGGGTAGCAGCGAGTACATTTCGTGATAATACGCAGCTCGTGACCGACGAAGAGCTCCCCGACGCAGCGCCAGAGGCACCCGGCGATAGCGCGCCCCCAACCTCCCCGGAGGTCGATGATGCCCCCCACGAGGACGACGATCCCGCGACCTTCCGCGAGTTCGTCATCTACTGCTGCGTGCTGGGCGTCGTTGTGTGCGGGGTGCTCGAGTGGGTGCACGTCACCGCGTATTTACGTCCGGGCGCAAGCTCCTTCTGCAAAGTGTCGCCCGGTTTCGATTGCGCCACCGTTGCGACCTCCCGCTTCGCTGCCGTCCTGGGCGTTCCCATGCCGCTGTGGGGCACCGTCGGATTTATCGCCATGGCAGTGGCCGCCAGCAAACGCTGGGCAGCTCTAGTGTGGCTCACGGGCGTCGCCAGCGCCGCGTCGCTATTGTTGATCGCGGAAGAGATCCTGTACATCAAGAGCATGTGCCTACTCTGCGAAGGGGTACACCTGATGTGCTTCGCGGCTTTCGGACTCGCCTGGAAAGCCAAGACCGCGGGCGAGTTGGATCTGACGCTCAGCCGCGAGCAGCTAGCAACCGCCGTGGGCTTCGTTGCCCTACCGCTATTGTTTTGCGCGATGTTTCTCCCTCGCTACTGGGTACTGACCGGGTGGGACGGCTCGCTTGCGTTGGATCACGGTACTACCGCTGACGGCGACGAATGGATCGGCGCCACCGAGGCCAAAGTCACCGTGCACGAACACGTCGATTACAAATGCGGGCACTGCGCAACGGGGGCCGCACTGACGCGCGTACGCGTCATGAAACATCAAGACGAACTGCGATTGGTTCGCCACCACGCGCCCATGAGCAGCTGTCGCAAAGTCGGCTCCCCCGTCTGTCAGTACGTAAGAGCGGCCCAGTGCGCCAAGGCGCAGGACAAGTATTGGCAAATGGACGACTGGCTGCTGCGCAATGTGTTCAAGCTGAAAGGGTCGGTAGATCTCAAGGTCGCCGCGCGGGTCTTGAACATGGACGGCGACGCCCTGCTCCAGTGCATGGCGAAACCGGAGAGCTACGGCCATGCCGAAGCTCTCGCGGCCAAACACCGAGCCAAGATATCGAAGACACCGACCTACGAACTCGACGGCAAGATATTTCAACCCAACGAAATCGGGCGCGAGCTTGATCGCTTGCTCGAGTAGCGACGGCTTGAGTAGCGTCGATTCCGGCACCGCCGGCTGCCGTAGCTCGCGGTTGTAGAGCAAGACCCGAACGCCGGGCAAAATCGGCCGGCTCTGTCTCAGACGCCGTACCAACCCAAATAGGCCATCCCCCGGCAAGGGCGGCGCTCGGCCCCGGCCCTAGCCCGGCTCATTCTCACTTTTCAGATCGGTACGGTTCATGTCCTGCTGTCGGTGGCCGTTCAGATGGGGGAGATGATCCCCGCGTCGAGTTCCCAAGAGCCCATCATATTGGACGGCAAATACGCGCTGCTGAGCGTACTCGGGAAAGGCGCATTCGGAACGGTGTACGAGGCCGAGCACTTGGTGGTCGGCAAGAAGGCCGCGATAAAGGTTTTGCACTCGGAGTTGTCCGACGACGAGGAGAGCCGCAGTCGATTTGTGCAA
>JABSRN010000037.1 GCA_013214025.1 Polyangiaceae bacterium
ATACCGAACTCTTTGCAGAGGTCCGTCATCCGCTCGCCATCGCTCAGTCTGGCCATGAATTTCATTCGTTCAGTCACTTTATCGCTCTCTCTCCACGGCATAAGCCGTAGCTTGAGCACCTCTCAAAAGTGTCAACCATGTACCCGGTCCATTTCGTCAACCATGTACCCGGTTTGGACCCCCTCACCACTGTCGCTAACAACAATGCGCAGCGCCTCATCTTCAAGCTCGCAGCGCAAGCTCACCTCATCGCCGTGACGACAAGCCGCCAAAGCATTGTTCAGTAAGTTACTCAGCGCATCCCAAAGCCGGGGACGATCCGCCGTCCACAAGAGTGCCGGGCAGCTATGGCTCAGAGAGATGCCCGCCGCGCTGGCGCTGCCTTCGCTGGCAGCCACCAGATCGACGATCCACTCTTGAAGGGCGATCGCTTCGAGTGCCAAGGCTGCGAGCGGCTTGGAAAACGCGAGGCAGTCCCCCAGGGTCACGTTCATGCGCTCCAGCTCGGAGATGGCAACGTCCAGGCGTTCACTCTGACGACTGTCATCGCTGTTCTTTCGTACGAGTTCGAAGAATCCCTTGCCCGCGGCCAGTGGGTTCTTGAGTTCGTGGGCCACACGCCCCCCGACCGCCTCGAGATCCCGAGCCCGCAAGGTTGCCTCATCCAGCAAGGTCTGCCGCGTGCGATGAAGCGCGCCTCCCGCCGAGAGGTAGGCATCCGAAAGCTTGCCTACCGCAAAATACAACAACACACCGCAGACAATCGTCGATCCCACCGTCATCACCTCTCGAATGGGCGACGCTATCGCGGGCAGATGATCAAGCTCCCCGAACAAGGCGAGCAGCACCAGGCTCACGAGCAATCCCCGAACAATCGCGTGACCGCTGGGCCCGGTCCCGAACGCCGCTAAGCCGACTCCCGTGGGGGCAAACAGCAACACCAGCACTGGGTTGTTCAATCCACCCGTTCCCGCGCACACCACATTGAGTCCGAACAGCGTGATCAGCATCGAGGTCAACAGGTAGCCTTCGGTCAGCTCGCGACGCCGAAAGAAGATCGCCTCCGAACAGAAAAAACTAAACATTACGAATAGGCTCGCTGCAGTCACCACGAGACGTTGGCGCGGCTCACCCGACATCCACAAGGCCGTGGTGATGACGAGCATGCCGGGTCCGACTATGACCGGTCGGATCCGAAGGGAAGCGGCGCCCTCCCCACGAATCTGCGCGGCTCGCAAGCTCTGAGCGGTGGCGTCTAGCACGGCCCGACTGTACCTTCAGAGGTGGGGCGGGAGTCCAGCGACCCTGGCAGACGAATTTTTGGCACAGAGCTCCCATGGCCAGTCACGAAATCTAGGGGTGAAGCAATCAGAGTGTCACCAACAGAGCCAGGCACGGTCATAGGCCCGGGCGTTGCGAGGGACGTGCCAACGCCACTCGCTGTCTCCAGTCCTTGATATGAGGCAAAGCCTTCCGCGGGTCATCGCCGCGCGCCTCGAATTGACCAGTTTTCCGACACCCGGCATGTCGACAGTTTGGACGGTTCGGGATGCTTGCCCTCAGCTCCGCAGCTGCGGGACCGTTCGCGGTTTGAACACAAACATGCGGAGCGCGTCCCGTGCAACTTTTCGATAGTCATCGTCGGATCCATCTACCGAATAACCCAGCATGCCCATCAGCTGTTTCGCTGGCATCGCGTGATTGGCCGCGTATTCGACGAGGGCGTCAGCCCGTTCTTCCGGTCCTAACTCGCAAGCTGTAACCGACAGGCTTCGAGCGCCGACAACGATGGTGACCTCAGGGGTCGCAACGAGATTTTTGTACCAGTGGGCGTGGGCACCGTAGCCCGAGGCAACCCAGTAGTGGTCACAGTCGAGATCCTTCTTGATGACCTCGACAACGGTACGACGCACCAGCCCCGTTTTTGCGCCAATATGGCAGATCAGTAGAAACCGCTTCCCCAGGAGCCACCCCAGGCGCATTCGGTACAACCACAACGGAGCCCGGAACAGCCAGCGAAGCCAAGGCCCCGGACCGCTGACATCAGAGATTTTCTTCGCCACACGCCCAGCGTAGTACAGCGCAGCACCAGGATCGCAATTTACGAAGAGGCTCGTCTTTTCAGGAACGCGGTCATCTTGTCGGCGGCCACAGACTTGCCAAAAGATGCGTCCACAACTCCCGACCTCCGAGCCTCGGCAAACCCGCGGGCTCAATCGCCAAACTGAGCATGCAGCGAATATCCGGATGAGCATCTCGGAGCTGCTCCAATAGCCACAGGCCGTTTTCACCTCGCTTCTGATAGTCCGTCAGGACCGCGTGTATCTTCTCTTGTCTCACCATCACCAGCGCGTCGGCAGCGCTCCGTGCGCTCAAGAATTCTAAACCGGTGGCTCGTAGAGCTCGAACACTGAGCGACAAGTCCACAGGATCGTCATCCACTAGCAACAGACACTGGAGCGGTTCCGCCCGAGGCAAGACTACCGTAAAGATGGCGCCCTCTCCTTCCCTCACGCTTTTATCGTCCCGCCATGGGAATCCGCCATTTTCTGTGCGGTCACCATGCCGATGCCGGAGCCTTCAAATTCGGACCCAAGCACCGATGAAACGGTTCGAAAATCCGCTCCTTCCACTCTTACGGGAACCCGATGTCTTAATCCACAACGGACACCAAACACTGTCCGTCGGGCACCAGTTCCGTGGAATCGGCGCTACGGATCTCGATGTACGGCGGCACGCCTTCCCGATGATACTTCATTGCGTCCCTAAGATGTTGTGAAAGATGTTGTGCAATAGCGCTGGGTGCCCGTACACAGTGGGCAAGTCACCCACTGTGACTGTCGCTCCACCCGCCTTCATGTCATCCGATAGCTCTGCGACCACCCCGTGAACCACCTCCGTCAGGCATATGTTACTCATGGCCGGCGGTGCCGCATCCAGCTGCGCGAATTCTAGAATGCCCCCGATCAGCTCGTGCATGCGACAGGCGGACACGTCGATGCAATCCAACATATCGACGGACTCATCGGTAAGGTCATCCCCCAACTCCATTCAAAGCAACTCAAACCAAGCGACGATGTGCCTAACTGGAGCTTTTGGATCGTAAGCGGCCGAGTGAGCAATGCGATGCATTGCGCATCATTACTTCGCTGCAGCTCGAGTTCCGAGCGGCTCAGCTCGGCCAATGCGCACTGCGTCGCCTGCCGGTGGCGTTCCATCTCAAGAAACACTCGAACCTTGTCCATCAGGACATGGGGCGCGAGCGGCTTGGGCGAGTAGTCCATCGCACCGCTTTCGTAACCTGAAACACATGTGCCGGATCCTGGCTGTTGGCGGTAACGAATAGGATCGGCATGTGCTTCGTGCTTTCCATTATACGGAGCGCCTCGGCGGTCTTGAAACCGTCCATCTCTGGCATCTGCACATCCAGCAAGATGACGGCGATGTCGTTGCGCGACAGCGCCAACTCCAGAGTTCTCTGTCCCGATGCCGCGCTCAACAGAAAAGCTGTGCATGTCCTTCAGTACCGTTTGAATCGCCAACAATTTTTCCGGTCGATCGTCCACCAATAGGACGGCCGGGCGTGGCTCATCAGCAGTACCCCCCCCCGAACTCATGATGCCGTTCTTACGCGGTCAGCCTTGCTGGCTCGTGCCTGCAGTAACGCCTCAATTGTTTCCAGCGAGGTCGCCGTATCATCGGGCTTCGGCAGGTATCGGTTCGCCCCAGCGTCTAACCAGTCTTGCTTGGCGTCGGCCATCGCCTTCGCCTTCGCCCGTAGCCACCCCCTGCGCGATCTCCCGTAGCTCGCCGGGTTTCGCGCCGAATTGTGACGTCAACCGGTTCGCAAGGTACAGCCCGACGGCACCCGACGGCACCCGACAGCAAGATCCCAGGAGTGAGCCAAACACAGCTAAGTTTTGGGCATCTTTGGCGGCTGGCTCATTGTCCTCAGCTCGATGAAGCATGAGATCCTCTTCAACGGCAACCACCTTCTCGAGCACGAGGCGAATGCCGTCCATGCGCTGCTTGCCCGTCTTCTCATAGGCGGGGATGGGTTTGCCGGATTCTGTGAGGCCCTGCAGCACGTTGGCCAGAACGTCAGGCATCGCCCCCCCCGATCGACTTTGCGACGCAGTTCGATTTCCACCCGGCCGGCGTTCTCGCTCCACTCCGTTTGCAGCCGGCGAACCCGTTAGAAGCGTTCCACCTGGGCGGGGTGGTCCACCACCAGCTCTTCCGCTTAGCGAATCGTTTTTTCGAAATCCTGCTGGCCCGCGACGAAAGGCTCCAACAAATCGTCGTTGCCCGTCAGCATGAAACCACGCTGACCAGTTTCCATATCCACCATGGATTTGCCCAGGTGCCGGGGATGCGCGATCACCTGATGGGTGTGCTCAACTCAGGTAGCCGTCTCCACGAGCGAACCGCCGCCGTTGTACATGGCCGAGGCCACCGCGATGAGAACTGCTAGGATCAGTCCGTTGTTCAAGAGCAGCTGATTTCGGGTTTTCATCGTCGCTCAACAAAACGTCCGGCCGGGTGGAGCGATTAGCCCGCAGCCGGCGCTTCACGCGCTTCACGCGCAGCTCGGAACAGCTCAGCACGAGCCGAACGCCCGGCGGCATTCGCGGCCTGGCTTCAGCGGCGACCGAAACGGTAAACGGCGCCGATGAACGGAGTGTAGCTTTGAGTGCCGTGCACAGCTTGGCCCGCCAACTCCTCGCCGTTCCGCGCCACGTAGTAGCGCACGCGGTACTGGAGTCGAAAACTCACGTCCCAGGACGACGACACAGGCAAAGCCCCCCCCAGTCCTATCCACCAAGCGATGGCGGCCGACGTCTCAAGCGCGGCTGCAGTGTCCCCACTCACGCTCGCTAGGTCGGTACGAGCATCGTCCCAACGCCTCCCGAAAGCGCCGTATCCCAGCTCCACAAAGAGTCGGCGCCACTCGGCTCTCAGCATCGGGCCGATCCAAAGTTCGTCGTATGCGGCCCCAACGGCGGACTCCACGACCGCCTTGTTGTCGGCATCGAATCCAACGAACTGCGCCGCCTCACGGCTGCCATGATCCCATTGAGCGTAGAAACCCACGCCAAGCGAATCCAGCAGCTGGTAGCTCAGACTTCCGAACAGATTCAGCTCCGTCGAATCCACCAAGCGTTCGCCCCGTTGACCTCCCACCTCGGTCTTCACTTGCTGCTCGAAGCGATGAAAGCCCAGCGCCGTGTCCGTGCGCCACCGTGATGCTGAGCTTCGCCCTCCTTCGGAGGGCTCTGGGGCTTGCGCCCAGGCAGCGGAGCTGCCGGCGGCCACCATCACGCTTACCGACCCGGTGACCCACCCCTTGATCCGGCGATAACTGCCCATCCGGGCAGCTTACAACGCCCTCCCGCTCCCGAGTGGTTTTTGCCCGCGGAAGTGCCCCTATACCGGCCAAGGAACACCGGCCAGCTCGGCCGATGACTCCCCAAACCCACGGATCGGCGTGCCTCGACCAGGACGGCCCAGCCCTCACCGGGGGCATTGCCCAGCACCGGCATCTGTATTAGGTGCGTGATACAGATATGCTCTTTCAAATTGATCCTCAGTCCAAACTTCCCGTGCATCGCCAGATCGCAGACCAGATCCATTTTCAGATCAATACGGGGAAACTCCGAGCCAACGCGAAGCTTCCCAGTTTGCGCACGCTGGCTGAAAAGCACGGCCTTGCATTGAACACCGTGGCGAAAGCCTTCAAGTCCCTAGAGAAAAAGGGCGTGATCCGCGCTGGACAACGCAGTGTCTACACCGTGACTCCCCAGCACGGCACCTCTGCACCGCCAGCCAAAGCCCGCTACGCGGCGCGCGGTGTGTCAGCCACCAAGAGCGAAGTGCACGCCGCCATCACCAATATTGACAAGGGAGTTTTCCCGGGTGCCTTTTGCAAGATCACGGAAGACTACCTAACGGGGGATCCGGACAAGTGTTGCGTCATCCACGCGGACGGCAGTGGGACAAAATCGATTCTTGCGTATCTGCACTACCGAGAGACCGGTGATGCCAGCGTGTTTCGGGGCATCGCCCAAGACAGCATCGTAATGAACCTCGACGATCTGTTATGTGTCGGCATCACGGGTCGGATTCTGATCTCGAGCACCATCAACCGAAACGCCAAACGCATCCCCGGCGCTGTTCTGGCCGAGCTAATCAATGGCAACGAAGAAGTGCTCGCTCGCCTACGGGAGATGGGCGTCGACATTCAAAGTGGCGGCGGCGAAACCGCCGATGTGGGCGATTTGACACCGACGGTGGTCGTCGACAGCTGCGCCACCGCAGTCATGCCGAAAAGCGAAATCATTTCCGGCAAGAAGATAAAGGCCGGCCTCGCCATCGTGGGCTTGTCATCATCCGGGCAATCCACCTACGAAGATGTAGAGAACAGCGGTATCGGCAGCAACGGGCTCACCTCCGCCCGGCACGATATGCTGAGCCCCTACTATCGCCGTAAGTACCGCGAGACCTTCGACTCTCAGATCGACAAGGAGCTCGTGTACTGCGGCCCGTACAAGCTGGACGACCCGCTACCGGGCTCAAGCCTCACCGTTGGCCAAGCCTTGTTGAGCCCGACCCGGAGCTACGCACCGCTAATCACCGCGCTACTTCAACAATTGCCCGGAGTCGCCAAAGGCATCGTGCATTGCTCCGGCGGCGGGCAGCACAAGTGCACCCACTTTGGCAGCTCGGTCCACTACGTAAAGGACCGGTTGATGCCGATTCCGCCCATATTCTCAGCTATCCAGAAGGCTAGCGGCACGACCTGGAAAGAGATGTACCAGGTCTACAATATGGGACATCGTATGGAGATCTACTGCACCCAGCGCGACGTAAAAAAGGTCGTGGCGCTAGCGGAGTCCTTTAGCATCAGGGCCGCTCAAATCGGCCACATCGAAAAGAGCGCCACCGGCAAGAATCAGCTCACCATCATGCACGGCCGCCGAAAGTTGCGCTATTGATGGCGCGCGGCGTCCGGGCACCCCAGACGCAACGCTCTTGCCGAAGACTCATCAGCCATGAGATTTGAAAACGTCAGTATTCACAGCCTCGCGCACTTTGATGCGCCGATGCGTGTGACGTCCCAAGAGATCGATTCGGCCCTCACCGATACTTACCAGCGTTTGGGCATGCCGGCGGGCCTGCTCGAAAGCCTCACGGGCGTGCGCGCGCGACGATTCTGGCAAGAAGAGACCCAACCCAGTGATGCCGCAGCCCTCGCGGGTCACGCCTTGCTCGAACAACAGAACTTTGATCGCAGTCGCATCGGCGCCCTGATCAGCACTTCGGTTTGTCGTGACTACGTAGAGCCGTCCGTCGCGTGTTTCGTGCACAACCGACTCGGACTTTCGGAGACCTGCCTCAATCTCGATTTGAGCAACGCCTGCCTCGGTTTTGTGGACGGCATGCAACTGGTCGGCAATATGATCGAGCGGGGGCAAATCGACTATGGTCTCATCGTGGACGGCGAGAGCAGTCGACGAGTCGTGGAGAGCACACTGGCTCGACTCAGTGCCGCCGATTGCGACGCCGAAATGTTCCGCCAGCAGATCGCTACCTTGACCGTAGGCTCCGGAGCCGTGGCCATGCTGCTGGGGCGCTCGGATATCTGCCCCGATGGGCACCAATTCCTCGGCGGGGTGAGCCTCGCGGCGACCGAGCACAATCAACTTTGTCGCGGACAACTCGACGTGGGCATTACCGACACGCAAAATCTCCTCAAGTACGGCGTCGATCTGGCATCCCGCACTTGGGCACGCGCCCAATTGGAGCTCGGTTGGGAGTCGGATTCGGTCGATATGTTCGCCCTGCACCAGGTCAGCCACCTACATTGTCAGGAACTGTCGCGCGCCCTGCGGTTTCCGCTTGAGCGTGCCTTTCTGGTGTACCCCGAGTTCGGAAACGTGGGCCCTGCATCCATCCCGCTCGTGCTCAGCCACGCCAACCAAAATGAACGCCTCAATCCCGGGGACCGAGTGGTCCTCGGAGGAATCGGTAGCGGGCTCAACTGCACCGCCGCCGGAGTGATCTGGTAATGGCCCTCAACATCAGCAAATCCTTGTATCCCTTCACCAGCCGCTTTGCGACGGTCTCCGGTATCGGATCCAAAAGACACCAGCTCCACTATCTTGATGAGGGCCGTTTGGACGAAGGCGAAGAGAACGGCAGCGCCGGGGGCAAAAACGAAGCACTCGTCATGATCCACGGCAACCCCAGTTGGTCCTTCCTGTTCCGCGATCTGATCAAGAAACTGTCGCCCACCTACCGTGTCGTAGTTCCCGATCACATCGGCATGGGATTGTCCGAAAAACCAACGGACAGAGCTTACGAATACTGTCTCGACAGTCGCCTGAAGAATTTCGAAGAGCTCATTGACCAACTCGAACTTCCCGAAACATTCACGCTAATTCTCCACGACTGGGGCGGCATGATCGGCATGGCCTACGCCGCCCGCCACCCGGAGCGTATCGCGCGGCTGGTGCTGATGAACACCGCCGCTTTTCACCTCCCCGACCACATGAGCGTTCCGCACTCTCTAGGGCTGGCGCGAACCCCCCTGGGTACCTATTCCGTCCGCGGATTGAACGGTTTCGCCCGGATCGCCACCCACTGGTGTGTCAAACAACCACTCTCCGACGAGGTCAAACGCGCCTACACGCAGCCCTACGATACCTGGAAGAACAGGATTGGCACTCTTCGTTTCGTCCAAGACGTCCCGCTAAAGCAGAGTGACCGCTCCTACGATGCTGTCACCGCGACCGAGAAGGGCTTGGCCCAGTTCGCTGACACACCCAAGTTGATCGTCTGGGGCAACAACGATTTCGTATTCAAGCCCGATGTGCTCGAACATTGGCGCGGGATCTGGCCCAATGCCGAGGTCCACGACATCGACAATTGCGGACACTACCTGATGGAAGACGCGCCAACTGAAGTTTGCGACAAGATCGCCAGTTTCCTAGAGAAACACACGCTCTAGGGGGGCGCACTTGGAGCCATGCACCCGTCTTCCGTAGACCGCGCCATGCAGGAAACCGCACCAGCCATTTCGTCTCGCGAAGATGTGGTCAATATCGCGACCGTGTTGATCGAACAGGCCCACACGCGACCCAATGCCATCGCTATGTACTATCCTGTCGGGCGCCGGAATCGCATGCCGGTGTACGCGGAGTACAGCTACGCTCAGCTGAATCGGGACAGCGATGCGATGGCCCACGGGCTGCGCTCGGTCGGCATCACCCGTGGCGTCCGTACGGTATTGATGGTGAAACCCAGCACCGAATTTTTCGCGCTCAGCTTTGCCATCGCAAAACTGGGGGCCGTGCCCGTGATGGTGGATCCTGGCATGGGCATCAAGAACCTCGGCACTTGCCTCGCGGAGGCGGAGCCCGAAGCCTTCATCGGAATAGCCAAGGCGCATATCGCCCGCGCGCTATTCGGCTGGGGAAGAGCCAGCATCCGCACCAAAATTTGTGTTGGCGGTCCCCACTGGCCCGGCTGTCATCGACTGAAGCGCTTGCAGCAGCTGGGCGAGCGCTCCGACAACGAGCCCGTGCTGGCCAACACTTCCGCCTCCGACGACGCCGCGATCCTGTTCACGAGCGGCAGTACGGGCGTGCCCAAAGGCGCTCTCTACAGCCACGGGAACTTCGCCGCTCAAGTGGACATACTCCGGGATCTGTCGGGCATTCAGCCGGGCGAAATCGATCTCCCGACCTTCCCCTTGTTCGCCCTATTTGATCCAGCCCTGGGCATGACAACGGTGATTCCCGATATGAACGCCAGTCGCCCAGCCACAGTGGATCCCCGCCGGCTCTTGTTTGCCATTGAACAGTTCGGAGTCACAAACATCTTCGCCTCCCCCGCCGTGCTCAAACGATTGGCCGACCACTGTGCAGAGAACGATACTCAGCTGACATCGCTACGGCGAGTAGTGTGCGCCGGCGCTCCAGTCCCGGCTGGCACCATGGCTCGCATGCAAGCCGCCTTGACCGGAGGCGCGGAAATCATCACGCCCTATGGTGCGACCGAAGCACTCCCGGTTGCCGCCATCGGAAGCCGGGAGGTACTAGGTGAGACCCGGGCTAAGACCGAGCGGGGGGACGGAATTTGTGTCGGTCCATCAGTCAAGGACATGACCATCGAGATCATCGCCATCAGCGACGACCCGATCGAGGACTGGCAAGATTCCCTGCTGGTCCCGGATGGCACAATCGGAGAGGTGGTCGCCACCGGGCCCACCGTTACGAGATCGTACTTTCATCGCCCCGCAGCTACCTTGGCCGCAAAAATCAATCGCGGGGCGGGCGTCATCTGCCACCGCATGGGCGACCTCGGTTACCTTGACGAGATAGGGCGTCTTTGGTTTTGCGGCAGAAAGAATCACCGCGTGATTCTCGACGACGAAACCCTATTCACCATTCCTGTCGAAGCCATCTTTAATACTCACCCCAAGCTGTTTCGCAGTGCTTTGGTAGGCGTCGGTGAAGGCTCCCAGCGCCGGGCCATACTGTGCATCGAGCTCGAAAGTGGTGTCTCACGCACCGAACATGAAACTATCTTCGGCGAACTCAAAGCCCTTGGGCAGTCTCACAAGAAAACCCAGAGCGTCTGCGAGTTCCTGGTTCATCCCGGATTTCCGGTCGACGTTCGCCACAACTCGAAAATCGTACGGGAAGAACTCGCGCCCTGGGCAGAGGGGCAACTCTCGTGAGGGTTTTGATCACTGGCTGCGGCGGATTTCTCGGGCGATCCATCGCGCTCGCCTGTCTACAACGGGGCTACGCCGTTCGGGGCTTCGCTCGCCGCGCCTACCCAGAGCTCAGCGAGATCGGCGTAGAGATGCTCCAAGGCAACGTGAGCAATGCGGAGCAGGTCGCTTCGGCCATGAGCCCCCTGGATGGGCAAGCGCTGGATGCCGTCTTTCACGTGGCGGCCAGAGTCGGAGGCTGGGGTAGCTTCGATGGCTACTATCAGACCAACGTCATCGGAACCGAGAATGTCATCGCCGGGTGTTTAGAACACCGCATCAGGCGTCTGATTTTCACTAGTAGCACGAGCGTCGTACATCACCGCGGTGACGCCGAAGGCATCGACGAACAAGTGGGCTACCCGGTACGCTTCGCTGCTCACTATCCGAGAACCAAGGCACTGGCCGAACAACGCGTACTCGAAGCAGACTCCACAAGCTGGTCGAACGGCGACGGCCAGCTGCAGACCATCGCCTTACGTCCCCACATGATCTGGGGTCCCGGCGATACACAAATGTTGCCGCGCACGCTGGAGCGAGCCCGGGCCGGCAAACTTCGGAGCATCACCGGCCCCGTGAAGAAGGTCGACTCTGTCTACATCGACAACGCGCGAGATGCGCATCTCTGTGCCTTAGAGAAACTCGTCCCGGGAGCCAGCTGCGCCGGTAAGGCCTTCTTCATCAGTAACGGCGAGCCTTGGCCAATCAATGAATTGATGGCGGCGGTACTGATGTCCGCAGGCGTATCCCTACCGACGCGGAGTGTCTCTCCCGGTGCTTTGCACGCCGCCGGCTGCCTGAGTGAGGCCGTATCGCTGATGCTCGGGCGCGAGTCGGAACCGGCCATCACACGATTTGTCGCGCGCCAACTTACCAGCTCCCACTGGTTTGATATTTCGGCTGCCAAAACGGAACTAGGGTACCAACCCGCGGTTAGCATCGAAGAGGGGCTAAAACGCCTGAAAGCTGAGTTTCAACAGAGGGAGCTGGGCCCCGAAGGCTCCCAAGGGTAGGCTCAGCCTCTGCCTTCAATGACTGAAAACGTGCCGCCCTTCGAGCGTCGTGTCCACTTGATCATGGGCAAGGGGGGAGTCGGACGTACCACAGTCGCGGTGTCCATGGCCCAGGCTGCAGCCCTACGCGGCAAGCGCGTGCTGCTCACAGAGGTGGGTGACCCAGAGGCCACCAAATCCGCCATCGGCGCTTTTTTCGGGCGCGAAGAACTCCGCGTCGAACCCGAACATGTAGCTCCCGGCATCGACGCCTGCCGCCTGTGGGCTGAGAAGGGACAAGAAAGCTTCGCACGTACCGTGCTGCCTACAGGCCCGCTCGTAAAAACAGCGCTTCGATCTCGCGCCATGCGGCGACTCATGTCCGCCGCGCCGGCCTTTCACGAGCTGGGCATCTTCTATCACTTGCTGAGTTTGTTAGAGCTCTGCGGCAAGGACGGCCAAGAGCAGTACTCGGCCGTCATCGTAGATATGCCCGCCACGGGACACGCTCTCGCTCTCGCAGAGCTGCCCAAGATTACTTTGCAAGTCATCAGTCGCGGCCCCCTTCCCAATGCCATGCGCCGTGGACAAGCATACATTAACAACCCCGCCGTCACCGCGGCATGGGTGGTGACGCTCCCAGAACAACTGCCAGTCACGGAAAGCCTAGAGCTTCTAGAGGGCCTCAAACGGACGGGCGTGCCGGCCGCGGGCGTCATCCTCAACCGCCATCTCGACAATTACTTCTCAAAAGCCGAAATTGAAGTCATCGAGGGCGCCCTGCAGGACCACCCCGTACGCGGAACGACGAGCTTCCAACGCATTCAAACCGCGGACCGTTCGTCGACTCGGCTGCGGGAATCCACCGACTTGCCCATCGTCCAATTAGACAACATCGTGAACCCGATCAACGGGGATCCGAGCCCTGCGCTGGCCAATGCCCTCAACCAAGTCGCAGGATCCCTCCGATGAGTTCATCGTCGCTGGCCCGGCTGCTCAAGGAAAAACGGGTGCTCGTCTGCTGCGGAGCCGGTGGAGTGGGCAAAACAACCGTCTCCGCATCCCTCGCCCTAGGCGCCGCCCAGGCAGGGCTCCGCGTCGTCGTCATCACCATCGATCCGAGCCGTCGCCTCGCCGAAACGCTCGGTGTATCGCCGAACCAAGACGCCCCCACAGAGCTCAGCGCTGATCGACTCGCCAGCGTCGGCGTCTCGCCCCCCGGCAGCCTCTCCGCTTGGATGCTGGATCCCGCCCTGGTCTGCGACCACGTCGTACGAACGGTATCCAAATCAGCCGCCGATGCCGAAGAGCTGATGAACAATCGCTTGTACAAGAACATTGCTCAACTCGTGGCCGGCATGCAGGAGTACACCGCTGTCGAGGCCCTACATGGATTCGTAGTGGACGATCGCTACGATCTCGTAGTGCTCGATACCCCTCCCAGCCGCAATGCGCTGCGCTTCCTGGAAACTCCCCATCGAGCCAACGGCTTCCTGGATCCCAAGATCTTCAATCTGTTTCTACCTTCGCCGGACGGGGCGCTGCAAAAGGCGGCCGGCAAGGTAATCCGAAAGATTCTCGATCTCGGTCTTGGCGAGGAGTCTCGAACAGAGCTCCAGCAATTCTTGGACTTGTTCATGGTGATCCTCAAACACCTGAACCACAACCAAGAGGAGATGCGGAACTTCTTTGCCAGCTCCGACGTTTCATTCCTCCTGGTCACCTCGCCGAACCAGGCCGCCGTCGAAGAAGCTTTCTATTTTGAGCAAAAAACTCGCGAGCTCAATCTTCCGCTCGGGGGATATATCCTGAACCGCAGTCTGATCCGGGAGCAATCCCTACCGACTTTGAGCTTGAACGACATGCCTTCAGCTCCCCCAGGAGTCGCTGAGTCTGCCGTAAACAAGATGATGGATCTCGCCGCCCAAGAAGACGAAATTATTCAGCGCCATCTCGCCCTAGGACGGCAGCTCCAAGAGCGAGTCGGAACCAGCAGTCAGCTCAGTGTCCTCCCGCGCTTACGCACCGACGCCTCGGATCTCGAAGCCCTGGTAGAGCTCTCCCACATTCTTAAGGGCACACAACCCATCTCGCGTCACGCCGAAGCCAGTCGACCCAGCGTCCCTCCAAGCGCCGCCGGCATGCCAACGAGTCAGTCTTGGTTTCCGCCGAAAAATCAATCTTAAACGCTCAGCACCCACACAAAGCAAGTCTTGGTCTGGTCCTGAGCGGCGTCAGCACGACGCACCCGGGTAGGCCCCACGTAGACCCGGCAGACCCCGGTAGCCATCGCAGCTAGGTGGACGGTGCGATGGTCCCTGTAAAATAGCGAACCAAGGTCTCCAGCCACTCCTCTTCGGCATCCACAGGGGGGCTCGCGTCCAAGAGTGCACCGCGCTCGATCCGAGACAACAACACTGCGCCCTCACCACTGACGTCCGGCAGATCTCGAAGAGCGCAATACAGTGCGCCTACCTCCGCCGATACGTCGCGCTGGGTAGCCCAGCGGCTCGCCGAGGCTTGTAGGGCTTCGTTGGGGGTGGCGGGGCTCTCCTCCGCCGGGGCGCATCCCAAAGCGTTGATTGCATCAACAATTCGGGCGCTGCGCTCCTTGTAGTTCAAAGGCAACAGTTCGCCCGGGAGAATCGGCTTGCCGATGTAGTGATCTTGCCGCGCCATCAAATAGGGATACTCCAAGCGTGCCGGCACCGGTGAGCGAGGCAGTCCTCCATGAAATCGAACGGGCACCACCGGAAACCCGTTCTCCAGAGCCATGTCCAGCAATACACCGCTCATCTTGCTCGTCGGCACGGTGCAGCTGAGCGAACGGGTGCCCTCCACATGCACAAGTAGACTCCGACCCGACGCGGTCATTTCACGAGCCAGCTCCGAGAGCAGCTGGGGCAATTGATGCGGCTGCTTGCGTTGAAAGTGTCGAGGAATCAGCGGATTCGTCACCCGAGGATGCGAGAACACATGCCTCATGATGGTCTCAAGCCAGTGATTGCGGTTTTCCGCCTTCGAAAGCGCCAATAAGGGAGCTCCGAAGTACGCCGACGCCAGAATTGAAAATGCCGTGGACTCCACCGCCACCTGATGATTGGCCACAAACACCACGCTCTGGCCTCGTACAGCGTCGAGGGCGGATCCGTCCGCCACCAATACGCGGCCCACGCAACTCTCGACCAAGGCGCGACATACGTCTTCCCCGGCCCAGGCCTCAATCTGAAGCTGCTGCCGCCAATAATCTGCGACGGCAGGCAACTGCAAGCTTGGGGGCTCGACGAGGCCTGAGACAGGCGACGGCGACAAATCCGAAGCAAGGGGGCGATGGCGCTCGTCCGACGGAGTTTCCGCTAGCCGCATGCCCAAGTGTTTGGCTTCGTATATCCGCTTTCCGTCTACCCACAGAGAGGCATCCGCAAATGCCGTAATTTTTCCGGGTTCGCGCAACACTTCTGTGATTTCCAGCGTGGTGCTGATCACGCGGTTGCTCGGTACCACTTGCCCGCGATACTTCCACGTCATGGATTCGCCGCTTGCGATGGCTTCGAAGCGGGGCGAGCGAAGCTCTGCGTGGCAGTTATTCTGCAAGATGAAAAACTGCAAAAGTTGAGCCATCGCTTCGAGCCCGAGGGAGCCCGGTTGCACAGGATCTTGAAAGAAGTGGGCCTTAAAAAACCACTCGCTCGGATCGACGTCCTTTTCGGCCCGAAGCCACCCAAGACCCGCGGCGCCACCCTGCGGCTCCCAGCCGGTGATGCGATCGATCATCAACAGCATGGGGTCCGCCAAACGAGCTGTGCCTTCGAGGAATGAGCTGTCGCGCTGAGTTAAATCGATAACGCCACTCGGCTCCCGGCTTAACTGCTCGCGAACGGCGTCGTTCGTCGGCAATCCCACTTGATTGGCCAAGGCCTCGGCAGGAAAGAAACCAAATCCCGTGTCCAGCTCGTACACGAGTTCATCGCCGCAAAAACACTGCACGTCGAAGGACTGCAGAATCATCGTTCCAGACCGGGAGACGCTGCACAGCTTTACCTCCGTGCGCAAGGTCCCGCTATCTGGCCATACTTCTCGGTGAACAGTGCCCACACCATCCAGATTGCGGAATTTCAAATCCGTATCTGTAGTGAGTGCGCTACCTACGTAACTCGCCAGCCAACCGCAGGGCTGCAGCACGGCTTCGAGCAGCACGGCGTAGGGCATGGATCCGCTCGGGCTCTCCCGAAAGTACCAGGCTTCCCGTGGAACGTCGTATTCGATAGTGACTTCGGCCCCCGCCTCCAAAACGCCAATACCGCCTTCAACAGAAACGACCCGACTCATGAAATGGTACGGGGGACCCGGGAGCCTCGCCACGCGACGAGTCCCATCGAAGCGCTGATACATGGGACCAAAGGCATTCGACGGCCTGCCCCAGGCGCAAGCGAGTAGTGACGCGTAGCCAAAATCGAAGCCATCGACGCTAGCCACCTCTTTTGATTCTATGTGCTCGCTCAGAAGTTCCGGCTGATTCGTAATGGGCCAGTCCGGCACCAGCTGTAGCCCGACCCGACGAGCGTGGAACGCCTTCACGCCATCGACGGTCCCCAGGAGATCCGCAAACACCATCGGGAACTCGCCATCCACCACCTCTTCAACAAATATTTCGCAGACTAGTTCCTTAGAACTCGGCAGTACCTGGCCGCGACATTGCAGCTGGTACGCCAGTTCGGGCACTGGTTCGAACCTCCAACCGTCACGATCCAGGCTGAAACCCAGGGACGACAAATAGAACGCCATCAGCTGCAAGCAGCCCTCGAACATCAAAGTGCCCGGCATGCAGGGATCGTTCTTGAAGTGCCCCTCGAAGAACCAGTCGTCGGCCGAGATGGCCGTGATCGCACGGGCGTAGCCTCGTTTCCACGGCCCCCCGGCAACATCAAGACCCTCAATGCGATCGATGAAACACATCTTCCCGCTTTGAAAGCTGGGGCTGCGGTTGTGGGTTTGAGCCAACTCAAATCCAGCCCCGAAAGTTTCGTACAGTTCTCGGCGCCCAAACGCGGCGATTCTGTCTTCGTCAAATTCCGAGCGACCGCAGCGCACCCGGGGGGGGGCCAAGCGGGGCTCACTCACTATGTCTTGGGACTCGGGATCCCACAGCACGCCGGCAGATTCGTCCAACTCCGTGGACGTGAAAAATCCTGCCTGCCCCGAACGGACGCTCAACACCGGTTGGCCGTCGATGACGCAGTCGTAATAAAAAAAGAAGAGTCGGGTGTCGCCCTGTCGAGCGTGCCCATCCACGGTTATTTGATAGCGAAGAGTCTCACCGGCTGTAGGCAGAGAGCGGTGGTAGGTGAGCTCGCAACCCAGCAGACGGTAGGCCCGCTCCCCACGATTGTGAGCGTCGATACCTAGATAGGAAATCAGGAATAGATCTGCCTGCCCAGCTTCGATCATGACGCCGGCGGGCATGTAGCCATCGTTCAGGTACCAGGAGTCGTGGTGCACGTCTGTTTCCGTCCAGACGGTTCCCAAACCCATAGAACTGGGCTTGGCGTCGATACCCGTGACCCGATCTGCCAGAAGTAACGGCGGCTCGGGCATGCGCACCTGCACATCAAACTGATCCTGCTCGACAAATGCTGTCCCAAACAAATCCGATATCTTGCCGGACGCATGAACCAGCAAATCTTCCCGCGTGAAGCTCGGACCGACGGCCCCTTGAGCTGTGGGGAAGGCGGCTTCTGAACTTGGGTGGTCCGGAGTGTGCGGCGCTACGCTGGGGACCACCGCTTGGCTGACGATTGCGCCCTCCGGCTGTCGTGGAAGGTCGCCGATCTCGGCCAGCCCGGATGGGCCAAGGGGAGTCGAATTGTCGGCAAAGTGTTCCTGTGCCGCCTGGCTGACACCCGCAGCTTCCCCGGTGGGCACGGCTTCCCCGGAGGATGACCCCTGAGCTATCAACAACCGAATGGCGGACTCCCGCACATCCAAAAACTGACGATGAATCGCCGCCTGCTGGGTCAAGAAATCCTGATGCACTGAGGCCAACTGGGCGCGGTAGCGTTCTAGCTGGTCGATAGCTTGTTGCCGGCTAGGGGCGAGTTGGGGATCCGGAGGAGACACCTGGGTGATGCGTCGCGATTCCGCCGCTCGAGGGGAAGAGCCAACCGTAGTCAGGCTGGCGAGGCTGCCGGAAATGGGTGTTCGGGGCGCGGGTTTCGGGGCGGGCCGCGCGTGGCTAATGGTAGGGCCGGAGCCGCCGAGGGACATAGCTGGCGGCTGATCCCCGAGGGAAGGACCCCGGGCGGGACGCGGTCCTCGTGCGGGTGGCGACAGCGTGTCCGACGGCTTGATGCGAGGGGGTGACGACTGCACGGGGGGAAGGGCCGGAGCGGGGACCATGAAACCCGAGGCTGCGTTTTGCAGTGCCGGCACTTGAGGAAAACTTGCGTGGGCCGGAATTACAATTCCTCGTCCCAATTCCTCGGCGGGCGGCGCGAGATCCTCCAACAGGCGACGAGCGCTCTCGGCATCAGTGGGTGACAAGCTGCGGTCCGCCGCCACGATCACCGTCTGATGCTGCCCGCCCATGGCAGAAAGCTCCAGTCGAAGCTCAGCGGGCGATTCGGTGCCCTGCGGCAGCTCAAAACCCCGGGGCGGCCGACCCACAGCGCAGCTCATCACCGCAGCGGCCACACCCAGCAACCCGGACGCCGCGTGCGCATGGCCCAAGAGGGGCTCGAGCGCCGGCGAACTTCCGTCGAGTTTCCATTCCAGCTGCTGGCTGTTGGTCGCCCCAGGCTCGCGTAACACCGCCCAAATTTTGTCCCCATCGCGGCGAGCGTCTTCCAGTCGCCGCAACACCAACACCACCGCGGCATCGCCGCCTCGGTGACGAGCTTCCGGTAGCAGTGAGCGAGCCGCCACCTCGTGCACAGCTTCTGCGCTCAAATCCACGGCGCCCACCACCGCCGAATCGATCTCTCCGCGTTGCAGAGCGCGACGGCCGATTTCCAGTGCGCGGACACCACTGAGCTCCTCAGCGGATACGGTGAAGCTCGGTCCCTGTAGATTGAGCTGGCTGTTCAGACGGTTCGCCACAACGTTGGGCATCGCACCGAGCACGCCCGCGGGGCCTAGCCGACGAATGAAGGTATCGCGTGTCGTCGACAGCCATTGATCAGACTGACCCCACTCAGCCGCCCACTCCGCGGCTCTCCATCGGGCTCCATGGCGACAGATTTCTGGATCGCAACCCATACCGACGTAGATGGCAGTTCGTTCAGGTGACAGCCTCGTCTGCCTCGTCTGCGCCACCGCCTCACGAGCGGCTTCGAAGAGCATCAGTTGCTGGGGCAGCGTCTCCTCAAGATCGCGCGGTGGAAAACGCAAACCGGCGATGCTCACGCGCAATTCGTCGCACCGGGGCTCGCCGCCCTCCCACAAAGATTCAGCAAAATCTCTAACGCTTTGGCCGTCGCCTGAGCGAGCCCCCATGGCCACCACACATATTTCCGGGCGCTGGGTGCTTGCGTCGTCAGAGGAACTGTCGGTAACATGCTCGGGGATCTCACGAGCTGTGGGCTGCTCCTCGCGCTCGGGAGTTCGCCACTCTTCGACTATCAGATGCGCGTTGTTGCCGCCGAAGCCAAAAGCACTCACCGCGGCACGGCGTATGTTAGTGCTCAGCCACGGCTCACTTTCACTGAGCAGTTGCAGTTGGCTCTCGCCCAATTGTTGACCGTCAGCGTGCGGCGTCGGCGGGCGGAGTTTGTGGCGCATGGCCGCCAACACCTTGATCAAACCAGCCACGCCTGCGACGGTGATCAGGTGGCCCAGATTGGCTTTTAGGGATCCGATCACGAGCGGGCGATCTTCACCGAAGACGTCGGTGATTCCACGCAGCTCGGTGCCGTCGCCCAAAATGGTGCCCGTCGCGTGACACTCCAACAAGGAGATATCCGCAGGTTGAAGAGCGGCTGTCTTGTAGGCAGCGCGTACTGCCCGTACTTGGCCTGCCTGGGACGGCACCAGCAGCCCCTTGCCACGCCCATCGTTGGAAAGCCCCACGCCACAGATCACCCCGTGGATCTCGTCGCCATCTCGGATGGCGTCATCCAAACGTTTGAGCGCGACCAAGCCGGCACCCTCTGCCGGCACCAAGCCGTCTGCCTGAGGGTGAAAGGGCCGACTTCGACCAGTCGGGCTCAGCGCCCCTAGGGCGGTGAATCCGACGTGCAAAAACAGATCGTCGGCACGGTTGACCGCACCCGCCAACATCACATCAGCATCTCCGTCAACAAGAGCGTCGCAGGCCAATTTGATGGCGTACAAAGAAGAGGCGCACGCGGCATCGAGTGCGTAGGCTGAAACTCCCAGTGACAGCGCTTCGGCCAGCAAGTGGGCTGGCAAGCCCGAGTTGAAGCGATTCTCCGGCGCGACTCCAGCTCGGTCGGCGACGAGCTCCGCCACCTCTCCATCCTGCGCGGACAGCCAATGCTCTTCAGCAAATCGGCACAAGGACTCGCTGGGGTAACTCAGATTACCGAAGATGGCGCCGACGCGCCGCGTGTTAAGAGACTGCACGCCCGACAGCGCCTCTCGTCCGCAATGCAGTATCCATTGCACCAAGGGATCAAAGGAGCGCACGCGATCCGCCGATATGGCGAAACCCGACGGATCAAATATGTCTTCAAAGCCGCGAACGTAGCCACCACTATCGGACACGGTCTTGTCGTCCGTGTCCCCCAAGGAGCCCGTGACACGATCTCGACGGATCCCCCAGCGCTCGGCATCCACCTGGGATAAGAGGTCGCGACCTTCGGCTACAGCCTCCCAGAGCTGCTCGGGATTGAGGGCTCCGGGCAGGACACATGCCTGCCCAACAATGGCAATACGCGGAGCTTTCATTAGCTCCTCCTAGGCGCGCGGGCGCGGGCCACTAGGCTGCATGGGCGGGCTGTCCGCAAGACAGTGCAGTTCCACGCCTCGCAGTTCGGCAAGTACTCCGCCGGCCGCGTCTACGAAGTGCACATCGCAAAGAGCCCGGTCGCCGAGTAACTCACGACGACGGAGCCGTGCTTGTTTCACGTCAGAGGGTCGATAGTTCGCGAACACGTGATAGCCGGCGATGCTCGTCGGAAGCGAAGCGCGATCCATCGCAGTCTCCACCCAGAGAAGCGCCATCTGCAGTCCCGCATCGATCTGAGCCACGTCGAGCTGATAGTCGCCTGCCCATCCCAGATCACTCTGCGGCTTGAGACAGGCACCGACTCCGGTCTCACTACGGTGGGTGAGCGCGCTGATCGCTTGGAACTGCGGGCCGTGAAAGAGCACTCCGCCGTACACTGCCCCGGAATCTCCACCCGGAGCCATGGACGCAGGCGCTTGACTCGATGTCAGAGGCAACGAGGCATCCAGTTCGATGGTCGCTGAATAGTGTTCTCGACCGCTGGCGCTATGCAAACTCGCCGATAGGGTGGCACTGCTCCCGTTCGAGAGCTGCTTGAGCCGGACCGTGAAAGCATCCGCCTGAGTGTCAAAATCCGGAAGGCGAATACCCGACTGGACCTTGAGATTTCTGCAGGCGACAAAGCGGAGATCCGAGCGGTAAGCGACCGCGGCACGCGCGAACAATTCAATGACCAGTGCTACCGGCACCACCACGTGGCCCGCGAGCCGGTGATCCGCGAGGCTGGGAAAGGTACGGCGGCCAATGCGCACGCCGTAGGGATTCGGTGCCACGCTGCGTCCGGCGCCTAACGATGTGCCTCCGATGGTGCTGCCAACGACCAATTCGGTGCCTTGGGAAGGTGCCGCGGTAGCCAGCTCTCTTAGGAACACCGCTGCGCCCGCGGACAGCGAGATGAGCCCGACGCCCTGGGAGGCGAAATGTTCGGCGAGTTGCGGCGTCACCATGCCGCCAGCCCACGGTCCCCAGTTGAGTGCCCGCACCCAACAATCGCCGCGGCGCTTTGCCTCGTAATTCGCCGCTTTGTTCAGAACCTCGTTGGCCATGGCGTAATCGCACTGGCCTTGATTTCCTGTCCGGGCCGCGACGCTGGAGAACAGACAAATGCCGCGAATCGAATCCTGTTCGGTCAACTCCAGCAGGAGTCGCAGAGAGTCCAACTTCGTGTCCACCACGGCCGCAAATTGTGCGGAAGTTTTCTCCTCAATTCGCTTGTCAGCCAGAATACCGGCGCCATGAACCAGAAGACGAATGCCGCCCAGCTCCTGCCGCACCTCCGCTAGAGCCGCAGTAAGCTCATCCGCACGCGTTACATCAACTCGGAAGTATTTGGCACGACCGCCTAGTTCCTCGATATGGCGGAGGGTGTTGGCGATCTCTCGACTGGCCATGATGCCTTGAGCCTGGGCGGAGAGCTCACGGGGTGTGGGCGCTTCACCCGCAGCGCGCGCCACTTCCAATAGGCTGCTACGCAGGCTGAGCTCGTCCGTGACACTAGCGACCGCGGGATCCTCTTGCAGCAATTCGGACCGCCCGAATAAGGCGAAGGAACATTTGGCGTTCGCCGCCAACGCCTCCAGACACGCCGCTGTGACGCCTCTAGCTCCGCCTGTGGCGACTACCACTGCGTCCGAATCCAGCTGGATCCCGCCGCCGCTAGCCTCCGGCGCCTTGACCAAGCGCAGGGCCGTCCGTTCGCCCAAGCGTCCCAAGCCGATTTCACGCTGTGTGCCACCGCCGACCAACTCCTCCGCAATAGCCTCGGCGATTTCAGCCGCCGAACGCTCGCCGCAGTCGATGTCGATCGCGCGTGTATCCGCGAGAGCCCACTCGGAAGCCGCAGTTTTTACTAGGCCGGGCAGGCCGCCCATCCAGAATCGAGCGGAACCGCTCAAACCGAAGTCACCGCCGGTGTCTTGAACAGTCACGAACAAGCCGCCGACCGCCGTCATGGTCGGCGCCATGCTCTGGGCAGTCGCGAAGCCTCGTGAACGAACGTCCCGGGCCGAGTCGTAGCCCGCATCCTGGTTGAGCCCCTGGAGGAACAGCACCGCGTCCGCACCCGCCGGAAGCTCGTGATTCACCTCGGATGTGATTCCTCGCAAATCGAGGGCGCGCTGAAGTTCCACAGCCACCCCGCGATCGTCGGGCACAATCACCACCGACTTGGCGAGCATGAGCGAACCAGCAGCGACACCCGGTCGCGCCAAGTCATAGCTCTGCAGCTCAAGCCGCTCGACGGAATCCGTGACCGCTTGTTGATCGGCGTCTACGGACTGGCTAACCCGCTGACCTATCGGCGGAGCAACAGAGGGCGCGGTGATCGGAGCCGTGTCCGCAACGCTCGCTTCCAGATACTGGACGATGGCACCCAGGGTTTTGAGCGTGGCCATCTCGGAAGCGTCCAGATCGGGTAGGGCCGGCGCGCGTTCCCGCACGGCGCTCAAGATCTCAACGCGCTTAATCGAATCGATGCCGAGATCCGCCTCGAGATCCATCTCGAGGGACAACATATCTTCGGGGTAGCCCGTCTTCTCGCCGACCACCGACAACATCAACGCCGTGAGATCTTTGACGGCGGGGGGGGGGGCGGCTGGGACGGCTGGGGCCGTCGGGGCGGCCGTCAGCCTTGCAGAGGGCAAACGAGCGGCGAGATAGTCCACGATTTGCCCCAGAGAACGAAGCGCCGCCATCTCAGAGGCATCAAGATCTGGCAGACCGGGCGCCTGCTCCCTCACGGCACTCAAGATCTCAACGCGCTTAATCGAATCGATACCGAGATCTGCTTCGAGATCCATCTCAGCGGACAACATATCCGCGGGGTAGCCCGTCTTCTCTCCGACCACCTGGAGCATCAGCGCGTGGATGTCTAAGCTTTCCCCACCAGCGGGTGCCGGGGCTGCCGGCAACACCGGCGCGGCGCCTGCGTCGGTCACGCCGGTGTTGCCTGATGCCGCCACCACTAGCGGGCCACCGAGGGCCGCATCTAGGTAGCTGGCTATTTCCCCAAGGGTCTTCAGCGCCGCCATTTCGGAGGCGTCGAGATCTGGCAAACCGGGCGCACGCTCGCAGACCGAGCTCAAGATTTCCACCCGCTTGATCGAGTCGATACCGAGATCCGCTTCCAGATCCATTTCCATGGCGAGCATGTCCTCGGGGTATCCGGTCTTTTCAGCCACTACGCTGAGCATCAGCTCTTGCACACCACCGCCAACCTCCGCGACTCGCGATGTCTCCGCGTGGGTGCTGGGTTTCGGAGAGCTGACGGCGGTCAGTACGACCGCCGCCGGCGCTACCGCGACACCCCGACTGGTCGCTTGATGACCCAAGCTAACCGCTGACGGCGTCGGCTGCTGCGACGCGCCGGTGGACAAGTCGGGGGACAGCGCTTGCCCACCGAAAGCATCCGCCCCTAGGGTCGTGAGCGTCTCCACCCGGAGAGGTGTCGCGACGGCCTTGCCAGCGATCAAACCGGAAAGCCCGTTCAACGCAGCCTCCGCCGATCGCAGGAATGCGGAATGGGTCTCCGCCATGGTTTGCTGGAACTGCGCGTGAGCCTCCGCCGTTTGGCGTTGGCTCTCCTCGAACACTCGCAAGAAAGCATCGTCCACAACCGCTGGGGTAGCCGCTGCTGGGGTAGCCGCTGCGGGGGTAGCCGCTGCCGACAAGTCCTGTCCAGCGAACGGTCCAGGAGCAGTCACTCCTCGTTCGGTGTTGGCGTGAACGTGGACGGGACTCGATACACCACCAGATGTCTCAGACGCTGCGGTCTCCGACACGGCTGTACCCAATTTCAGACGACTCAGACCCGGCTCGCCCAGACTCGGACGGCACAGACTCGGACGGCCCAGACTCGGACGGCCCAGACTCGGTGCTCCGGCGAGATCGGGAGCCGTCGCCGCCACTGCATCCGCGGTGGAGAGTGTCGCCGCTTCGGCGACCGGTTTCGGCAAATCCGCTGTCCCACCCGGTGGGGGGTACGGCTTGTTGAAGCTCGTGCCGCTCAGCTTGAGCGCCATCTTCGCGGGCACTCGCTGCCGGGGATCCGCCGGTTGCCGCTCGCGCTCCCATAACACGTCGAAGCTCATGGCTCGCTGACTGTGCACCGCCAGCTGAGAGAGACCCTGGAGCAGACTGGACCACTCGCAGCGTCCCTTTCGATCGAAAGCGATGGCGCGATGGGGCCGCCCCTTGAGAATATGACCCACCAGGTTGCTGAGAACGCGGCCCGGGCCGACCTCCAAGAAAGTACGGATACCCGAGTCGTACATGGCCTCCACTTCGTCTACGAAGCGGACAGGTTTTGCGATCTGAGCCGACAGAGTTTTTCGAATCGCCTCAGCGCCGGCCTCATAGGGCAGAGCCGTGGTGTTACTGTACACCGGCACGTCCATGTCTTCGAAAGGCACGCCCGCCAAAAACTCCGCGAAGGGCCCTTCGGAATCTGCCACGACCGATGAGTGGAAGGCCGTCGCGACATCCAAGTGGGTGAACGAGGTGGCCGCCTCCGCCAGCGAGCATTCCACAGCTTCAATGGCGGCGCGTCGACCGCTGAGCACCACCTGCTTGGGGCTGTTGTGGTTGGCCAGCGTCACGTCGATATTCGAGCGCTCCACCAGCTCTTGAACCTGCTCGATCGATGCCGAGACCGATGTCATCGCGCCATCCGTGCCTGCAGCATCCCGCATCAGCTGACCACGCCGAAACGCCACGCTCATAAAATCTTTGGCACTCAAAGCACCGCTGGCAAATAGCGCCGTCAGTTCGCCAAAGCTGTGCCCCCCGTAGGCTGCAGCGTTGAGACCCAAGCCGCGCGCGATTTGAAACAGCGCCATGCTGTGCGCGCCAATGGCAGGCTGCGCCCATTCGGTACGAACGAGCTGAGCGCGCTGAGCGTCGGTCCTGGCCTGATCAAAACAACTCCGCGGGTGCACGATCTCGTGCAAGGGCATTTCGCCGGCTTCAGTGGCGGTCGCGATATCGTCCCACACCTCGCGAGCAGTATCGGAATGCATGAGCAGGCCTGCTCCCATCCCAACATATTGGCTCCCCTGCCCGGGGAAGAGAATGCCGAGGGCGCCGCTCGGCAACTCGTCCGTCGAAGCTGAGGTCGAAAACTCGATACCATCGGGGGTCGAGAGATCTTGCCCACGGGAGCCAATCTCCGCCGCCTTGTGCAACTTCGCGATGAGATCTTCGTCGGAGCTCGCCGTGATTCCCACGCGCACAGTGGCCGTCGCGTCAAAGCTGCGCTGGGAACTATAGGCTAGGTAACGCAGCACACCAGCTGAGTCGCTCCGCCCCGCCCATTTCATGAGATCTTCTCTGAGCTCCGCCGTTGAGTCGGCGCTCAACAACACGAGCTCGCTGGGACGGCAAGCCAGGCGGCAGGCCCCGTGCTCGCCCCGATACTCTTCCAGCGCGATGTGGAAGTTGGAGCCGCCGAAACCGAAGGAGCTGACCGAAGCCCGACGCGGCTTGTCGCTGGACTGGATCCACGGCTTGGACTTCGTGTTGAGGTAGAAAGGACTGTTTTCGATATCGAGCTTCGGATTGGGCTGATCGACTTTGATCGTGGGCGGCAACACCTTGTGATGCAGAGCCATCACTGCCTTGAACAAGCCGGCCGCACCCGCCGCGGCTTTAGTGTGCCCGATCTGGCTCTTGACCGAACCGACCGCGCACCAATTCTTTTTATCGGGATTGGCCTCGGTGAACACCGTGCGAAGACCGCCAAACTCCGCCGCATCTCCTGCGATGGTTCCGGTCCCGTGGGCTTCCACGAGCTGAACCGTGTCGGCGCCATAGCCGGCTTGCTCGTAAGCGCGACGCATCGCGCGTGCCTGGCCTTCCGACACGGGTGCATAGACGCTCTTGGAGCGTCCGTCAGACGATGTCCCGACGCCGCGAATGACAGCATAAATTCTATCACCGGCAGCCTCGGCATCCTCCAGGCGTTTCAGCGCCACCATGCCGATGCCCTCGCCGAGCAAGGTACCGTCCGCACTCTCGGAAAAAGGTCGACAGTCGCCCGATTTGGACAGGGCGGGTGTCTTGCTAAAACACATGTACATGAAGATGTCGTTCATGGTGTCCGCACCGCCGGCGATCACGAGATCCGACTGACCCAAACGCAGTTCGTTGACACCCATGGACAGGGCGGAGAATGTGCTCGCGCAGGCCGCGTCGGTAACGCAGTTGGTTCCACCCAGGTCCAAGCGATTCGCGATGCGCCCGGCGACGACATTTCCGAGCACGCCAGGGAAGGTGCTTTCTTGCCAGGGCACGTAGTGAGACGCGATGCGCTCGCAGGCTTCGTTGACCTTGGATTCGGGCAGCCCCATCTCGCGGAGGGATTTCACCCAGATGGGCCGTTGGAGACGACTCACCATGGAGCCGAGCAGTTCTTGGGCGGAGGTGATTCCTAGAATCACGCTGGTGCGAGCCCGCAGCTCATCCGAAAATTGTGTACCGCAGGCGTCATCCAAAACTTTTTGCGCCACGATCAGAGCCAACAGCTGAGTGGTATCGGTTGCCGACATGATCGTCGGCGGCACTCCCCAAGCCAGCGGGTCAAAATCCACCTCGGGCAGGAACGCGCCTCGTTTGCTGTAGGTCTTGTCCGGCGCCGTCGGATCCGGATCGTAGTAGTCGTCGATTAACCAATGACCGGGCGGAACATCGGTAACGAGATCGGAGCCTGCTAGGATGTCCGACCAAAAGCCCGCGGCGTCCACGGACCCTGGAAAGAGTGCGCTCACCCCGACGACAGCGATGGAACAAGACTCAGGTTTTGATTCGGAAGAAGACTTCATAGCTATCAGTTGATGACTCGGGCTCAGCTGAGCTGGCGGGGATGAAATTGAAAGAGTTCGGGCGGAGTCGCCACGCCATAGGTTCGGAGTTGATGGGCGCGAGTCAGCACTGCCGCCCCTTCAAGTAAGTTCAAGGCAATCTGCGACACAGTACGGGACTGAGCTGACTCTAGCTCCGAGCCCCGTACCCAGTCATTGAAGGCGCCCATGGCCGGGCCGCACCAGATTTGATAGTCCGATCGTCTTTCGCTGTTTCCGGCGATTGCCCAGCGGCTCGAGAGCCCCAGATACCAACGGAAGATCAGGGCCATTCGGTGTTTGGCATCTCGGCTGGCGCGCTCCAGTTGTTTGGGCTCCCGTTTGGAAAAGAACTGCTCCACTTCTGTCCACACTGAGTCAACGCTTTGGCCGAAGATGTCGCGCTCCAGCTTGGTCTTTGTCTCGGCGGGAATCGCCTCCAGGCTGTCGTAGTTGCGATAGAGCTCGTACAACTTGATCGCGCGGGGCCCGAACAGAGTGCCTCGCTTCAGCACTTGAAGCTTCACGCCCATCTCAAACATGTCGGCGGCAGGGGCCATCATCATGTCGCTGACGCCGGCACCGCACAGCATGACTCGTCCTTCTTCGGACAAACCCGACTCCACGGCGCACTGGTTGACACTTCCGGTGAGTACGTAGGCCGCGCCCAGTCCGAAAGCCGCCGCCACGGCCGCAGGAGTGCCGAGTCCGCCAGCAGCCCCGACTCGAAAGCGACGACTGTAGGCGAAGCGCTCTTGGTACTCGACCGCAGCACGGGCGATGATCGGGAACAGAGAACCCAACGGGCGGTTGTCGGTATGTCCGCCCGAGTCGCTCTCGACCGTGATGTCTTCCGCAATGGGCACTCTCTTGGCTAGTTCGGCTTCGACACGAGTGATGCGACCATCAGCGAGCAATCGCTCCACAATGCGGGCTGGCGCCGGTGACATAAATTGCGCCGCCACTTCCGGGCGCGACACCTTCGCGAAGACGTGATGTCGGCGGTCGATTTCTCCGGCTGGGCCCTCGGTGATACCGGACAACGCGTAGTGTACGATCGCAGGGCTGAGCTCCATGTAGGCCGACGCCGACACCAAGCGAACTCCCTGCTCGATGTACATCGCCGCCACCCGTTGCTCGAGCTCGGGTTCCGTCGGGGAGTGAATGAGATTAGCGCCCCACGGCAGCTCCGATCCCAACTGGGCGTTGAGCTCCGTCACCGCCGCCTGAACCCGGTCGAAGGAAAGTCCCGCCGCACCGAAAAAACCCAGCAGACCCGATCGGGCTGCGGCGACTACCAGCTCGACGGTAGCGATACCGTTCGCCATGGCCCCAACAACGTAGGGAAAACGAGTCCCGTAAAGCTCACTGAACGAACGATCCCCGAGCCATTCGGGATAGAGCGCAGGCAGGGTCGCCATGAGCGGCAGCGTCGGCGATCCGTTGGCTTGGGAGTTCATCCGCAGGTGTCCCGAATGTGCCAATCCGAGACGACCGGATGCCGGATCTCGAATTACATGCACAGGTTCGCGTATTCGCTGCGCGAGGCGCACGAGTTCCGCGCCTTCAAACGCAGGCGAGCGGGAGCTTCCGCCCCAAAATCCTACTGATTCGAGCTGTGCCATCGTCGGACCCATACCGGAGAAATCCGGAGGACTTACCTAGCCCATGCTCGGGCAGGCTGGAAGACCATGACTGGAGAGAAAACCTGTCGTTTTGACTCAAGATTCCCGGAAACAGGCCGATCACCATGTCAGCGGGTTCGACGAAGAGTTCAAATGCGACTGATTAACGTAAATTGTAGTGAAATAGTACTCGCGCGCTCTCGTCTCCGGCTCCTTCGATTCCTTCAAAACCACCCTCGGGAGCGGCAATTGAGTTCGGCGCAATGAACGTGAAGATGCCCGTTTTACTCAAGCGCGAGCAGCCCTGGCACTTGACGGGTACCGACGCCTGGGAGCACCACCGACCGGGTGTACTGATGGCCTTAATCGCCACCCGCGCCCAAGGCTAGCTCCGCATGATTCCAGTGTCCGGCATCTGGCTCGAAGACGACGACGCGACGGAGCCGTCCCGTGTCGCCATGGCGGGCTGATCGCACGCAGCGATTCGCCCGTGCTTCTAGTGCACTCGTGGCAAAAATACTGATCGCAGACGACGACCTGTCGACGCGGAAGATTGTCCGCGCTTATCAGCGAACTGGAGGGCATGAGGTGCTTCCTTGATGGCAGCTCCCCGCGGCATTTCTGATTTTTTGATCGGCTCTCAGTCGCGCTTAATTCGCGCACCGCGCCGCCGACCGGGTCCTTTGCGGGTGACGCGCGCCAGCACAGTGCGCGGGCTTACCTCCAGCCCCGCCGTGTGGTCCTCGCCGGCGAGCAGCATGGGGACTCCCGCGTAGGCGATCATCGCTGCGTTATCTGTACAGCTCTTGATATGCGGAACGATCACCTCGATATCGAGAAGCCGGCCCGCGTCGACCGCGCGAGCGCGGAGCTCACGATTGGCCGCAACCCCCCCTGCCAGTACGACCCGCGGAATATTTAAGTTCTGTGCCGCGCGAAGCGTTTTCTCGATGAGCGTATCCGTCACCCGCCGCTGAAAGGCGGCGCACAGGTCTCGAAGTTGTTGATCGTCACCGGGGCGGCCGTTTTTTTCGACCCATCGGACGACGTTGCTTTTGAGACCAGAGAAGCTGAATTCCAAGGAATCCCGGGCGGGCATAGGCTTCGACAACTTGATTGCGGAGGGATCACCGTCCGCCGCTAGACGATCGATGATCGGCCCACCGGGGTAGCCCAGCCCCAACAATTTGCTGACCTTGTCGAAGGCCTCCCCCGCCGCATCGTCGCGGGTCGCCCCCAGCTCGGTGATCTCGGATGGGAGATTGCCGTCGACTCGATAAATTGCCGTGTGACCGCCCGAAGCCAGCATGGCCACATAGGGAAAGGGGGGGCGCACCGGCGGGGCCAAGTTTGGATGCTCCAAGTGCACCGCCAACAGGTGACCCACGAGATGATCCACCCCCACCAACGGCTTGCCGCTCGCCCAAGCAAGGCCGCGCGCCATTTGCGTTCCCACCAGCAGCGCGCCGGACAAGCCCGGACGGGAGGTAACGGCGATGCCGTCAATCTGCTCGAGGGTTACTTCTGCGCGGCTGAGGGCCTCCCCCACCACGGGATCGATATTCCGCATGTGATCGCGGGACGCTAGTTCCGGCACCACACCGCCATAGGGGGCATGTAACTTCACTTGGCTATGGATGACGTCGGAAAGCACCGCGCCGTTTTCACGAACCACGGCCGCGGCCGTTTCATCACAGGAGCTCTCAATGCCCAGTACGGTTAGCGCCATCTCCAGCCCTCAATCAAAGTCGCAAGCTCGCGGAGAACGTTTGAGCCGAAATACTGCATAGGCAGGCTCCTCAGGAACATCGGCCGCTTGGGGTAGCAACAGGCGTAGTTCCACGTCGTCGTTTTTCATGAGTGAGACCACCGAGACCATGGTGCCACGACAGGAATCAACCAAAGCGATGAAGTTGAACTCTCGAGAGTCCCCGAACTCCAAGGTAGACAAAGCATCTTCGACGACGGGCTCCACCACCCGGAGCGGGACGCCGTCGAAGATCGGCTTTCCGGAGCAAGCTGACAAACTGCGGTCGTCGCTGCGAATCGTACCGGGCTGAGTCTGCAGAGCGTCTGTGTCCAGTGTCAGCTCCATACGCATCGTTTGGGAAAAGCCAGCACGCACATAGCCGGAGCCCACGACGGAACCGCAATAGGCCTCGGTGTCGCCGGTATCGAATCTGTCCAACTCTCGACAGCCGCCGAGAACGAGCACGCTGGCCACCAGCCAAATCCCTCCCCATTCGAGCTGTCCAGTCACTAGCGCTTCTCTAGCAGAGTCTTGCTCAGCTCGCGCACTCGGGGTTCAGGATCGTTTTCGACCCGCGATTTGAGGGATTTCCGTGCCTTTTTGGGGTCCAGAGCAAACAGAGACAACACGGCTGCTTCCCTCACCAGCGCCAGAGAATCGAGCGATGCCACCTGCTGCAAAGCCGCGATCGCCTCTGGATGGCTGGGCAATGCGCCCAGGGCCTGGGCGGCACTCACGCGGAGCGGCCACTCCACAGCGGATCGGAGCACATCGATCACCCCAGGCCTGGCGGCCTCAATCGCGTGTTCCGTCACCAAGGCGATGGCCACTCGGATGACGTCGGCGCTGGGATCCTGAAGCGCGGCCAGGAGCACAGCCTGGGCGGACGCTTCTGGGCGTCGCCCTAAGAACGACAGGGCCAGCGCCCGGACCTTGTCCGACGGATGCCGGCTGAGCCGCGCGAAGGGCTCTGCGGCTTTTTGGGCGATGGTCTCGAGCAGTTCTCGGATCTCTGTCAACTCCTCGGTCGGAGCCCCTTGCCGCAAGCGCAGCGCTCCAAAACCAACTCGCTCCGAGGCCATCAACGCGTTCGCCGTCACCCTGGCGTTCTCCGGTGAACTTTGCACGGCGGTCACCACAGCCACACCGAGCGCCCGCGCCAAACGACGAATCGCGGCGGCTACCTCCGGCTCACCGTCATAGTCCGGCATCAATTGGGACAAGAGATGAGCCAAACTACGGGAGCTGGGCAGTCTCGCGGGAACCAGCCGTCCGGACTTCACTAGGGCAATCGCGGCGCTCGCTGCCGCATTCGGGGCTCCGGGTACGGCGCTCAGCAAGGCCTCCGCGATCTCGCGATTCGCACTCGGCCCTCCGAGTCGCGCCAAAGCCAAGAGACGGGTTGCCCCCAGGGGCGTTCCCTCGAACTGACTCCCGAGCGCAACGAGTGCTTCGGCATCCCGCGGCTGCCCCATCTCACCTAGCGCCAACGCCGCACACGCCCGGACGAGCCGACTCGTTCGAGCATCCAACAGCTCTCGCACGACCGCCGTGTCGATGAAGCGCTTCGAGGACACCAGTGCCAACAGACTCAAGCCGCGGACCTCGTCGGCATTGCTAAACAACAGTTCCCGGAGCAAGCCCTTGGCCCCGGGACCCGGCAGGCGACTGACAGCCCACGCCGCAGCAAAACTCACCGGATCTTCCGCCGCCACCGCCCCCCCAGCGGGTAATAAATACTCTCGAAATCGGGGTAGCAACGAGGGTTCCTCGAGCATGCCCAGGGCAGACATGGCCCGTACACGCAGATCGCTGTCGGCATCGCCCACAGCAAATGAGAACAGCGCTGGGGCGGAACTCTTGTTGCGAACAAAGCTCAGAAGATCGATGGCGATACGCTGCTGCCCCTCCCTAGGATCTGCCAAGGCGTCGAGCAAGGGTTTCACGGCGCGTTGGCCCAAGCGGCCCAGGGCAGCCTGGGCCAACGCGGCCTCTGCTGGATCTGAGCTCTGGGCGCGGTGCGCGAGCGGGAACGCCAGGGTTCCGTACAGTTCCAGGAGCAAACGCCGATAGATCGGCCGCTCTGGATTACCGAGGGCGAGCGGCAGGAGATCCTTCTCCAGGGCCGCGAGCTGCGGACGACCCAGATTGAGTTGGATGCTCAGTTTGGCAGCTTGCGAAATCAATTCCTCGTCAGGTGAGGCGCGCACGACATGTCGGAGTAAGCGGTCCGCCTCATCCGTCTTCGAGGCGTTCGCTAGCAACAACGCCAGCTCCAAATACACCTCAAACAGTCGGTCATTTTTCGCAATGGCTTTTCGAAACTGCAGGATGGCGCGTTCGAAGTCCTGGCGCCGTCGATACATTTCACCCAAGCGTCGGTGCCCACGCGCGTCATCCGGACTCAGCTCTACCGCTCGAGCTGCATATTCGATGGCCTGGTCGTCGCGATAAAGTTCCGCTGAATACTTCGCCATGCGCTCGTAATAGACCTGCGCGCGGCGACGATCGGCGCGGCGAAGCTGTTCGAGCACCTCGATAGCGGCCGGCATTTTGCGTTGCAACACCAGTACTCGTTCGAGCCTTTTCAGCGCGGCAATGTCCGTAGGCTCATGGGAAATGACGACACGCAGCACCCTTTCGGCATCCCCATATCGCCGAAGACGAATGTAGGCCTCCCCCAGTAGCCGTCCAGATTCAAGATCTGGCTCCTCGAAAGCGAGACGCCGTTCCAAGGGACGCAAGCGCTGCTTGAGTTCTGCAGAGAGGCTCCACAGCGTAACAATGTGCTGGCGCGCTTCTCTCGCCAAGCGCGGGTCCGCTTTATCCAACAGGCTCTGCCAAATGGCTTCGGCCGTCTTGTACTGCTCGCGCCGCAGAGCGCGGGAGGAGCGCGAACCCGTCCGCTCCAAAGCCAGAGCGAAACTCTTCGTGTACTTGACCACACCGGGAGCCAGCTTCATGGCCTGACGCAAAGCATGCAAGGCCTCGTCCACCAGATCGTGCTGGAGCAGCACTTCGCCGTAGGCGTGCAGGGCGTCCGCCCGCCCCGGGACGACATTCAAAATGCGCTTCCAGATTTGCTGCGCGCGCTCCTCCTCCCCCTGGGCGAAGTAACGATCCCCGAGTTCAATCAGATAGCGAGCACTGCCCTGAGGGTTCCGGCTCAGGCGCTCCAACAGGGCCATCGCCCGATCGCCTTCTCCCACTCGCTCGTAAAAATCAACCAAACTACCGAGGATGTCTTCGTCAGTGCCGGAGCGAGCCTCCAGCTTCCGCAGTTGCTCTAGGGCCTTGTCCCTGCGCCCGCGCTGCAGCCACGCCTCTGCCAAGCGAAACACAAAATCCGGATTGTGCGGCGCTGCGATGATCAGCTTCTGATAATGCTGCGTGACCCTTCCTAGCTCGCCCTGGATCTGCAGCAACTGCACTACCTTGAGCCGAACCTCGATGTCCTTGGCTTTGATCTTGAGCGCCTTCTTGTACGCCTTCAGGCTCGCCGTCAGCTGACCTGTCTCCTCCAGCAGTTCACCGAGCAGTCGTTGGTTGTCGAAGTCCTTGTTGGCTTCACTGCGCAGCAAAACGATCAGCTCTGCCAGTTTTTCCTGGGAGCGATAGACCTCAACCGTGTAGCCCAGGATCTCTCGCCGCAGCCCCGACTGCTTACCGGCAATACGCAGCCCCCGCCGCAGTACCTTCAGGGCCTCCGATTCTTTGCCCTGTTTCGCCAGAGCCCGACCCAAATCCCTTAACGTCGGCGCGACAGCGCGATGGTCACCCACCGAGAATTTCAGCAGGCTGCGGTACTCCTCCTCGGCGCGGGCGTACTCCTCCCGCAGCATCAGCTCCCGACCGAGCTCGGCCCGCGCGAAAAACGAGCCGTGGGCCCGCTTCACCAGATAGCGATGGTGCCCCTTTGCCGCCTCCCAATCCTTCAGATCCAAACTCAGCGTGAGCAGCCGCCGATGCACCGGCTCCTTTTCGTTGTCCTTCTTGAGCCTGGGCAAAGCGGCCTCGTAAGCGGTCTTGGCCCCCGCCTTGTCCCCCCGAAATTCCAGGAAACTAGCCAACGCCAGCCGAGCCTCTCCGCTCTCTGGGCGCCCCCCAATAGCCGCTTCGAAGGTGGTTTTGGCCCGGTCAAACTGCCCATCGAAGCGGTACAGCCCGCCCAACACCAATTGAGCCGAGAACGCCGACGGTCCCTTGGCGCCAACTTGACTTTCCAAATCCGCCACCAATGCGTCCAGCTTTCCGTCTCGAGCTCGGTACAGCTCGGCGAGCCGCTGGAGTGGAAAACTCGCGCTCGGTCGCTCCAGAACCACCCGCATGTAGCGTTTGATCAGAGCCTCGGAACTCGCCTTTTTTTGGTCCGGCTTCTGAACATGCGGTTTCGCCACCCGGCGCGTGACGCTGGGCTTACGCCCCTGTCTCCCGCCGGGGTTAAAAGCAGAGCTCGTACGAGGCAGCGCAACACTGGCCAAAAAGGCCAGAAGCAAGGCTGATGTCACTGGAGTTCGCACTGTAAAACAAGCCTACGCGGCGACCGTGCCGATCGCCAGCTTGGCCCCGCTCGACTCGAAAATATTCCCGTTTCCGTGCCTCCAGGGTCGCATCGAATCCGCCACCCAGGGAAATCGCGACACGAATGTCAGGGTGCCTGCGGGTCGCCACACGCGGGACTCTGGCGACCCAGTGTCGATGTCCGTGGCACGCCCCTTGCTCCACTGGGTCATGCCGCAGCCTGTGCCACCGTGTAGCCCCCAGAGTCTAACATGACCGTCGAACGAATCTCCCTACTTCTGCTTCAACTCAGCTTCGTTGTGCTCGCAGCTTCGCAGAACGGCTGACCACCAGTTCTGTCGCCCGCAGCGTCTGGCGGTGGCGGCGTCGCGGGTTCCCGAAACTCAGCACCGTCTCAAATGCCGAGCTTAGCGGTCAGCGGTTCGAGCGCTTGGCGGCCTCGGTAGTCAGCGACTCACTCAGAGTGGATCGGACTGCGGGAGATGGCTCCGAATTCAGCATCCGGACCAGCGCAGCCCTGGGCGCGGCGGCCCCGAGCGGGCTTGCAGGGCGATCCAATCACCGCTAAACTCGGGTAAATATCGCCTTCTGGGGCAGGTTCCCCATGACGAGCCAAGATCCGCCTCCCCCCCCCCGGACACCACCGAGCCTACAATCAGCTCCGCGCCCCTGCCCGAATCTGAACCGAGCCGGCTCCCATCGACCACCGAAGCCTCCGCGGACGGCCCTTCGCCGGGAACGCCCGAGGGCACAGCCGCCGAAAAGACGGACGGCGCCGTGCTGACGCCGACCCCAATCCCAGCTTAGGAGTCGCAATTTATCGGCGCCCTGATTCTGTTTTTTCTGATCGGCGCCTCCGTCGACGCCTGGCTGCAAATGTCGTTCTTCGACAAACTCGCCGGCTTCGTTCAGACCAACAAGATGCAGCCCGGACCGCGTGCGGTGTACCTGCTGACCATGCTGACGGGGGGCATCGCCTCCTGGGTGCCACCGCGGGGCTACATCTTGTGGAAACAACTGAGACGGCGTGTCCCGATGCGCGCCTCCCTGGCGAAGGTATTCCGCGCGGGGCTCGTGCTCAGCCCGCTGATTCTCACGGGGCTCCTGCCCCCGCTCTGCAACTGGCGCGCCTTCGACAAACAGAACGTGCAGTTTCTTCTGCTCGCACTTTTTTTCGGATTGTGTCTGGAGCGTTCCCTACGGGTCAGCTTCCAAGCCATGCCGGCAAGACTGTGCGACAGCTTCGACCGATTGATCGCCCGGGTGTCGGAAAAGACAAACCGACGGCTCGCGGGCACAGCTATCACCGTGGGCGTCGTGCTGTTCGTCGGCTACTTCAGTTACTTCGTAGTGATGCATCACTACCGGATCCAGACCCACAGCTGGGCTCTCGCGATATTCGACAACCTGAGGTGGAACCTGATCCGCGGCGAGTGGTTCAAGGCCTCACCGGTGCTGGGACGAACCGGCTCCCACCTGCAGTATCACGCCACCTTCCTCGCCTACGTGATAGCTCCACTGTACGCCCTCCGGCAACAGGCCGACGCCTTGATCGTCATCCAGGCGCTCATTGTCGGCTCCGCTGCCTTCCCCATCTACCTCTACGTTTCACGGAAAATGGAGAGTCGATGGGCAGGCCTGCTGCTCGCCTACGCCTTCCTCATCCATGCTCCGATGCATGGCCCGCTATTCTACGACTTTCACTTCCTCACCACAGCGCCCTTCTCGATCATCTGGGTGCTCTATCTTTTCGAAACCGGACGCCGTGGATGACTGATATTCGCCTGGCTACTGGCGCTCGCTGTCCGAGAAGATCAGAGCGCGACGCTGGCTTTCGCAGCTCTGTTCTATCTGCTTCGAGGAGAGCGGCCGCGCTGGGCGCTAGTGAGGGGACTGTTATCAGCGCTCTACTTTGGGATCATGAAGTTCGCACTGATGCCGCTGCACCAGGCGACGGGACACGGGCAAAGCTTCACCTGGATCTTCTCGGTGCTGTTGCCTACGGGGGAGACGGGCTTCGGTGCGGTGTTGCGGACCATGGGCACCAATCCCTCCTTCACCTTCGGAACTTTGTTGGTCGAAGAGAAGTTTGTGTACGTGCTCATGATCCTGGGGCCGCTGCTGTTCCTTCCGCTGCGCCACCGTCACACCTGGGCGTTCTTTGTACCCGCGGCTATGTTTTCGCTCCTCGCCACAGGATACAAGCCGCTGTATCAGCACTACTTTCAGTACACAGCAAACTGGACGGCGAATATCTTCATCGCGACCGCCATCACGCTATCGTCGTGGAAAGCGCTGCCGGGATCTCGAGTCCGAATCGCCGCCGCTCTCGGCGCGGTGCTCATGACGTCGGCCATCTTCAGCTATCGAGACGGCGCGACACTTCAACACAACCGACTTCGCGGCGGCTTTCTGAAGGTCGGTTTCGAGTTTACGGAAAAAGGACAAACAATCTCTCGCAGAGCTGCGGTCGGTGCTCGCCCACCTCCCTCCGGACGCATCGGTCGCCGCGACCGAGAGAGAAGCGCCCCGATTGCTTAACCACGCGTTTCGCTTACCGCGACGCGCGATTACCTGCTGGTCAGCCGACACGAAACTCGAAGCGGCAAGAGCCGAAAACACATGGAAGCGGCGCTCAAGACGGGGAAGTACGGCTTCATCACTTCAGCCGGGCGCTTCGGTCTCTGGGGCAAGCCCGCGCCGAAAACGAAAAATGCCCAAAGGCCGCCGCTGGCTGTGGGGTCGCTAAGCAGACCGCCTGATAGAGACAGCGGCGCCTGATAGAGACAGCGGCGCCTGATAGAGGCAAGAAGCTCTAGTAACCGAAGTCGGTAATTGCCTTTGGCTTCTTCGACTTCGGTTTGGGTTTGGGCTTGACCACCTTGCGCAATACCGCACGTGGCTTCGCCTTCACCCGCAGTCGCGGCTTGGGCTTGGCCGCCACCGGCTTGGGCTTGGCCGCCGGTGTCACTTTCACCGTGACCGGTTCGGGCCCTTCTTTGGCTGCCTCCGGCGACTCGTCCTCAGTACTCGGCTTGACCGCGGACGATGCTGCAGGAGCAATCTCCGACGGATCTTCCGCAATTGGCTTGGCCGCCATCACCGGAGTCGCCGAGGGCACCCCAGGACCGGTATCCTCTGCGGTGGGCTCTCCGCCCGAAGACATGACGTAGCCGACACCGACTAACGCCACGGCCGCCACTGCAGCTGCCAGCATCATCACGCCCTTAGAAGAACCTTGGGTTCCGGCCGGGACTTCGCCTTGAGTCTTGGCCCAACTGCTTGCACTAGCGCCAGTCTCCAGATCCGGATCGGATCTGGTAGGCAAGACACCGCCGCCCAACAGATCCGGGGCGGACACGTCGCCGACTTGAGTGGGCTCGAAACCACCCGACTGCCGACTTACAGGGACGGCGCCTGTCTGCACGGGGACGGCGCCTGTTTGTAGATTGTGTGAAGAGGCCATTCCGGCTCGAACCTGGGGATCCGGGGATCCGGGCGGTGGAGCGGATACCCCCACGCGATTGTTCTCCCAGGCGTCAAGAGCGGCGATGAAATCCGCGGCCGTCTGGAAACGAGACTCGGGTTCCCGCGCCATCGCTTTGGTGATGATGCTGTCAATGCCGACATCCAAGTCGGGGACGATCTCGCGCGCAGGCTTGAGGTCAGACAGCACTATTTGAAACAGCAGCTCGTTGAAACTCTTCGCGTGAAAGGGCACGTCGCCGGTTACACACTCGTAGAGGATGACCCCCATAGCGTACAGATCGCTGCGATGGTCTGCCTTGTTGCTGCCTTTGGCTTGTTCCGGAGACATGTAATACGGCGTCCCCATCACGACGCCGGTGGCGGTCATTCGGAAGCCGTCTTCCGTTGTAAGGGCGTTGAACTTGGAAATGCCGAAGTCGATCAGCTTGACGTAGTCCTTGTGCCCGGCCTTCTCTTTTAGGATGAAGATGTTCTCAGGCTTGATGTCACGATGAACGATGCCGGCCGCGTGTGCCGCCTGCAATCCGACGAGAGTCTGTCGGACCATGTCGGCCGCGCCTTCGGCAGTCATCCGTCCCAAACCGGTGATGCGGTCGCTCAGCGCCTCGCCGTCCAGGTACTCCATGACCATGAAGCGATCGCCATTCTCCAACACACCCAAATCGAGAACTTCCAGGATGTGATCGTTGCCGATCTTGCCCGCTGCTTGAGCTTCGCGCTCGAAGCGGATAACCAAATCCTTCTGCTCGGCCACAGATCCCAACATCACTTTGATCGCAACGCGTCGACTGATGAGGGTGTTCTCTCCTTCGTAGACAGCACCCATGCCGCCCTCGCCGATCATTCGGACGATGCGATACTTGCCTTGGAGAACTTCACCTACAACGAGAGACATATTTGTATTCTGGAGATATCGGTTCGGGCACCCGGCGGCCAGCGCCGGCGGGCGAATCTGTGAGTGACTAGATTCGGAGGCCTTCCGGATAGCCGCTTCCCTCGGACCAGCAAGATACTAGTGTTACTCACACTCGGCCTAGATCCTAGAAACGTATCCTTGGACCGTGTCCGTATCGCGACGTTAAATCTGGCAGGTACTTCCGTATGGGGAGGGGGGCAGTAGCAAGGCGAGCACCACTCGGGAGTGGTTGCTTGATGTCCCAAGGCCTGCCCCGCTGTGATACGGTCCGGCCCTACATATCCTCCCCAGCAAGACTCTTTGTTCATGACGTTGCACTCAACTCTTCGCCCCCCGTACCTATCGATTCTTTGGGCTGCTTTAATCGGGCTATTTTTAGCCACAAATGCCACCGCTCAGACTGATTCCGAACGCGCCAGCGCCCGAGCAGCGGCGATTGCCGGTGGGGAAGCATTCCAGGCTGGTGACTTCAAGCGATCGTTGGACCTCTTTCGCCGAGCCGAGAGCCTGCCGCACTCCCCGGTGCACGAGCTGTACGCAGCTCGCTCGCTGGTCCGACTCGGGCGTCTGGTCGAAGCCCGTGAGCAATACATGAAACGGTTCGTTCCGCTGCCGGGCAGAACGAACCGAGCGCGTTCATCAAGGCTAGGAAAAGTAGTCAATCTGAACTAGATGCCCTCAAGCCCCGACTGGCCTACGTCAGCGTCGTGGTCAACGCCGAAGACGTCCCGAAGGAGAAAATCCACGTGATGATCGACGGCAAAATCATTCCGCCCGCGCTCGTGGGGATCCCCTACCCCGTCGACCCTGGCGAGCATCGCTTCCAGGCCAGCGCGGACCGCCAGGAAAGCTCCGACAAGACTCTTACGGTGACCGAAGGCTCTAAAGAAACGGTCGTTTTGACTCTCCGGGCTCGGACCGGGCCAGAGGTCCCCCCCCCGCCCCCAGGTGCAGTCCCCGCCCCCGTCGAACTTAAAGAGGAAGAACCGCCGCCACCTGCTGCCGAAGCCAGCTCGGACGGGATGAGCGGCATGATGATTGGCGCGATTACGAGCTACGGTCTCGGCGCCGTGGGCGCAGGTCTCGGCATCTTCATGATGCTGGAGAAGAATTCGAAACAATCGAACCTCGACGCGGAAATCGACGCCTTTGAGGCCGCCTATGTGCCCCAGCAGTGAACGCCAACCGGTCCGGGTTCATGGGATTGCAACCGCAATATGCCGATCACTGCACTTCAAAACATCCAAGATTCTCTCGCGGTCATGGACGCTCTGAGGTCATCCCAAGACTCGGCAAGCAGCCTTTCACTGGTCGGCTTCATCGTCGGCAGCGTCGGAATCGCAGCAGGTACGACTCTGCTCATCCTCGACATGCAATCCGACGATGGCGACAACGCAAAGACAGCCGCCAGCGTGCTGCCCTACCTGACCAGCCAATCCTTCGGAGTCTACGGAACCTTCTAGACGCTTCGGCTGACGACGCCGGCCCTAAGCTGGGTCGCGTGACGGGGTCGCCTGGGTCCGTTTACGGTTTACGGCGTGAAAACATGCGCCCCAAGATCCCCGTGGGCTCCGCATCGCTGGCTGCCTCCTGTTGGCCTTCGGCTCGCTCCCGATTGAGGTTCCGCATTTCATCTCGGGCGCGCTCGTGAGCGGGATCGATTTCTAATATTCTGCCTAGCGTCTTCTCAAAGTCGCTCTGTAGATCCACCGATTTTAGGTGCATGGCGTGACGCCACAACTTACGCATGCGATCCGCGCTGTCCTCCGCGGAGGCCCTATCCGATGTGTTCCCAGGCGCTGCGGGAACGGACGGCGCCGAGTCCGATGGGGGGGCAACGGCAGGCGGTCGGTCGGCAGCTGGCAGGCGGTTTTCCCGTAACTTGTTCGCCACTTCTCCGCGACGAGCTCGGTTCTCCCATTCCTGTTGTGCCGAGACTTTGTCCCCGGCGGCTCCGCCCGGCGCATTTCGCGGCCTCCGCCGGCCGGATCGGCTCTTCCGCTTCCCCGCGTCTTTTCGCAATTTTTCAGCTTGGTTTTTCGCCAGCTGACGAATTTTTTCTGAAACCTTCGACCGCTGTTCAACCCGCTGCTCCTCAGCCCGCTGGGCCTCGCTCTCGGCCGGAGCTCCTGACGTTACTGTGGCTCGCCCCGGAGAGCTCCCAGGTGTGTCGGGGGAGGACACGGGCGCAGCCGGTACAGGCGTCGCTGACGCGGTAGTTTTCTCGGGTGCCTTGGGCGCCGACGCGTGAACGCGCACCGCGGCGTGGGAACTCCCGCTCTGTCGTTGCGAACGATCTTTGGTCAGCTGATTAAAAGCCTGCTCGACCATCATGAATCCGCGGGCAGCGATGCGTCGAATTTCGGGGTCCTGGAATCGTCGGAATCTATCGGGGTGAAAGTTCTTCGCCTGCAGAAAGTAGCCGTCGCGGATCTCGTCAGAATCCGCGTCGGCCGCCACCCCCAACACTTCATAAAAACTAGATTTTTCGAAGCGCTCCACATCTCGCGTCAGCTTGGCAACAAAGAACAATTCCTCCGCCACAGCGGACGAAGGACCGTTCTCCTCAGTCTCGTCATCAGCCCCCGGTGCTTCTGCTGCCCGAGACCCATTGCTGAGACTCGCGAGGGGAACGCTCTCCGGTGGAACGCTCTCCGGTGGAACGCTGGGCATCGGCATTTTGAGTTTGCCGACTTCGATTCGCGGCGTCGCGATCCCGCCATCCCCTTCTACGGCATCCTTCGGCTGTACAGCGGCAATCGCCGCCGGACTCGGTCGAAACAAATGCTCCACTTGGCTGGTCGCCACGGCGCCGGGATCCGTTCGATCCTCTTCCAGTGGCGGCGCGGTCGGGCGCGCTGCGGACTCGACGGGGGAGCTGGGGCGCGACAAGTACTCGATTCGGTCAACCTGTGACCCCGTCCCCGGTTCTCCGCGATTATCTCTTGGCGGCGGCGCGGTCGGCCGAGACAATACCTCCACCCTCTGACCGGAGCCCTCATCTTCTTCCCGCGTGACTCGAACGCGAGCGCGCGGGACCGACCCCGATCGCGATAGATACTCAACTCGATCAGTTGCGACATCCTCTGAATCTTCATGATGCAAGCGAGTTCGAGAATGCCTCCGGGCGCGCCGCCGATCGTCCGAAGAGCTGGGCCCGCCCGTCGCGGCTGCCTCCGGGGGGGGCGCGGTGACCGCATCGCCCCCTGCGTTCTCGGTCGTGCTCAGTGCTCCGGGATCTTCCCCGTTCCGCACCAACAGCGCGCACAAACTCGCCTTTTCGGAGCCCGGAAGTTCGGAAAATGCGAGACGTAATGCCCCTGCCGTGCCGGCCTTCATCACCTGGGTGACATTCGCCGAAATACGATGAACGCTGCCGTCGGGATCGCTCACCTCAAGAACAATCGGTCCTGTTGAATCGACGTCCGTCGACGGCAGAGTCATGTCTCCACCCAATACTTTGTCGCGACAGAATCGAGCGAAATGGCCCCAATCCGGACAGGAATGGGACAGCAAACGCTCAGTCGCGTGGGAATCGGATGAACTCGGGGCGGACATGAAACAGATAGAGTGTCGGAACTCTTGATGATCGTCGATTTCTGGGTGGCATCACCAGCCCAAATTTCCCTTCAGCGCATTTCTGTCTCCAACCGCAGCGCCCATCCGGGCCAATTGACGCTCAAAATCCGCTACGATGGTAATTCTGACGAGAAATTCACAAAATCGGGACTTCACCCACAGCAGCGCAGAGCCACGCACATTGGCGAGGAAACAACCCGGAACCTCCTCGAATCCAAGCTGAAGGCGGGGCGTTCGTGTCCGGAGGCGCGGGGTCCTGGAGGATCCGGCATAGGTTAGCATCAGCGTAATCATGACTGACGCCCCCAAAAATATCCTCCAGCTCGATCTGCAGTCGTACTACCGAGTAGGAGTCAACCCGCCCATCTTGCAGGACATCCAGTGGACGATTGGATCGGGAGAACACTGGCTGCTGATGGGCAGCAATGGCGCTGGCAAGAGTTCCCTACTGGAAATACTCGCGGGCGATATCTGGCCCAGTCGAGGCAGCGTTCGTGTTTTGGGGCACCTCTACGGGGAGTGCGACAAGCGCGTGCTGAAACGCCGAATGGGGGTGGTGAGCCCGGCCATCAGCGCCAGCATTCCCGGACATGAGCTCGGGATGGACATCGCCAGCTCTGGGGCGGAAGCACGATTGGGGAGCTTCGGGCCACCGAAGACAGCAGATCGGGCACGCGGATGCGCCGCATTAGCCCGAGTCAACGCCGAACATTGCTCCGAAAAGCGTTTTCAAATCATGTCACAAGGAGAGAGACAGCGCGTGATGATCGCGCGGGCGCTAATGCACGAACCCGCGTTGTTAATTCTCGACGAACCCTGCGTGGGCCTCGATCCGGTGGCGCGAGAAAGCTTCTTGAACGATCTCCGGCAACTCGCCAGCGGCCCTCAAGCTCCGACCCAAGTTTATGTGACGCACCACCCGGAAGAGATCCCCGAATACATCACCCACGCATTGTTGTTGGGGCGCGGCAAACAGATCGCCCAAGGTCCGATCGAGCAGGTGCTCAACAGCGAACAAATGAGCGCCACATTCGGCGCCGGCTGTGAGATCGAGCGACTGCAGGGTCGTTATCGCCTGCGCGTGCTGGAGTCCGACCCCTCTCGCCAATGAGTCGTCAGCCCATCGGACGGGAGCGTCGGCCGCCTCGCTCGAAGTTGGGGTCCGGATGGTGACAGTCCAGTCGCTCTGCTGTCCCACGCCCAGCGAGATCAGGTCGTGAGCCCCGGACACTTAGCTAACTCGGGTCCTGATCCCGTGTAGGTAAACGGGGAAGTGGCGGGTGCGAGCAGAAAGAGCGTTCTGCTCACGCCGAACCTGCCGTAGACTCAGCAACTCGTGATCCTATTCATTGGGTCTTTCCAGTTCGTGCCCTTGTTGGCCGTAATAGCGCTCAGCGTAGTGCTATCGCTCGGTGGCGCCTTTTGGACGCTGCTGGTGCAAGCGATCGGTAGCGAAGTCGGCGCCCAAGTGGCCCTGGGATCGCTCACTCTCATCGTGTTAGGCGGCATGGAAGTGTTCTTGCGCCGTCGGGAAGAAAGACCCGCCCGCGGCGTGCTCGATCTCGAAGCGCTGGTCGTACGCAGCGGCATTCCCGTGAGCGCCGTCGGCGGCAAAGCGTTGATGCTCGCGCGATTGCGGCGCAGTGGCATCCCCGTCCCCGACGCCATCGTGATGACCTCCGAGCTATGCGCCGCCTTGATTGAGGCAAGACCGGATGGCGCGAGCGGAGTGTGGGCCGCCATCCCGTACTGGGGAAAAAAGTGCTTCCACAATTTCTTGCACGGCAGTCGCGGGTCCAAGCTCATCATCCGTTCTTCCTTCGTGGAGAACTCATCAAAGCTCCGCCACCCGGGCATTTACCCCAGCGTTCGCAACGTCAACCCCAACGACCCCGGAGGCGTGCTCGACGCTATCTTCAAGGTATTACAGGGCCTGGAGGGCGAGTCTGCCAAGCTATATCGCAGACGCAACAAGATCCCCGGCGTCGCCGCTCGTGCCATTATCATCCAGCGGCAGATCGACGCCGACACCCTCGGCATCTCGGAATCTCGCGGCGAACAAGGTCGAGCCGATACCGTCACTATCGACTACACTCAGAAGCGATCCAGGACTCGTTCGGTTCGCTACGACATCGTCAATCGGCAAGCGCACCCACTGGGCTCGGTGGATTCGCTCCCGGGACAGACTCACGCCTTCATGTGGCGGCTCGCAATGCTGAGCGTCGCCTTGGAAGTCGAGATGGAGGCGCCGGTTCAAATCGAGTTCGCCGTCTACGAGGGGCAGCTCTTCGTACTTCAGGTTCGACTGATTCCACCCACGGCACGCACCACCTGGCTCAGCTCGGCTCCCATCGATATTGGGGCGCGCCGCAACCCGCGCCTGCTTCAGGATCTACGCGGTGGGATCCCGCTCATCCGTTCGGCCATCGGGAACGCGATGCGGGACGTAGGCGTCGTGGATGGGCCAACGGACGCGGAACTCAAGCTCATCGAAGACACGCCGTACATCGATGCACAAGTGTTGCGCCGCGTGCTCGCACGCAACACCATCGACATTCTGCTGAATCTTCGCCAACGCCAAATGCTCCGCCTGATCCGACCGATCCGACGGCTCCCCCCAGTCCCGACCGACTCCGCCGATGTGGGCGATTCTTGGAAGCGCCTGCGGGACTGGTATGCACATGCTTCGGGAGAGCAACTGCGTCTGCTGACCCGCCGCTGGCTGCTGGAAGACGCCGTGCAAATGGTCGGCGCCGAATCGGGAGCCGCCGCCGTCGAACAGCGAGTTCATCCCGTCCTGCGCTGGTTGCTGCGGGTCAGCCTCGCCCGCTGCGCAAAAGAAGTCCATCGAACGCACTCGCTGTTCGAGACCGCCGAGGAACAAGTACACAAGGTCGCTCCGATGATCCTGGCTCGGGGAGCCGAAGCGTGGGACGCCATGTTCATCGGGGACCGCTATTTACATACCAGCCTAGAGGAGCTCGATAATTGGTTGGAAGGCAAAGAGGATCGCAACGCTCTGGAAGCTAAGTGGAAGCTCTGGCGAGACGATTTTCTCAAGCGCGAAGGCCAAGAGATCGAGGAGCGCATCCACGAACCCCGGCTCAAGTCCCCCAAAGAACCCAAGCCGAACAAGAGCTTGATATTTGGTGTGGCGGTCGTCCCAGGCCGAACCAAGGGCTCCGCCCAACGAGTCGGAGCCCCCAGCGCGCCACGTGCCGAGGACACCATCGTCATTCTCCCCGACGGGCGAGCGGACTTCGCCCCCTTCGTGTTTTTCGCCAACGGCATCATCTTGCAGGGTGGAGGCATACTCTCGCCGGTCGCCGCTCTCGCCCAAGAGCTGAAAGTGCCCACGGTTCTGTGCACTGAGATTCTCCCCACGGACTTGACTTCCGGACGAACTATTCAGCTCGATGGAGCGCTCGGCGTGGTGGCCCTCTAGCTCATGTCTAGCATCAAGCTGACCCTAGTCTGCCTGCTCGTCACGCTACTCAGTGCGGGATTACTCTGGGCCGCCCGCGCTATCAGCTCCCGCTTCGACCCAGCGCAGTTTTCCGTCATCGGCTTCTTGATATGGGTGCTCGCAACCCTAGGCATCTCCGCCCCGCTGTTGGATCCCCACGCGGGTTGGGCCTTCCTTGCCACCTCAACGGTGCTGCTCTTCTCCCTACTGCTCCGAACCGCGGTCGATATTCGAGCCGGCATGACGCGACAACGCTTCGCGTTCTTGCAACTGTACGGCGGGATCCTGGGCATACAATTCTTGTATATGAACTGGCGAGGCATGCTATTCGGAGCAACCGCCAGTGACGACTACGTAGCTTCACTTCAAGATTTCATCCGCCATTTGATGGGCCCTTGGCTGGATGCCGGCGAGCCACTACTGGGCTTCTCTCGCGCTCCAGTGGAAGCGCAGCTGGCCGAGGTCAGTAGCCTGATCGCTCACAACTTCTTGGTGTTGACCGCACTGATGAGTTTTCTCGTGGCGATGTATTGCGTGGCCTACCTAACGGACCGCGCGTTTCCGAAACCGGGCCTAACGCTCCTTCCACTCCCCACTCTCAGCACCATGGGCTTCTGCGCTCTGGCCGTCACGCTCTTCGGCCTCGGAAACGACCACCACGCCGTCGCGCTAGTAGTGGAGCTCGCGCTGATTGTCCTGTTGCCGTTCTTCTTGATTGAAGGGCTCACCCAGGTGCACCGTTGGACAAGCCGACTCCGTGTCCGCAAGGCCATCGTTATCATCAGCTTCCTACTGGTATTGTTTGATCCGCATTGGGGGGCGCTACTCATCCTCGCCAGTGTGGTCGTACAACTGGCTCAGCTCCGCGACCCCGAACTGCTGAGTACACGCTGGCGACCACACATCAGCACAGCGCTGTTTTCTGGGGGGGGGCTGGCCGTGATGCTATTCGCCCTGACCTACCCGGACGAAGCCCAAATCGCCCGGGTGTCGCCTTACCTCGGTATCCCCATCGATGTTTGCCGGAATCACCGCTGCTCTGTTCTTGACCTGCAACGCTGGCTCGGTTCCGATTTCGACGAATGGAAAGCCGAGATCACGAAGCCCGCGCCCCCTGTTCCCGAAGAGAAAATGTTCGCCGACGAGAAGGCGGAAAAGTTCGTCGTCGTGGCCGGCGGCGACATCAACCTTAGCGGCGCCGTATCCGAGTGGATCCTGGCGGACGACAATCACAACCCCTTCGCCAAGATCTCGCCTCTGCTCGAAGGCGCCCATCTCAAATTCGCCAATCTCGTTTCCCCCACCACTAGCGCGAAGGTTCGGCCCCCTCCGAAATGGGGCGTAAAACGCTTTGTGGCTCCCCCCCAATCGGCGCGCGCGATTGCCAATGGCGGACTGGATCTTGTCACTTTCGCCACCGAGCACTCGTGGGACGCGGGTCGCGAGGGATTTGATGACACCCTCAAACAGCTTGAGGACGCCGATCTGTGGGTCGCCGGGGCCCACCGCGAAACTGGCAAAGCCAACGACCCTTTCACTCTGGAAGCGGAGGGTTGGAAAATCGCGCTCTATGCTGCCAACTCGGTCGAACTCATCGGCAAGAAGGACGCCAAGGAAAGCCGCGGCTTCATTGCTGACGCCGATCGCGTGCGACTGATCGCGGCCATCAAGAAAGCCCGCAAGGAATTCGACATCATCTTGGTCAGCTATCACGGCGGCGAGGAGTACGCTGACACACCGAGCGAGAAACATCAGAGCTTCGCCAACGTGATGATGCGCGCGGGCGCCGATGCCGTGTTCAGCCACCACAGTCACATCCCCATCGGATTTGGCTGGTACGAGAAACGGCCCATCTTCTACGGGCTCGGCAGTCTAGCGCGACATGACGATTCCAAACACTCGTGGGCGAATCGCGGGTTCTTCGCTCGACTCACATTTTATGCGGCCGGCGCCAGAGATGCGGAGATCTGCCCGTATCTTTTGCAGGAAGAAGAACCCTCCGCCTTGTCCGGCGAGAACCGTCGTCAACAGGAAGGCATCTTTCGCAGAACGATGAAACGCCTGAGTTTCGACCTGGGGGGCACCACTATCTCGGAGCCGGCTTTGTACTCGTGCATGCGACTTTGGCCACGAAACCGTCCCGATAGCGGTACCGAGCCCGGCGCTGGGCAAGACCTTCCGAAAACTGCCGTAGAGCCAACGAGCCCGGCACCATGACCCATCGAATCACAATATTATGAACCACACCGGGATGCACACAACCCACCTGAAGCGCACGATTGCAGCTCGGCACCCTGCCATCATAGTCGCCTCCCTCGTCGTCGCATTCTACGGCCTGACACCACCGTGCCACGCTCAGACCCTGACTCCGGCGTCGGGGCCCCACGCATCGCCATCCCCCACTACCGGCGCGCCCTCCTCGAGCTCCGCCGCTCCACCGCCGACACCGCTTCAATCCGGGGTGTCGGCGACTCCGCTCACAACCCTGGCGCCAACGCCGACCCAGCCGTCAGCGCCGGCGCACATGCAGCGTCCCGTCCCTGCACGTGCGCCGGCGCCTTCGTCGGCAGAGCGTCCCGTCACGGCGCGCGCTCCCTCGGCTCCCTTCACACCCAACGATGCCGGAGTCATCATTAGCGCCGAAAGGATGTTCGGCCTGCATCTATGGACCATCGAGTCCGGTGGAGAGGAACGCACTGGCACCAACATGAGCGTAATCTGGGGACACTCGGAGACATCCACCGGAGAGGTACTGCCCAGTGCGCTGCCGCGATGTGGTATCGATTTCGTTGTGGGCCCCGGATTCACTCTGGGCGGTTCCCTCGGGGTGAGCATATCGAGCTCACGAAACGCCGAGGGCGAAGACCAAGGCTCCGTATCCACCACATCGGTCGCGCCCCGCATCGGCTTCCTCGGAACCCCCTATCAATCCTTCAGCATCTGGCTCCGCGGCGGCATCGCCTACATCAAGAAAACCGATACCCCCATCGGCAATATCGAGCGCACGCTGACTGCCACCACACTGAATTTCGAGCCAGCGATGGTGCTCTCACCGGCTCCTCATGTCGCCATTACCTTGGGCCCCGTGATCGACATCGGTCTCGGCGGGAAAACCGATTGCACACGCTTGTCGAACACAGTGATGAGCGACGGTAGCAATCCTGCCGAAGAAGCGACCTGCTCAACGGAGGAACGTGACGTCGACTTCAAGGTATCCAGCTTCGGGGTTACTGCCGGTATCGCGCTCTTCTTCTAATTCCGTAGCCGAATCACCCCGGCGAGTCTCGTCGACCTGGCACTCATCCGGTTAGCGCTCCGCGGCCCGGCGCCGGACGTCCGCGGTACGCTATTTCTCAGGGCTAGAGATGAAGAACTCGATGTAGCTCTTCCTGAGTCGGATCTTGTATGACGGGATCGCTGAGCGGAACTGAAAGCTAATGGTAGCGCCCTTGGCGTTGTTTTCCGTGCGAACCTTCACGATTCGGTCGTCGCGGCGCTCAATCGTTGATGGCGCCCCAGATACCTCCCGACCCGGCACCGTCACGGAGAACCCTCGAGAGGTGCGTTTTCCCACAAGGGCAGCGCCCGGGGCGCTGAGCTTCATTCGGTGCACGATGGGCAAATGCATCCGACCACGCCCCCAAGGCTGAACCTCTTCCGGCCGCAGCTTGGTGATTGCTCGCGGGGTGTCATCAAAAGCACGGTCCTCGCTCACATCGTCTACGGAGGTGCGCTCAACGGGCTGTGCTCCCAATTCCGCCGCTTGGGCTGTGGCCATTGGAGTGGGACCGAATAGCGGAACGTTAGCAACGATATCGCCCGATTCCGGGGCTTCAGGCTCGACTTCGACCTCGACGGCTTCCGCTGGTGCGGTCGCCGCGACGGTCGGCTGCGTCTCCGTCTCGACCGCAGCGGCACTCGCCAAGGGGCTTTCGCCCACCTCTGTTTCGCCACCGACCAGGGTGTAGGAGCCCACCGCCAGCACCGTGATCGCCGCCGCAATCATGCCCACGCGCGCTCGTGACGCTATCCGGGCTGGAGCCGACGGCTCAGGAGCAGCGGATCGCACCGGCTGTCGCGCGGAACGAAATCGTTGCGCGGAGGTCGACAACACGCCTGACGGCGGAGGCGCGGTCGTCCGCCGCGGCGGCACCTTGGTCTCCTCACGTTTTGCCCGCAGCTTACTAACGGTCGTTCCGGCGCTATTGGCCAGAGCGCCCCCGCCGCTCCAGGCGGCACTTCCCAGCTTTGCCAAGCCGGCGCCAGCTACCTTGGCCATCGACGCGGCGTTGCCCGCAAGAATATCGAGCCGCTCGCGCACATGGCCGCCACTCTCGATTTCCTCCTTGTCGTCGTAGTATTCGTCTGCCGCGAGGGGCTCGGGATCCAGAGACGCGCCGGGGGGAATTGGACTGTGCTCAGGATCGAGCCTTTGAGCGTAGCTGTCTCTGGCATTGACCGCCGCGTCGATTACGCTCGGCTGAGGGGTCACCTCGGCGCCGTCGTAGCGCAAGCACACAACCAACTGCGGAATTTGGGTCTGGGGGTCCACGGCCACCGACACAGAATCGATTTCTGCATCGCGCCGGCGTCCATCGTCAACGTTCTCAAGCTCCAGGGAACGCCCCACGCGGAGGAACTCAAGATTCGACCCCACCTGGACTCGATGCTCACTGCCCTCTCTTACCCGGGCCTTCATCGGTGCGCCCAGGCCCTCGATATGCAGCTTAACATCCGCTCCGACTTGAGCGATCAGTTCGACCGCTTCGGAGACCGGCGGGGGTGGAACTGACTCGTCCATCGGGCGAGAAACACCGCACATTTCCTTGAGCACCTCGACGCTATTGCTGTCTAGGGCGGTAAAACGGATACCAAAGGCGCTATCCTCGCCCGCCTCGACACGCCAGGCGACCTCTCCCTCAACGATGACCTCGCGGCCATCGCTCTCAAAGCGGCACACCAGCGGGGCGTGTAGCTCCGGCAAGTACGTGGTGCGAACGTGCATTCCCCGGCCACTCACCTCGACGCTCCGGGCTTCAAACGCCGGTACTTCGTGATCTCGGCCGCAAATTTCGACCAAGGTTGCTACCGCAACACGCTCCACATTTGCCGCCCGACGATCCTCATGTTCCATAACTGCCTCGGCTGTCTCCGTTCGCCGATTTCGCCACCATTCTGGCGATTCGTGCGTAATAACCGACTAGAGCGAGCGCGCGTTTGGGGCCAAGTTTCAAGCGACACAGGAACCGTCCATCCAAAGAATGGACAGGGACGCGCGAGCCGACCATATTCGAACCTGGATGGCCCTCACCATCGTGGTGCGCTCAGGGGCGCTGGATATTTCGCCGGAGATCACCTTCGATGCGCCCAAGATCGTTCTGGGACGTAGCCCAGGATGCGATCTTCAGCTGCCAGATCCTAGCGTGAGTCAGCGTCACTCATCGATCCTCCAGCGGGGCTCGGACTACCTTGTCATCGATGAAGGCAGCTCAAATGGCACCTTCTTCGGCCCTGTCCGACTCAGTCCGGGAGCGCCACGGGTCGTCAAACACGGCGATCTGATCCGGCTCGGACGCATCTGGCTTGAATTGCGGGTAGTAGCGGGTCTGCCAACAGAGAATCCTCGACTGTGCACTCAAGAAATCGCCCTCGGGCTGGTCACTCAGGCCCTGGACGGGGACGAAGAACCGTCGGTACCCAAGTTGGTCGTTTGTGACGGCCCAGACACGGACGCGGAGCTATCCCTCGGCCTGTTCGGCCACAGCTACATCGTGGGACGTAGCAAGACCTCGGACTTGCGAATGACCGATCCCGATTGCTCCCGCCGGCACGTGGAGCTGTGCCGCCGCGGCAACCACATCCTGGTCCGCGAGTTAGGCAGCAAGAACGGCGCATCGCTCAACGGTGAGCCCCTCACTGCTCAACACGAGACCGTATGGAAAGCCGGCGACCCCCTCGTCGTCGGCGCCAACACCCTGCGCTACGAGGACCCCCTCGCCGCCGCGCTCGAAGAATTGGAGCGAGCTGCAGACGAAGCCATCAGCGCCAAAGATGCCATCGAGCCCCCCAGCAGCGAAGAAGTTGCGCCAGCAGCCAGCTCCGCGGGGAAACCACCTCCCCGTAGCCGGCAATCGGCGAACGGCCCCGACCATAGCCCCGTCGCGGCGCCGGCCGTACGGGTCGCAGGGCCTCAGTGGACCCCAACGGACTACTTGGTAGCAGCATTCGCGCTCGCCATATTGTTAACCAGCTTGTTGGGCCTGTTCTGGGTTGCCGGAAGCCCCTGATTCCGCGCCGTCTGCGCTAGCGTCCTGACTTGGCCGCGCCGTCATAAGCCCGGGGGCGGTATTTTTTCTCAATTCCATCATTGGCTTTTCCGTCCTTTTCTAGGGTTCTGGCAAAGTAGGACAGCCATGATCCGGAATGGGATGCGGCTAGGTCCATCAAGTCGTCCATTCGTGGATCCATCGCGTCTGCGTCCCACATGCACTGAATGCCCAAGGCAATCAGTCCGCGATGGTCCGGGCCGATGTCGAAGCCGAGGCGATAATGAGTCCACGCCTCGGGGTAGCGCTTCAATCGACAGAGTGTATCGGCGTAGTAGACGTGGGCCATCGGCCACTTGGGCGCGAGCTCAAGCGCCGTCTGGCTCTCCGCCAAGCGTTCTGCCAATCGCCCCCGAGCCCCCAGCATCACGCCATAGTTGAGATGGGCTTTGGCACTACGGGGCACGGCCGCCGCTGTGGCCCGCCAAAAAGTCAAATCGTTCGAGTAGTGGAACGCGTGTTCGCGAGCCCTCACAGCTTGGTACAGCAGCGGAATTATCAATATCGCAGCGGCCAATCGAGCGCGGCCCCGCTGCTGCGCCTGAGCTCGCAACGCCAAGAGAAGCATGGCGAAAAGCGGTGCCCAGGCAATGGCCGGCACGTACCAAAAGCGATCGGCCCGCACCGTCGGCAGCAGGATGGGGATGTTGCTGTGGGGGAAGTAAGCCACGGGGATCCACAGCATCGCGAACGCCAAAAGACAGAGTCGGCGGCGTTCGTCTTCGGTTTCCACTCCCCTGCGTTCCAGCCACCAAGAGCGTGCCGCGATGAACAGTGCTAGCAGGGGGGGGAGTAACAAACACGCAGCACCCAATACCGGCCCTGAACTCCACAGGCTCCCCGACGGGATCTCGGCGGGAAAGGAGTAGTCACCGCTCAGCCGAGAGGGCAGGAACAGCTGCTGGAGCCCGTCAGCGTAAATCCGCAAGGCGGTGGTCACGCGGTCCGATAGCCCGGCGTCCACCAAGGGATTGTTGATGGGATCGCTTGGAAATCGCGGCTGCGCGAACCAGCGGAGAAACGCCCGGAAACCTTGAACCGCCAGCGAGTGCTCCGCATCCAGGGAAGCGTCCAGGTGTTTCGGTGTAAGCACGGGGAAATGATGCCGGCGCGTCTCCGTGTACGCGGCGAGCGCCGCAACGGATGCCAAGCCCGCGCCGAAAGCCCGCAGGAATCGGGCTGGACGTCGGCGGTGCACGAAGGGAGCCATGAGCCAGGCGCTAAGCGGCACGAGCGCCACCCCGACCAAAGAACTCTCCTTGGAAAAAAAGCCCAGGCTCATGCTGAGGAAAACTCCTGGGAGCATGAACCAATAGCCCGCAGTGAGAGACAGCAGAGCCAACAAGATGCCCAACCCGCCGAGGACATCTGCCAAGCCGACCACACCGGACACAGCCTCCGTCAGGACGGCACAGCAAAGGAACAGCGCCCCAGACAGCCAACTATGCGACCGACTTGAGCCACACCGATTCAGGAGCGATGAGAGCAGCGCCGCGTTCAGTGCATGAACCACCAAGTTCACCAGATGATGCACCCAAGGATGCTCGTTCAAGCCCCAGATCATGCGCCAGATCATGTTGGGGAGCGGGCGGTACGAGCCGATGCTCCGATCCGGAGGCAATCCCCAGAAATCGCGGCTGAGCACGTCCCAGAAGCCGAGTCCCACGCCGTTTACGTAGGGATTGGCCAGCAGCGCTTCCTGCTCGTCGAATATGTAGTTGGTGTACGGGCTCCGGACAAAGAGCACGAAGACCACCAATAGGGCCGGAATCCCGGCGGATCTCACGCCGGGATCCGTGTGGCTCACGTAAGCCCGCAACCGGCCCGAGAGCTCCCGGCAGGAGGAAGCGAGCAGGGCCCGCCACGCTCGGAGCTCCCCCCCCCCACAGCCGCTCTCGATGCCCATGCGTTTGTGGTACACCGTCGAGCGCCCTGCCGAAACGACAGGTCGCTTCAAGCCCCATGAGCAGCGAGGAATCTGGACCGAACGAGGACGCCCGGACGCTCGGTCGCTACCAAATCCTCGAAACCCTGCGGCGGGGACCGATCACCAACTGGTATCGAGCCGAGCACGACGATCTCAAACGCACGGTCCTACTCAAGGCTCTTCGTTCGGGCATCCTCCCCTCTTCGCCCTTCGCCGGCGCACTTCGACGGGAAGCTGCGCTACTCACCGAGCTCGCCCACCCCACCATCCTTCATCTCTACGATTTCGTGGAATCGGAAGAGACGCTATTCCTCGTTATGGAGGATGATGACTTCTGGCCCCTAGACCAAGTGATGAAGAGGGCAGCGACGCTATCGCCGTCAGCGGTCGCCGCCCTCGCCCTGCAGCTAACGCGCGCGCTCGAACACGCTCACAGTCATGGCATCATCCATCGAGATTTACAGCCCAACAACATCTTCATCACCCGACTCGGGGGCATCAAGCTCATCAACTTCAGCGCTGCCACGGATCAACGATTGCCGACAGCGCCAGAAGCCCTGGGGGGCGACTCAGCCTTCGGGTTACCCTCTTATATGTCTCCGGAGCAGGTGCTCGGGGAAACCCCAGACGCCAGAAGTGATCTGTTTTCCTTAGGTGTGATTTGTTACGAGCTGCTCAGCGGAAAACGCCCCTTCGACGCGCCCGAAGCCAAGACCACAAGCCAAAGGATCCGCCACGACGCCCCCGCCCCCTTGGGGCGCTTAGTGCCGAAACTACCCGCTGCCCTGGAACGGTGCGTGGATCGTGCGATGCAAAAGGTACCTTCGGACAGATTCATCGACGCCGCCGACATGGCCACGAGTTTGGATGTCGTAGTCGCCGAATCGAGCTCAGCAGTTCGGAACTCCGTCGTCGCCGAGCTGCATCGCATTGGGCTGGTGGATGAAATCCGACCCAGTCTCGGAACACTCACCCAACCGCTACCCAAAGGAGAGGGGGAACCCGTTCGACGCGCCGCCCTCGGATTGGTCATCTGTTTGCTCGCAATCGCCCTCGGTGGCGTAGCGTTGGAAGTGTTGGCGACGCGGGAAAATGATAGCGGCGGCGGGCGCAAGAGTCAGGAGCTGCTGCTGCGTCCAGAGAATGCCGGGTTCTTGCGCGTCGTTGCAGAGCCTTGGGCCCATGTCATCGTGGACGGGCAACACGTGGATACAACGCCCTTCGCTCAGCCCGTCTCTCTCTCCCCAGGGACTCACTATATCCGCCTCGAACACCCCGCTGCCCCTACCGAACGGCGAACGGTGGTCCTGCGACAGGGCGAGAATGTACTGCTCGACGTGACGTTGTTGGTGGAATACCCAGCACCAAAAGCGAGCGAAGATCTGCTGTTGCAGGGACCCAGCACGGACGCGGCCGTCAGCCCCTAGAACCGATCCTAAACACCCGCTGCCCCTCCGCGAAGCAAGCTAGCGAGGTCTGGCTCGGCTGCTCCCGGGGGTTTTCCGATCGTAGTTCTGCCTAATCGACGGTCGCAGATCCTTTTAGGATCTGCTCTTAGTCCAACACAGTGCTTCGTCTCAGCGCCAGTGCGTGGCGTGGCTCAGCTTGCTCTCTAGCGCCAGTGTTTGCGCTGCTCGGCTTGTTCGCGAGCGAGCCGTCGTTGCTCTTGCATGAAGGCGCCGTACGCAGTCGGCAGTCGTGAATCACCGAAGAACTTCGCCAACACCTTGACCGTGGCCTCCGCGTCGTCCGTCGCTCGGTGAGCTTGGGCGATCTTGATTCCCAAGCGCGCCGCCACTTCTCCGAGAGCCTTGCTCTTTTCTGCGCGCTGAAGTTCCCTCGCCCACACCAAGGGATCGATCCAATCCACCTTCGCGCGCACCGCGGGCGGGGTCGCTCGCGTGGCGGGCGGCAGCCGATCCAACTCGGCGAGCACGAATCCTCGGTCGAAGTCAGCGTTGTAGGCGACGGGGACTGCGCCTTCAAGGGCCGCCAAGATTTCGTCACAGACGTCGGCGAACACAGGCTTGTCGGCAACGTCCTCATTGCTGATGCCATGAACATCGATTGCGCCCTGGGGGATCTGGCGCTCCGGGTTGATAAGCCAACTATGGCGTCCAGTGATCTCACCGGCCCGCCAGAGCACGATACCGACTTCAACGATCCGGTCTTCTTTGGCCGTTGTGCCTGTGGTTTCGGTGTCGAGACAAGCCAACACGAGATCGGTCACGGGTAAATCCGCTGCGAATTCTTCCGCCACTCCATCGGCGACCACCCGCAGCAAATGCGCAATTCCAGGGTAGTGCCTACCCGTCGGAAAACATCCGGTTCCCTCAGCGCCCGAACGCATAACTCAGTGAGCTGAACTCGCCGGCTTAGCCGAAGCAGCAGGCGCAGCCGAGGGCACGGCAGCCGAGGGCACGGCAGCCGAAGGTGCTCGAGCGTCTACGGGTTGGGGAGCCTTGCCAGTGCGTAGCTCGATTTCGAGGCGAACCCAGTCCTCCAGATCTTCACGAAGGTCGAAGTCCTCGAGGCCAAAGTGGCGACCATTGATGTAAATCATGGGAGTCCCGCTGAGCTCAAGCGCATCGGCTTGCTTCTTGTCAGCGAAGACAACGTCCGCCACGTTTTCGCTACCGAGATCTTCTAAGAATTGCTTGGTGTCGAGCCCGAGCCCTCCCGCGAGCTCCAACAGCTGTTTCTGTTCGAAACCGGCAGCCTGATTGCCGAATAGCACCTGGTGCATTTCCCAAAACTTGCCCTGCAAGCCCGCGGCAACAGCGGCCCGCGCGGCGGGCTCCGCATGCTCGTGCATGCTCAATGGATAGTGCTTGTACGTCAGTCGAACATGGGGAGCGTAACGCTTGACGACAGCTTTGAGCACGGGCCCCGCCATCGAACAGAAAGGACACTCAAAGTCGGCCCACTCGACAATTTGTACCGGCGCTGCTTTTGGCCCGATGCTCGGGGATGAGCCAGCATCCACCGTCTTGATCGCGTCGGGGGAGAAACGCGCCGTGAACGTCGCCTCCACCTGGCTCGCCGGCTCGCCACGCCGTACCCGGGTGACGAGAAAATTAGCGGCGGGCAGACACGCGTCGCAGTCCCGTTTCTCGGAAATGCACTGATTGAGGTTCACCGGCGTATCCGGGCAGGGCGCCAGTAACGACGACATCTGCGCCGACCAGTCCTTCTTCTCCCGCTGAGTCAGCGCTGAGGTGTCCACCTCTTTGAGCTCGACGGACATGGGTTCCGGCTGGGCAGACGGAACCGTTTCCGCGTCCGTATTCGAACGACAAGTCGTGACGTTCAGGTTGAGCAGGGTAAACCCCGAAACCATCGCGGCTGCGCGCCAAACCGGCATGGTCCGGAGCCTAGTTATTGACGCGCCAATGCACAATCGTTCAATTGATTCGGGGCGCGGAAGGCACAAGTCCCCCGCCGGCCTGCCGGCTTGGAAGGACTGAGCGGGTGAAGCGTTGGTCCGCCGCCCACCACTCGCTAAGCTGCTCCGACTGATGCGCGACCTAGAGGATCCCCCGCCCCACGAGCCGGTTGAAGCGCTGGCACCCCGCTCCGTTCGCCATGTGATCGCCGTCACAGGAGGCCGCGGCGGCGCGGGGGCGAGCACGCTGGCCGTCAATCTCGGAGTTTACCTGGCACAACTGGGGCGCAGCGTTGTTCTGGTCGATTCCGATCCGGTCGGCGCCCAGCTCCACCATCTCCTCGGCATGTCACTCCCGGAAATTGGCCCTCCCCCCGAGGACAGCCTGGTAGAGGAACTGAAACCCCACGACACGCCGATCCCAGGCCTACTGCTTGTGCCCCAAGGCTACTCAGTCGGCACGTCGGTTCCGCTCCGCCCCGGACGGAAACCGCGTTGGGCGCGTACCCTCCGGCAGCTAGAAGCCGACCATGTGATTCTCGATCTGGGAGCGGGCACCGCCCCCGCAACGCTCGATCTCTATCTGGGTGCCGATCTGGGCATCTGCGTGACCACCCCGGACCCCGCCAGCGTCGAAGGACTGTATCGATTCCTACGCGCGATTTTTCAACGACGCCTCCGGCGCACCTTGATCAAGGATCGATTCAAGATTCGACTCGTCGATCGCGCGCAAGCGGAACTACCGCCTTTGCCCGCGCCGATCGAGTTCATCCGTACTCTCGCGCGATTTGATACCCAGCTCGCGGAGCTCGGCGCCGCCGAACTGAGCAGGCTTCGGCCGAAACTAGCGGTCAACAACGTTCGCCTCAGAACGGACGCTGAGCTCGGCGCCTCCATGACGGACATGGCCTCGCGCTACCTCGGCGTGAATCTTGAACACATCGGGAATGTCGATGGTGAAGACTGCGTCTGGCTCAGCGCGGTTCGTCGCTTACCGCTACTGATCGACACACCCACCAGCAAATCCGCACGCCACATCGAGCGTATAGCACGGCGAGTTCAGGCACTGATGAGCACCGCCGCCCATTCGCGCACTGCCGAACCCATCAGCCTGCTGCCCGCAGAGCCCACACTTTACGACATTCTGCTCGCCCATCGCTCCGCCACAGATGAGGAATTGCGTCGTGCCTCCCGCCGCCAAAAAGAAATTTTTCAGGCCGGTAGCCTATCGCTGACGTCGCTCTTGAGTGAGGAGCGACTCCGGCGAGAGCTCGCCCGCATCGAAGAGGCACACGACACGCTGCTCGATCCACTCCGGCGCCGCGCGTACGATATTTCTACGCTACCGGAGGAACCAGAAACTGAGGTCACTCCCAATCCCGCTCGAGACGCTGCGATGCTCGCCGAACGCGACCTACTGCGCGAGGAACTCGCCCACGAGCTGACTCCTCAGAGCCAGTACCACGGAGCCTTGCTTCGCAAGATCCGAGAAAGCCAAGGCATCGAGCTTGGCGACATCGCGAGTCGCACCAAGATCAGTAGCGCCCACCTTCAGGCTCTCGAGAACGACGATTTTAGCGCATTGCCCGCGTTGGTTTACACCCGCGGCTTCCTGAGGGAAGTCGCAAAATTTCTCGCCCTCGATCCCTTGCAGGTTTCCAAGACCTACCTGGTGCGCTATCGCGCTTGGCGTGAAGCCCGCGACGACGCCGGCAACTAGACCCGACCGAGCAGCCTTCTTTTGTCTTGCTCCCGGCCGTGCTGAAGACCCGAACCCTGTAGAACGCGATTGTGAGCAACGCCGTACCTCATCCTCCCAGGCCCGCACGCGGAACACAGGATTTCGTATTCGGCGCCGTGCTGTTCCTCGTCGCGCTGGCACCGCGGCTCTACGTCGCCAGCGCTTGGAGCGGCGAGCCGGTATGGGACGGGCACTACTACCATTTCGGTGCCGAACGCATCGCCGCAGGCTTTGGATACAGCGAAGATGTGATGGTCAACGGCGCCGCCGTGAGCCACCCGTGGTGTCATTACCCGGTCGGCTACAGTGCCTTCCTCGCGCCCTTCTACAAGTTGTTTTCGGGTCTATTGGGAATTCCCGCGGTACTCATCGGGCCGCTGCTAAACGCCCTCCTCGGCGCCACAACTGCCGTACTCGTTTTCCGCATCGGCACGCGTTTTCTCAGCCTCAATCGCGCGCGAGTGGCGGGCGCTATCACAGCGCTACACCCGGGTCTGATTCTCTATACCGGACTGACGATGACCGAGCTGCTCGCTAGCTTTTTGATCATCCTCATTCTCTACGTCGGAACCAAATTCGGCGGCTGGCGAGGCGCTGTGCTCGCCGGAGTATTGGTCGGTCTGGGCACATTGGTTCGCCCACCCATTCTCTTGTGCGCTGTACTATTGGCGGTCGTGGTCGGCGGTGCTCTTCGGGAACGCGCACTGAAAACGGGCGTGGTCGTCGCACTGGCGGTTCTGACTGTGTTGCCGTGGAGCTTTCGCAATTGCCGGGTGATGGACGGCTGCGCCTTTGTGTCGACCAACGGGGGCTGGAACCTCGCTATCGGCGCACTGACGGAGACGGGGCGATTCCGCGCGCTCAGCGGCGAAGATGGCTGTCCCGTCGTTACCGGCCAAGTCCAACAGGACCGGTGCTGGGCCAAGCTGGGTCGCGAAACCATCGCGGACGATCCGCTAGCATGGCTGAAAAAGATGCCCGCCAAACTTCAGCACACCTACAATCACGAGTCCTTCCCGGTTGCCTATATGGCGGAGGCCCGCCCGAAGATCTGGCCTGAATCGCGTCAACAAGCTGGCCGACAGCTACTCACCGGATTCCACCGAGGGCTGTTGGTATTGGTAGCGCTCGCCGCTATCCGCTGGCCTCACCCCATCCGCGCGGAGATGCGCCATTGGATCCCGGCCACGCTCTGGCTGCTCGGGGTCGTGATATTCGCAGCCCAAAGCGGCGGAAGCTTCGACTCCCCGATGTTTTGGCTGGTCGTGCTCGCGCCGTTGTTCTCGCTGCTCCGGCTCCCTGGGCTCTACCCCGCCGGCGGAATAGAGCAGTATTTGTGGCTCTGCCTGCTCACCACCAGCATGACCCACGCCGTCTTCTTCGGTGACGACCGGTACCACCTGGTGGTATCTCCATGTTTGTGTCTGCTCGCCGCTGCGACCCTTCGACGACCCCGCGCCAGCGCGCCGGCGCAACCCAGTCGCCCCGCGCTCGAATGAGGAACAGGGTGCCAGCATCGATCCGCCTCGGAGTCGCCGCCGGCCTGATGATGCTGGCATGGAGCGGCCCTGTGGCAGCCTTCATCCACGTCGTGAAGCCGGGCGAGACTCTTGCCTCAATCGCCGAGCGGATCTATGGCCGAATCCAATACGAAAAATTGCTCGTGACGGCCAACGCCCTCGAAGCCCAGGGGGGAACACGAATCGTCCCCGGAATGCGCTTGGAGGTGCCTGCGGTCACCCATCGACAGGTGCGCATCGGCGATACTTGGTCCAGCCTCGCTAGCCGCCTACTTGGCTCCCCCGATCGCGCCGACGCGCTCGCCTTCGCCAATAACAGCAAACCCTGGCTGGCACCGGAGGAACAAGCGGAGATTCGCGTTCCCTATAATCTCCGCTTGATTGTATCCAGTAGCAACGAGACGATCACCCACATCGCCTACAAATTCCTTGGCAACAAAAAGAAGGCCTGGCTGTTGGATCGCTACAACCACCTGAAGGGGAAATCGCTCCACCGGGGCGACGTGCTACTGATCCCACTAACCGAATTGCCACTGACCCCCGCAGGTAGAGCGGAGGCCAAAACAGCGAGCCTCGCACGTATGTCTGAGGCAGCGGGGGACGCCCGCGCCGCGCAAAACGCGGTGGAGGCCGAGCTACCGTCGTTAAATGCCGACATCCGCAGCGGCCGTTACGTCGACGCAATCAGCCGGGGAACCACACTGCTCGGGCGTGGTCCTCTGACTCGCTCCCAGAAGACCACCATCCACTTTCGCCTACTGGAAGCCTACGTCGCTGTCGGAGCCCAGGGCCGCGCGAAGGCCCACTGCCAGGCCTGGAAAAAAACCGATCCAAAAATGACGCTCGATCCACTGCGCCACAGCCCGAAAATTCTCGCCGCTTGCGGCGAGCCGAGCAAGTAGCGGCAGTATGGACGGATTTGCGCTCGACTGGGCGGACCTCAGCCAACTGCACGTAGTCGCTCGGCAAGTCGCCGAAGGTCTCTATGCCGGGGGGCACCGGAGCCGTCAGCGGGGATCCGGGATCGAATTTGGCGGACACCGGAACTACCTGCCCGGGGACGATCTCCGATTCATCGATCATCGCGCGCTGTTGCGCCACGGCAAACTATTGATTCGACAGTTCGAAATGGACACCGACCGCAGTGTGCATTTCATGGTCGATCGGAGTGCCTCCATGGCCTTCGCCAGCACCCCACTCGGCACCAAGTACGCGTATTCGGCACTTCAAGTGGCGGCATTGAGCCGCGTCGCTAATCACAGCGGAGATCCGATCAGCCTCAGCTGGCTCGGCGCCTCGACCACGCCCGGATTCCGACCCAGCCAAGGCAAAGAAGCCTTTGAGCGCATGCTGGCTAGCCTGGCGGAGACAGCCCCTGGCGGCGATTACTTCGAGGACTCGGAAGATTGGAACCGCAGTCTCGCCGCGGTTCGTCGCTGGAGCCGCCCCGGATCCATCATCTTGCTCATCAGTGATCTCTTCGATCTCCCCACTCACGCGGTCGATAATTTGGCGAGCCTCAGCGCCAGCGGGCGGCAGGTGGTAGTCGCCCAAATACTGGACCCGGCAGAACGAGACTTCCAGTTCGATGGCGCTGTTAAGCTCCGCTCCAGCGAAGGAAATATCCGCATTGAAACGGACAGCCTGACGGCCCGCGAGGCCTATCTGGAGGCCCTTCGATCCCTCGCGCAGCGGTGGTCCGAACGGCTCTTGTCGTCCGGCGGAAACTTCGTCCGTGCCACCACCACGGACGATCCGATGGCCACAGTGTTGGCGATATTGAGCGCCATCGAGGGCCGGCGGCCATGAATTTTTTAGTGATAGCAGCCCTACTCGTCGCTGGGCTTGTGGCGGCACCGATCGTCGCGCACCTGCTAGGGCACGGAAAGGTCGAGGAACAGGAATTTCCACCGGCACGTCTCGTGCGTGTGGCCGTTCAAGCGACAAAGAAAAAGATCCAATCTCGAGACCGATTGCTGTTGCTCGTTCGAGCGCTAATGATCTGCGGACTGGCGATGCTCGGTGCCACTCCCTTGACCCGCTGCTCAAGACTGAGTCTTTCCAGAGACAGCGGCGCCTCCGTAGCCCTCGCCATCCTCATCGACGACTCCATGAGCATGAAAAGTACAACCGCCGACGGGAGCACGAGGTTCGCGATCTCGATCGCGGCCGCGGAGGAGATACTGGACAGCGCACGCGAGGGGGACTCGGTATCTATTGTGCTGGCGGGCAAACCCGCACGGGTGGCGCTGAGCCATACGAGCAATCTAGGCCGCGCGCGCGATTTACTCGCCCAACTCTCCGCAAGCGACCGCTCCAGCGACGTGGATCGGGCCCTCGGCATGGCCCACGCAGCACTGCAAAATTTGCCCCACATCGACAAACGCGTGGTCGCTTTCAGCGATTTCGCGGGCTCTCACAGAAGGTCGCCGGGAGGCTTTTGGTCACCGCTCTCCTCCTTGACTACAAGTGCCGCCAACTGCGGGATCGTGGAAGCTGCCCTGGATAACAAGCGGATTCGAGCGGTGGTCGCTTGTAATGACCCCAAAGCCAGCGAAGGGCGAACGCTAGAACTACGAAGCCTCCGCTCCGGGCAACGGGGAGCCGCCAAGCTTCCCGGGGTGCTGCGACCCGAAGCCGTGCTCAACTCCCACCCCTTGGAGGCTCGGGCCGGCGTGCAACGGATCACGCTAGACCTTGAGGACGCAGAGGGGCGATTCACGCTCAGCATCAGCGGAACCGACAGTCTCACCGACGACGACGATTGTGACGTGTTCCCCGGTGCTCCCGTCACAATCATCGGCGTCGTCGCCGATCCCGCCCATGCGACGCCGATGACGGGCGGCGCAACCGTGATCGAACAGGCGATAGCGGCGCTCAACCGCGATGTGGAAATTCGTCCCTTGGGCCTCGTTCCCGACGACAGCGCTCAGCTGAGAGATTTGGCGTTACTGATAGTAGACGACCCTGCGGGCCTCGATCCCAACACCCGCGCAGCCCTCGACAACTACCTCAAACACGGGGGAGTACTGCTCGGCCTGTTGGGTCCCAATGCATCCACGGCGCAGCTATCCACCAACCTGGAGCCCTTTCTGATCGGTGCGCCCCGCTGGGAAAAGGGCTCCGAGTTTCGCATTGATGCTCCCTCCTTGGCTTGGCTCGGGGTCGAGGCCAGGAGCCTCGACCAGATCGCGCGTGAGGGCCGATCCCGCCTGGACGGCGCCGAGCTGCCCGATAGTGAGGTCATCGGAAGTTGGGACGATCAGGTACCATTCGCCCTCCGACGACAACTCGGCAGCGGCCAAGTCGTCACGATCGGTCTCCCAGCATCGCTACGCCAAAGCGATTTCAGCTTGCGACCCGCCTTCGTCGCGCTGCTCGCCGACTCCATCGACCAAGCGGTGCTTCGCCGCGGCCCGCGTCGGACCCCCGCTGGCGAGCCCTGGCACTTTCCCGCCACGGGCTCCATCGAAATCGAAGGACCTCAGGGTACCTTAGAACTGCAACAGCGGAGTTCGGCGAGCTGCCCAGAATCCGACCCCGCTTGCGACACGGGAGCGGTGGGGCGAGTCGCGATACCGGAACAACACGGCGTCTACGAAATTTCGTTGAAGGAAGAGACCCAACAGCGATTGGTGGTCCTATCGGCCGCCGAAATCATCGACCCACCCCAGGACGTGCCCACGGCCCAATCCGACAGCTCCGCCACCGGTCCGCGGGCATTGGTGGACGCTTCTGGAGAGTTCGCCCTCGCTCTACTCGCACTGCTCGCACTCGAACTAGCCCTCCGCCGACGCCACCAAATTCGCGCCCTCGGCGGGGCGGCGTGAACCGCTCGCCAGCCGAGGCAAGCGGAATCCACCGCTTCTTGCGCAGAAATACCTGCGGCCAGCCGAGCTCCCACGATCGACACAGCGCGGATGAATTCGCTGAAATTCCATGATAGTCGACTCGGCAATGACTCGCCGAAGCGCTATTTTTGCGCTGTGCATCAGCGCAGCATGGGGTTGCTCTAGCGGGGTCTACGGGCACTCTCGTATTTACTCGCCGCTTTCCGATGAGGAAGACGCGCTGGAAGGCGCAGTCGCCTACGATCCGGTAATGGCAGCTCGCGATCCCGAAGGCTGGAAGTCCAAATCTGTCACGTTGTTCGGAGTCGTCACGGCGCGCAACACCGGACAAAAAGGAAAAACCGACATCACTCTCAGCGTGCGCAGCTTGGAACCACGAAATCTCTGTGAGACCCGGTCCGAGGACAGTTGTCGTGTCACCGTCGGAGATAGAGCCCACGCCACGATGCACGCCGATCTCCAGCTATCGACCGATGACGATATCGGCAAGCACAGCGTCGGCCCCGGCTCACTGCTGCGTGTGATCGGCCGCCTGAACGACGAGGTGCACCCGGGCGACGGCAGCGCCGTTTTATCCGCAAGCTACTACCGGCATTGGCCGAGAGGGTTCTACGTCACTTCTGCTGCCCGCGAGCACATGCGCCGCTAATCCTTAGGGTAGCTCATGCATCCATGCATTTGACGCATCGCCGCTACACTTCGACAACAATCCATCGATAACAGCGCCCAGTCCACACCAACGCCAGCCCCCCCCCGATGAACGAAGCTCAGCCCACTCCCCCCCAGTCCCCTCTCGCCCTGAAAACGGCGCGCAGGCTGTGCCATATCGGCTGCATCACCGCGGTGGTCGCCTCGATCGTGCTGCTCAGCCTCACAGCGCAGGCGACCGTGGTGGAACGAGTGGTGGCGGTGATTGGACAACGCGCGGTGTTGCTGAGCGAACTGCGCACACGAGCCAAACCCTTTCTCTCCCGAATTCACCGGGAAGTCCCGCCCGGGGCTCCGCGAACGGCTGCTGTTTCCCAGCTGTATTCCAGCCTGTTGGACCGAATGATCGACGAAGAGCTGCAGCACCGAACCGCCAACAAAGCGCGTTTAGGTGTGACCGCTCAAGAAGTCGACGATGCTCTCAAACGGGTCGCCAAGCAGAACAAACTGACCGTGAAACAACTGCTCGACGAAGCGCGATCCACCGGCCTCAGTCCCCGGGACTACCGAAAAGAACTTCACCAACAGTTGCTAGAAGCCAAGCTCATCAACCTACGTGTCCAAGGCCGGATCCGCGTCAGCGAGGCAGATCTGCACGCCTCCTACCGCGCCATGGTGCTCGACGAACGCCGAAGATTGCCCTTCCGCATCGCGATGATCAGTTTGGATCCCAAAGCGGCTGGCGCCAAGAAGCTTGCCGCAAGCATCGCGAAGCAAGCGCAGGACGGAAGCGATTTCGCAACCCTGGCCCGGCGTCACTCCGACGACAAAAGCACACGGAGCGCCGGTGGACTGCTGCCGAAAATGGCGCCCGGCAAGTTCGCTCCGAGCATCGACAAGTTGATCTCTCAGCTCGAAGTTGGCGAGACCAGCGCACCAATCTCCACGGGACCTAAACTTGTGGTCATTCAGTTGATCGAGCGAGAAGCCAGCCAATTGCCCGCCTACGAGGCGTCGAAACGCGAAATCCACCAGCGCGTCTACATGAACAAAATGGAGAAGGCCCGACGCCAATGGTTGGACGGACTGCGCAAGCGAACCCACGTCGACATCCGCCTGTAGCCAGGAGCCGCGCGCCTGCTCCCGCCAGCTTGACTCCTGGCGTCTTCCTACGGCGTGCCTCCGAGGGCTCTGCGTCGCCGACCGCGGGCACTTTGCCCACCATTTTCAGTTGTCAGATTGTCCCAGTCGGGGGGCGGACGACGTCAGCTTGACTGAGTCGCCGCAGCTGGCGGCCACAAGGCCGGAGCTCCCGGCATTTCGATCCGTTCGAGTCCGCTGCCCGGCACTCGAAATCAGCCATATCTGCCTGATGTTTCAACCATACCAACGCTGCTGGATGGGGTGCCTTCGTCCCGAGCTCGCATTTGCTCCTTGGCACGCTCTGTGCTCAAAGAACGGCCACGATGTGCGGTCAACGCCCCCTTACTTCCATAACTCGTGCCGTCGCGATTTGCTGCGCCCTCCTGTTCACCCTGCTTAGCAGCTCGGTGTCTGCTCAAACCCTCACGGCCAAGATCCGTGACGGCTCGCCCGAGCGCAGCGAGACCCGCACCTACAAGCCCTACTTCGTCAACCAGCAGGACTGCACCGACAACATCGAGTTCGAGTTCGAGCTCACGGTCTCCCCTGCCGGAGAATCCGATATCGAAGTCTGGGTGGGCGAAGGTACACAGGACTGCAGTACGACAGCGCAGCAGGACACCTCCGACTGCTGGAGTCCGACGAGCTTCATCCAATCACTGGAAACCGACTTCCACAGCCTCACCGCCTCCCAACTGGTGCCCGAAGGAGACTGCAGCGGTGGCACGGGCACGACGTCAGCGTCCGTTCGAATTTTCTTCATTCTAAACGGCTCCATCATCGCTGAGCCTACCTACGTCGGCACCGACGGCTTCGGTTTCGATCTAGGGGCACCCGCCGCCCCGGTCATCGTCACCGCGAACGCCGGCGAAGAGCGCATCCACCTGGCTGTGACTCCGACCAACGGCACCAATCTAGAATACAAACTGTACTGCCGCCCCACCGAGGCCGAGGGCACGACCACGACTACCACTACCACCCTCGATTCCGGCACGACAAACACCGCTGTCTCGGACGCCGGCACCAGCGAGGACGGCGGCATTGCGGACGGCGGCCGCACGGAGTCCAGTACCGATACTCAGACCACCATCACGACAACAACCGGTGGTTGCGCATTCAGCACCCCACCAACGGACGCTGATCTCTGCGGTAAAATCAGCGCCAGCGAAGCCAGCAGTCCCAGCACCGACGATCACCTCACCATCGGTCTCGAGTATGCGGTGGTGATGGTCGCCGTCGATCAAAACGGCAATGAAAGTCTCCCTTCGAATGTGGAATGCGCCACCCCCATGGTCGTCAACGACTTCTTCGAACTCTACAAGGACGCGGGAGGGGTCGGCGGCGGCGGTTTCTGTTCGATCCATCGCCCCCTCGCTTCCAGCCGCTCAGCGCTCGCGGCACTGTTGGCCCTAGGCGCTGTTCTCTTCACCGCACGTCGCCGGAGCCAGTCATGACATCTCAAGCTCTTCTCCGCTCCGCGCTGGTCGGCTGCCTGCTGGCCAGCGCCACCCCCGCATGGGCCCAAATGGGAGACGACTGGAACACGCCAAACACCGATGACCGTGTGCTGCCGTCCTCCCCACAAAACGCCGCCTTCGAGTTGCGCATCGGAAAGTACCTGCCGGAGGTGGACGGCGGAGTCGAAGACGGAGCCTTCGCCCAAGTCTTTGGCAACGACGACCGCTACATCATCGGCTTTGAGGTGGACTGGCAGTTCTTACGAGTCGGTCAGTTCGCCAGCCTTGGAGCGGGCTTCGGCCTCAGCTACACTAAGCTCGGAGGCAGCGGCATCGGCGAAACCGGCGAGCCAACCAGTGAGGAAAATACCTTTTCGCTCTACCCCATGAGCCTCGTAGGCGTGCTACGCGTAGATTTTCTCGCGCGGGAAACCCCGGTGCCTCTCGTGCCCTACGGTAAAGCTGGCTTAGGTTACGCAATCTGGCGGGTGACGGACGACCGCGGAGTGCTGCACTCCGAGGAGGGCATCGTTGCCAGCGATGTCTCCTACGGCACTCACCTCGCCCTAGGCCTGATGTTTTTGCTCGATCCCTTTGACGCCACAGCCGCGGTACAGATCGACGAAAACTCGGGCATCAACAACTCGTACGTTTTTGCCGAGTACACCATGCGAGATCTCGACGGATTCGACAGCTCCCAGATGCAAGTCGGGGACAGCAGTTGGATCTTCGGGCTCGCCCTGGAGATGTAGCCAATCTGTTGACCGCCGATCGACAGCATGTCTGTTTGCGGACGCCACAAACGGGAAACAGACACGCCCGGATCCGGAGCGTGTCTGTTCGCGAGCAGACCTCTTCAGTCTGACGGCAAGGCGCGATCAGTTGGGACGCGCACCGCGCTTGGCAGCAGCAGCCCGGCCTGTGCCATTGGGCTTCGACTTGGCCTCTGCCTTGGCCTTTGTTTCCTTGCCACCCTTGCCCTCAGCTGCGGTGGCCTCGCCCTTAGCGTCATCTGACTTTTCATCCTCTCGGGCGTAAGGACCGATCTTGTGATGCTTCAAAATCTTTTGTTCGACCTTCGCCATCAGCTCGGGATGCTCTTCGAGATAGGTGCGTGAATTATCGCGCCCCTGCCCGATGCGCTCGCCATCGACGGAGTACCAAGCGCCGGCTTTCTGTACGACGGCGATGTCCACGCCCATGTCCAAGATCTCTCCGGACTTGCTAACACCCTTGCCGTACAGAATGTCGAACTCCGCCTCACGGAAAGGCGGCGCCATCTTGTTTTTGACGACCTTGATGCGGGTACGGTTGCCGACAACAACCATATCCCCTTTCTTGTCCTTGCTCTGTTCCTTGATGGCGCCGATGCGACGGATATCCAACCGAACCGAAGAGTAAAACTTGAGAGCGTTACCACCCGTGGTGGTCTCCGGGCTGCCAAACATGACGCCGATCTTCATACGAATTTGGTTCGTAAACATCAGCGTGCACTTCGAGCGATTGATCGACCCCGTCAGTTTGCGCAAAGCTTGGCTCATCAGCCGCGCCTGCAAACCAACGTGGGAAGCGCCCATGTCGCCTTCGATTTCCGCCCGCGGAACCAGCGCCGCGACCGAATCGACAATGATCAGTTCAACCGCTCCCGATCGCACCAACATCTCAGCGATCTCAAGAGCCTGCTCGCCGTAGTCCGGCTGACTGATGAGCAGATCGTCCGTCTTGACGCCTAGCTGGCGCGCGTAGGTAACGTCGAGGGCGTGCTCGGCATCGATGAAGGCGCACACACCACCGGCCTTTTGTACGCTGGCGATCGCGTGCAGCGTCATCGTCGTCTTGCCGCTCGACTCCGGTCCGTAAATTTCCATGATCCGGCCGCGGGGATACCCGCCGATGCCGAGCCCGACATCCAAACCGAGGGAACCCGTCGGCACGGTGGGGATATCCCCGCCGATGCACTCGTTACCGCTGAGCCGCATAATGGCCCCCCGGCCGTATTCCTTCTCGATGTTCGCTAGGGTGAGCTCGAGGGCCTTTGATTTCTCTTTGTCGTCCATTTGTTCAGTGCTCCATGACTATCTGTTCAGTGTTTTACTGGGCGGCTGTTCAGATGTCAATATTCTAGAGCCCAAGCTAGGACAGCCCGTGACCTAGCTTAAAGGCATGGATTCTTTAGTCTTGTCGAGTTCTAGACAAATTGCCGGACAAAACGCGCGGAGGAACTGGCCCGTGCTGCCGACGCACCAGCATAGGGGCAGGGGGATGGAACGCCAGCAACAATTCTATAAGCATGAGCTCGTCCAGCGGCAGGCTGTCGGTCTAGATCACCGCTTGGGGGTGCGATTGCTCGCGAATTGGGAAGGCCTTCCGCTCACCCCAGCGTCGCCCGTTCAAAACCCCTCCGCAGGATGGATGCGGGACAGGCCGACCAGAACCATCCCGTGACCAGCCTGGGGGAATTCAACTCACTCGTCGACGCATTGATTGATACCCGCCGTATGCGGGCAGTGGATCTCAGTGCCAGCGTCACCCACTGCCTGAGACAAGTGAGTGATCCATCGGCAGTTCAGAACATCTGCCGGGAGATCCAAGCAGATGTCGTAGCAGTGCGCGAGGGAGTCATAAAAATAGTTATCGCCCGTACATGCTGCCGCGACAGCGTCACAGAAGTCAGTGCATTCTCTCGCGCGCAGATCAGCATCGCTGACCACGACCACGTCCGGTTTCCCGCTATCTGCGGGGCTCGCAGAATCCGCACCGCCCTGCCCAGCTTCTACGGAGGCGTCCGCGGAATTACCTCCGGCACCGCCAGAGCCGCCGTTCGCACCGCTCTCAGAGCTGCCATCTCCGGCGTCCACAGCCGCTGAGCCAGCGGCACCGCCTGCGTTCAACGAGCCACCGACATTCGCGTCCGGGGTTTCCACAACTTCGTCTGCTGTCTCGCAAGCGACGACGCCGCTTAGAGCGACAGCAATAAGCCCAACAGTCCGATAATCGAGCACCATTTCGGGCCGAATATGTTCGGCTCGCGGGCCCCTGTCAACGGGGTCTAGCTGGAAGAATCTGGCTTAGACCGATCGGAGTTGGGACGAGGGGCTGGCTCAGCCATACACCGGACCAATAAACGCTCCGCGCGGCGAGGAGACGCCGCCAGTACCTCGAGCTGAAGGTGACCGAACCTCACGATGTCTCCTGGTTTCGGCACGCGGCCCACCTCTTCAGCCACCAAGCCGCCCACAGTGATCGACTCGACCTCGTCGTCCACGTCGAACTCTTGCAACACTTTGCGGACTTCCGCCCAGCCCCGGCAAATCAATGTGCCGTCGGTACGCTTGATGATGAACGGATCCACCCGATCACTCTCATCCTCGATTTCACCGACGATTTCCTCGAGCACATCTTCGAGGGTAACCAACCCCTGAGTGCCCCCGTACTCGTCCAGGACGATCGCCAGGTGTCGCCGTTCATCCTGAAACTTCCGCAAGAGTTGTTCGAGCGGAATCGCCGAGGCCACCACAATGGGTTTGCCGACCAAGCTCTCCCACCGGGGATCCTCCGGCGTGTCGTGAAGCTGAAACATCAAGTCTTTGGCGAGGACGATGCCGTCAATGTGATCGAGATCGCCCTTCTCCGAATAGGGGAAGCGACTGTGACCCGAGCGACGCACGACGAACAGATTCTCGTGGAGCGTGCGTCGTCCGCTCAGAAACACCACTCCCGCCCGTGGCACCATCACGTCGCGTGCCTTGAGATCCCGCAGCATCGAAGCCCCTTCGATGAGGTCCGCAGTTCGGGCACCGAGTACACCTTCGGTCCTGCCGAGGGACGTCAGCAAGCGAATTTCCTTCAACGAGGTAACAGGGCTTCGTTTGCCGCGAGTGAGCACCCTCGCCAACTTATGGGTGAAGAAGGTTACGATACTGGTAGGCCCGCGGAGGCTTCGTACAAACAATGCAACAGGCGTCGCCAGGCGCGCAGTCTGCGTTACACCGAGAGTCTTCGGAATGATCTCCGTAAAGATCAGTATTGAAATGGTGAAGACCGTGTTGAAGATCCACAACGTGGATGGATCGAATACTTCGCCGTAGGTAGCGCCGGCAACGGAGGAGCCAACTGTGTGAGCGATCGTATTGACCACCAAGATCGATGCGATCGGCGCGTCGATCCTCTTCTTGAACTCGCGCAGAATCTTGGCGGCACGCGTTTCGCCGAGAGAGTCGATCTCCGCGTGACTGACGCTGAGCAGCACCGCTTCAGAGACCGAACAAAGAAACGAAAAGCACAACGCGGTGAGCACCGCGACCCAGAAAGTCAGCACGGTGGTTCTCTCGTCAGCTGCCAGCACAACGCAGTGCGTGACACACAGACTGGCAGCTCACGGGCGGGGCTGTGTCTCTTCGCCGTGCTCACGAATCAGCGCCGCAAGGTGCCGCGGGCTACCGCTCGGCCCAGGTTCGGCTCATTGTCGGCTACACGCGCCGGCGGCTCGGGTTCCGCCAGCGGAAGGTCGCTCGGGCTGAAGATCTTCAGGGTTTCATCTGCCGCGGAAAGGCTACCCGGCAGCTCGGCAGCCATGTCGGTCGGGGTCTCGCTCTCGCCCGTGGAGTTCCACCGACCCAGAAACACGCCCAACACCAACACGCTCGCAAGAATCGCGGCTTGAACGCTCGATCGACCGAAAAATGGCTGAAATGGCGAACCATCGTCCGCTTGATCGCGGCGCCCGAAAGGAAGCCGACGACGATCGTCGGGCGGGGCCAAAGGAACTCGATCCGTGACGCGTCGCTTGGGGGTGCGGCTCCAGTCCGAAGCTTCCGTCGCCAGCCTCCGGGTGATCGCGCCGAGACGTGCGCTGAGTTCCCCAGCGCTACCGATCCGATCATTACGGTCCTTAATCAGGCAGCGCCCGACGAGTGCCACCAGCTCGGAGTCCACGCTAGGCACGAGCTCCACAAGGGGACGATGAGTTTCCGTCATGACGGCGACCATCAGTGCGTTGTAGTTTTTTGCATGAAAGGGCATGGTCCCGCTCAAGCAGCGGTACATCAGCACTCCCAGAGACCACACGTCTGTGCGCTCGTCGACGGCGTCCGCACCGCAGGCCTGTTCGGGACTCATGTAGGAGGGGCTGCCGAGCACCGCGCCATGCCCCGTAAGCTCTTCCACCACACTAGGACCCATGATCTTACTCACGCCAAAATCGAGGATCTTCGGGGTGATTTCTCCCGCCGCGTCCCCGCGTGCCAAAAAGACATTGGCGGACGACAAATCGCGGTGCACCACCCCAGCGCGATGCGCCAACTGCAGGGCGCCGGAGAGTTGAGAGAAGTACTCAGCTACCCGCAGCGGCGCCAAAGTTCCCACCCGGTCGAGGCAAGAGCCCAGCTCTTCCCCCGCTAACAGCTCCATGACGATGTACGGCCGCCCGTCGTCCGTCTGGGCAACATCGAAGACATCCACGATGCCGGGATGGCGAAGCTTGCCAGTCGTCTCCGCTTCTCGCAGAAAGCGTTCGAAGGCTTCGCCGTTATTCCAGAACTCCGGCAGCAAGAACTTCACCGCGAAATCGCGATTGGTCAGCTGGTTTCGAACTGCCCAAACTTCCCCCATTCCGCCGGATGCCAACGGTCGGAGGAGCCGATAACGGCCTGAAAAAACGTCGCCTGACTTCACCTTGAGAGCTGGTGTGCCCGCGATGGCAACGTTGGGCCAACAAGGCTGCAAGTTTGCTCAAGCAAGACCAAACCGCACGGCGACAGCTTGCCGACGGAGTGAGGACGGTACACGCCCCGGCACGCCCCTAAATCTGTATTATAATAATGAATTCCCGCATCTAGGGAGCGTTCGCAGCTGAGGAGCGGCTACCGCTTGAGCTGCTGCTGTTGCTGCTGAAAGTACTGCGCGAGCATGCGAGAGCGCTCGACCGCAAAGGCTTTGACCTCGGTATTGGGGGAGCCGGACAGCGCGTTGAGAAACTTCGTGACCTTGTCGAACTCGCGAGCCTGGAAAAGCGCCTCGAAGTAATTGTGGGCGAGTCGCACGTCGCGAACCATCTTCGCCTCGTGGGCCTTCAGCACCTCGATGACCTTTTGCAAGTCGCCCATCTGCCCATAGAGGGCAGAGAGGCAGACCAAAGCCAAACTGTCGTTCGGCGCGCGATCGACAGCCATCTTGGCCCACTCCAGCGCCTTGTCCCGAGTCTTCTCGTCGCTGGCGAAGAAGCCTTGTACGGCCACAAACGGAGCCGCGGTGCCCTTATTGGCTTCCTCCCCGGCCAGCTCTGAGATCTTCTTCAATGCGGCGGCTTCACCGTCAGCTTCCTTGAGCAAGGAGAAGAGGTAAGCCCAAGCTTCGACGGAGTTGGTCGCGAGACTGATAGCCCGCTCGACCATCTTGCGCTCCTCGTCGGTTTTGCCCTGGCCCTTGAAACACTTGGCCAGATGCAGAGACGGCACCGAATTACCGGGCAAGAGATTCTGTGCGCCTTTCAAGGTGCTTTCGGCCTTTTCCCATTTTTCCTGATTCAGCTGCGCGACACCCAGCCCCAGCCAGTCTTCGCCTCCGCCTCCGCCAGCGACAATTTTCGCCAGCACGGCCTCGGCTTTTTCGAAGCGCTTGTGCTTCATCAACTCGTTCACAAACATGCGAGCGGCGTTCAGATCATCGCTATTCTCGTTATAGTTTTTCTCGAGCCCCGCGATGAGATCGTCCAGGCCGATCATCATCGGCTGCCCTTGGGCGTCCGTCACCTGGACCGCGGGCCCGTTGAAGCCGAGCAGCTTCCACATCTCCGCCAAGTCGAGCGCGACAGCGCCATCCTTCATCTTTGCTTCAAGATCATCGGGCGGCTTTAGCGGCAACACCACCAGCGCGTTTTGCGGGATCCCCGTAGTAAACGCCGAGGCGGGAGCCACTATCGCGGCTCCCCCGCCAATATTGAGGTTGGTCGCTTGGGCCATGCCCGGACCGCCGGGGGGGGTTGACTGTGTCATTGCTAGTACCTTTGAGGCGTCGGGCCCGGAAATCGGACTCTCGAACCGAAAATCGTTCCGGCGTGAAACGGCACACCAGGAGGCGGCGCAAGCTAGCAGCGCCGCGGGGGCCGAGCAACAACTGCGCGCGCGCGCAGAGGGGCCGGGGGAGAAGCTTCCGGCAGCCGCAAAAAAGCCGGTGGGAGGGGCCATATCACGTGTACGAACGGCCGGAAGACCCCACAAATGACGGATTCGACTCGCGCCCCTGGCGCGCGCCACGTGGGACTCGGTAGACTGTACCGAAGCTGTAAACATGAGCCTGTTCGCGATTCTCGTAGCCGTCCTCGGCGTTGGCCTGCTGATGGTCGTGCACGAAGGGGGACACCACCTGGTGGCCCGCGCCTTCGGCATGCGGGTGCTGCGATTCAGCATCGGCTTTGGCCCCACCCTTTGGCGGCACCAGCCTCGGGGGAGCGACACCACGTACCAAATCGCACTGATCCCGTTCTTCGCCTACGTGCAAGTCGATGGGATGAATCCCTTCGAGGACAACGACCCCAATGACAAGGGAAGCTACGCCAACGCGACTCTGACGGCCCGCATCGCTACCATCGTGGCCGGACCGCTGGCGAACTACCTCTTTGCGTCGGTGTTGTTTTTCGCTGCCTTCATGATCGGCGGCAAAGAAGCGCCCAGCACCACCGTCAAGGTGCACAAGGACGGCCCGGCAGCCGTCGGCAAGATGAAGTCTGGCGACAAGGTGGTGAACATCAACGGCAAAGAGATCGTCGAGTTCGAGCAGATGCGTCAGATCATCCTGAGGAGCCCGAACAAGAAGCTCAAGGTTGTCGTGCTCCGTAAGGGCAAGCGCAAGACTCTTGAGATCACGCCGGAAACGAAGAAGGGCGGACAAGGGGGCTGGATCAAGGTGTCCAGCCGGCTCAAGTTCGTTCCGATGGGCGTGCAAGAAGCGGCTAAAGAATCCGTGATATTCCCCGCACTTGTCGTCAAACGCCTCGTGGTGGCGCTCTCGCGATTCGCAACCGGCGAAGAAAAACCCGAGCTTGCCGGTCCGGTCGGAATCGTCAAGGTCGCGGGCAAAGCTGCGGATTTGGGGCTGCACGTGTATCTCGGCTTCCTGGGTGCCCTCAGCGCCTATCTAGGCGGCTTCAACCTCCTGCCCTTCCCCGCCCTCGACGGGGGTAGACTGATGTTCCTGGGCTACGAGGCCGTCGCTCGACGACAAGCTGACGCGCGCATGGAGGCTCGGGTCCACATGGTGGGGCTGCTCATGCTGCTGGCGCTAATTTTCGTGGTCACGATCTTCGACGTCAAGCACTTCGGCGACTGATAGACTACCGACACGGAACGCGCCGATAGCTCGGCAAGCCGACAACACGCGACCCGTCCCTGAGCTATCTCTCTGAGCTATCTCCCTGAGCTATCTATGCCCTGCCGCTTCCCGCTCCGCAGATTCCCCTTCCACAGTCTCCCGATTCTGTTGGGCTTGAGCCTCAGCGTGTCCTGCACCACGCCACGGGTGAATCTCTCACCCGGCGCACGCGAGTATGTTGCGACCGACTACGAATACGTTCTCAAACACTGGACGCGCTCCAAGCAGCTGTTCGTATTCAAGGAGCTCAACGATTTTTTGACCGCCACCTCGACCTTCGAGTCTTGGGATTTTCGCTGGGCCTACGCCGTTCGTTACGCCGAAGATTATCGCCTGACGGTGGACCAACGCACCACGCTGCTGGAACGCACCCTCGCCGAGACGCAATCGCACCACCAATTTTACGTCGCCCTCTACGCGCAGCGACACGATTGGTCCGATCTGACCCGTGAAAACGCAGCGTGGATCATCCGGCTGATCGACGAAAAGGGGAACGAAACCGCTCCCCTCGAAATCGAGGTCGTGCGCCGCCCGGGCGCCATCGAAACCACCTACTTTCCCTACACGAACGTGTGGCGTGTCGCCCACCGCATCCGCTTCCCAGTTCGACGAAAAGACGGATCCCTGAGCATCGCCCCGGACGCCAAATGGTTCGGGCTCCGCTTCGCCGGAGCCCAAGGGCACCAACAACTCGTCTGGGAGCTGGGCGGCTAGCGACACCGCTCCTCGCGGGCGCCCTTTTTGATGGTCGCCAATCCTGAACAGGATCGGGGCTTAGCTGACGAGAATTTCCATTAGCGGAGGCACGCTCAACATGAGTTCGTGGCAGTCCATCCGCGGCATGAATAGGATCAGTGCCCCGCCTTCGCCGGCCCGAGCCGTGTACGGCGCATGGGTCCCGGAGAGCACGTCGGAGGCGAATACCAAGTCACCCATTCCGACCTCATCCACGACTTCGCCACTGTCATCCACCAGCTCCAAATAGCCCGCGCCAAGCACGTGCAATCCTGGAATGGACTTACCCGCCTCGATCACGACGTCGGCGGCATCGAGAGATTTTATCTGCATGCGGTCCGTCACCATCCGACGAAGACTGTCATCCAGCTGATCGCCGAGCGGACCGAGAGTCGCGCCTGCCAGCGCCTGAAAGCGATCGCCTACGGCGTGCAGTTCATCCGCCACCCAAGGACAAGCCGCCATGTGCTCGTCCAAAATCTTCTTATCCCAAATAGCGACTCGAGTTGCCGGACTGCTCGCCACCACGCGAAGTGTGACAGCCTCGCTGAGACTCCCAGCGGTGAACACTACTTGTCCTGCCTCGGCCACACTGCCAGCAAAATCACTGACCGTAGCCATCACACCAACGCTGCCTGCAATCACCAGGGCAGCCCCAAAGGTTCCTACCTCTTCTTCTTCGGCTAGCTCTTGGATCACGGCGGCATTTGCCAACGCTTGTTGGGCGTCCTCTGGAAAGTCTTCGAAGCCGGGGACTTCGTATAGACGAACGCCTTCCACGGTAACCCCTTCATCAGCCTCGCTGGAAGCGGGCAAGACGTGCTCTGTCTCCGAAGGTGCCTGGAGGTCCTGGTCTGAGACAGGGAGCGCTGCCGCCGGCGGAGCGGACGATACCACCGCCTCCGCTACCTCAGGCGCCGCTGGCGCCGTCGCAACAACCGCCGGCGCCGGCACCGCAGCGGGCGGAGCGGCGAACGGAGCGGCAGGAGGCTTAGCTACGCCTCCCGGCAAATTGTGCGCTCCGTAGTAGTCGTCAGGCTCGCGGGAATCGAGTGCCTCATCGAGATTGAATTCGTGACCGCTGTCCTGAAGGGCTCGTACGCGTGGCCCCATGCTGGAGGCAGCCAACTCAGGTGTCGCATTTCTCCGAGGCGGCGGCGGCCTGCCAGATTTCATTCGCGGCGGCGGGGGCGGCGGCACCGACGGCATCACTGACGGCGGTCTACCCCCAAGAATGGGCGGCGGTGCTGAGGACATCCGTTGCCTCGGAGCCGGTGGAGCGAGGATCGGCGGTGTCGACCCGGCTCTGGGCGCGGCACTTTTCGGCGCAGCGCCATTGCCCGCGGTCGGTGCCATGATCGGTGGGAGTGAATCACCGACGGGTGCAGGAGCCGGCTCCAGGCCGTCTTCATCCCCGAAGCTATCCATGCTGATTGGAATGTCGAGAGAGAGCGCTGTATCCTCCGACATCAGATCATCGACATCGTCTCCCCCCTCGTCCATATCCGGAGGAGCGGGCGGGGCGATGGAGGCCCGCACCATTTCGTCGGTCATCGCCGTAATGACCGCGGCTAACTCGGTGGCGCGGAATGCATCCCCCGCCAAGTTAGCCGCATCGATCGCTCGCTGGAGCCACACGATGGCATCTGCTGTAGAGCCGCGTTTCCATTGGACCTTGGCGGTCTGCATCGCCCACACGACATCGTCGGCGTCGCTGTCTAAAGGATCAGGAAACTCGCTCACTTGCCCACCGCTACTCAGCCCTCATTATGGAACCTTTGGCCTGTGGCGGGTACCCGAGAAAACGAGCAAACTTGTCGCGGGAAATTTCCACTAGGGACCGCCAAGCCAATTATTCAATATCCCGGATCGCCGTCGAAGCGCTTCGTTAAGCCGAGCTTTTTCCATAAGCCACCCAACCGGGATCCGCGGACAATTCTGGCCTGGCCGCTCTCCCAGCTCAATGTCCCTGGACCAGGATCTCACGTTCTCGCGCACCGTTCGGCGGACCGACGATGCCCCGGACTTCCATCGATTCGACGATTTTCGCCGCTCGATTGTAGCCGATGGTCATTTTCCTCTGGAGCCAGGATGTCGAGCAACGCTGGGTGTCCGCGACAATCTGCACGGCCTCGTCGTAACGAGCATCCAATTTTTCATCGGATTCTTCGCCATCCGAATCCTCTTCAGCCGCCTTCAGGATGGCCTCGTCGTATTCCGGCGACCCCTGAGCCCGAAGATGATCGCATAATTCGTTGACCTCCTCCTCGCTGACAAAGGGGCACTGGACTCGGCGAGTGTCATTCTCGCCGTTCATCTTGACCAGAAGATCACCCCGGCCGAGCAAAAGCTCCGCGCCCATCTCGTCCAGAATCGTTCGGCTGTCCACCTTCTGGGCCACGCGATAGGCCATCCGAGTCGGGAAGTTCGCCTTGATCATGCCAGTGATCACGTCAACGCTAGGCCGCTGGGTCGCCAGAATAACGTGCATACCAGCAGCGCGAGCTTTTTGCGCCAGTCGCGCCACAGAGGTCTCCACCTCTTTGCCTTGCTGCATCATCAAGTCCGCGAACTCGTCCACCACAATTACGATGAACGGCAACTTGATGGGCAAGACCACAGCGTCCGTGCCTTCTTTAGCGGCACTCACCATCACGGTGTTGCCGTCGGCATCCAGCGCTTCGACTTCGTTCACCTGAGGCGGCTCGATTTCTCCAGCTTCCACCTTCTTGACGTAGCCATTGTAGGTCGAAATATTCTTCGTGCCCGCGTCAGCAAATAGCTGATAGCGGCGCTCCATTTCGTCCACTGCCCATTTCAACGCAACCGCCGCTAGTTTCATGTCGGTTACCACGGGCAACAGCATGTGAGGGATGCCATCAAATGGAGCCAACTCGACCACCTTTGGATCGATCATCAACATGCGCAGCTCGTCCGGAGTACGCTTGAATAGCAAACTGGAAAGCATCACGTTCAGCCCGACACTCTTGCCAGCACCGGTCGCGCCGGCCACAATCACATGAGGCATCGATGCCAAATCTGCGTAGAACGGGGTGCCGACAATATCCCGCCCAATCACCACCGGCAGGGGCACTTTTTCGGAGAGATTATCGAACGCGCGATCCTCGACTAGTTCCCGCAAGTTGACGGGCACACGAGTGTCGTTCGGCAGCTCGAATCCGATTCGGCTCTTGCCCGGAATGGGCGCAATGATTCGAACCTTACGCGACAAACCAAGGGCCAAGTCATCGGAGAGGCCCGCCACCTTGCTCACCTTGGTGCCGGCACGGGGCGCTAGCTCGTAGGTCGTCACCGTGGGCCCGGGCCGCACGTCCTTCACGGTGCCTGTTACGCCGTAGTCGAGAAGGGTTTTCTCGAGTTTGGCAGCCAGCTCATGCACGCGTCCCTCGTCGATTTGCCCGCCGATCTGAGGGTCGGGTGCCTCCAGCAGTATGGTGGCCGGCAGCTCAAAATTGTCTCGCTTGCGTTTTCGTTTGGATTTCACACTCCGCTGAATCGGTGCTGGCGCGACGTCCACGATCTTCAACCCAGCGTCTTGCGCATCCGCCGCCACAGCTTTCTTCTTCTTCACCTCAGCGCTGAGCACTCGGATGTTTTTTACCGGGAGTTCGTCCACCACGTGAGCCTCGGCAACTTCCGGCTCAGGCTCAGACTCTACAGCTGCAGGCGTCTCAACGACTTCCGTCTCTATCTGCCCCTCCGTAGTCGCGCTCTCCGAGGGGTCGCCGACACTCAGCGGCCCGATGCCCTCACAGCGTTCACGGAATGCAACCGAGATGGCCAGAGGAGGAGCTCCAGTCTGTTCGATGGCAACCCAATCCCCATCATCGTCCTCTAGGTGCGCCAGAATCACGGCATCCCCTGGGCTTTCTTCAATGGCTGGTTTTTGTCGCTGCGCCTCTTCGGCCGCTCGCTCGCTGCGCAATGCCCGCGCCTCGATCCAGGCCCCTCGCATTTGCGCGATGGCAGCGCGGCAGTGCTCCACAAACAGCCCGGCCATCCGTGAGACCCAGTCGCACAATTCGATAAACGAAAACGAGCTGCGCCCGATCAAGATCAGTCCCACCACCGTGCCGCCCACCAACAAGGATCCCAGAGTGGAAAACAGAGCCTGCATCAGCTCGCCGAACAACAACCCGACGTTGCCGCCCACTGGAGCGTGACCGAACACCAGCGCACTCGGCAGGATCACGTAAATCAGTGCGGACAGAACGATCGCCAAAACCAAATCGCCGGCGAAACGCAAAGAAGTCATCGGCCTCCCGCCGACGCGAAACAACGGCGAGCCGAGTAGCGCGAGCTCCACAGGCGCCAACCACGCAATCGCTCCGAAGCCGCGGGCTAGAACACCCGCTACCCAAGCCCCCACCGGTCCCCCCCAATTGGAGCCTCCCACCCGCGGATCCGACGGGTCCAGGCGGAGACTTAACAGAGAGACTGTGAGGTAGACGGCAGCAGCGATCAACAACAGCGCACCGGCCTCCTGTAAGGGCGCAGTGCGTGGCCGCGAAACAGCAACCGGTCCGGAAGCGACGGATTCTTTTGACGTGCGAAGGGCAAAAAGGCGAGAGCTCATATAACTACCTATGCCTACATTATCTCACATGCGCCCACCCCGAGACGAGAAAATCGCGTCCACATCCGAATAAGACCGTAACTACCTATAATTACAATGACTACATGCCCACCGGTGAGCCGTCCGGGCCATCAGCGGTGGGCTTGGCTGCGCACTCAGGCGTAAGGACAGTTCCATCGGCCACGCTACACCTCATTCAGTGGCCGCCGCCGCCCCGCGATTCGGGACTCGTACCCGGAAACGCTTCAGTAGGTCTGCCAATCCCCGTGACATCAGTTGAATTCTTCGGCCACAGCAGAACCTACACTATTCTTAGGGTGCGCTTGAGCCGTGTGCCCGACGGGGCATATGATGGTTGTTCTTGCGAGGAAGCAAGACCGAGTCTGTGTGCCGAAACTTGCGAGAACGGTAGGAATTTCGATGATGTGGCAGAAACGCGCAAGGCGGCTGGGGTCGATTTCGATGCTAGCGGTTGCGATTAGTTTTGGGGTGGGAACAACGGGCTGCCGGACGACGGACAGCGACGTCCAACGCTGGGCCAATACACAGCGGGGGCCCACCAAGTTGGTCGCTGTGTTGACTCACGACAAATATGACGACGATCTGCGAGTCGCTGCGGCCATGAGCTTGGTCAATATGCGACCCAGAGCGGGACGGCAGGTGGGCATCGACAAATTGTTGGACGGCCTCAGTGTGCTCTCCCCCGCGGAGCGCCTGAAAATCGTATCCGGCATGACGCCTATCTTAATCGAGGGCATGAAACTGTCTCGCCCGGCAGCGGCCAAGGGAGACGACAGCGCGACAACCGATCCGTCTATCCCCGCCAAGGACGCCGCTTTCGCCATGCTCAATAACGAGGGCACCCATCTCGTGGAAGATGCGGCCTCGCAAAAGGCACTCAAAGAGACAATGGTCACTTGGGCCATGACGGCGTTCACCGCCCGCATGGATGACTCCACGCAGAAGTATGGGATGGAGCAGGTGTTGCGCTTCCTCGGAGCCCAGGGCACCAAGGGGCTCCCGAAACTGATCGTGCCCGACGGCTCGAAACTACAGGCTATCTCCGGGCTCATCGCAGAACTCGGCGATCAACAAACCAAAGAAGAAGCGAGCAAGAACCTCGTCAACGTGGCCAAGGACATTGAGTCTGCCGCCTGGACGAAACGGGTCACCCCCAAGCTACAAAAAGCCAACGCGCAGTCCAAGATCAAGGTCAAAGAATCGCAGTTTAAGAAGCAGCTAACTCGCTATCGCCAAGAAGAGTTGATGCGAGTGTTCCGCTCGATGAAGAAGGTCGGCGGAGCGCCTGCCGTGGCCCACTTGCTGTCCTACGGACTGGATAAGAACCAGCCGGAACAACGGAGGGCCGAGGCGCTCAATGCTCTTGAGGGACACCTCGATCGCAAGAACTCCAAGCAGCTCGCCTCCATATTGAATCTGGCCGGAGCCGACGACACACCCGATTTGGTGCGAAGCCTCGCCCTCCGCCGGGTCGGCGAAATGCCGCGCAAGGCGGTCATCAATCGCCTGTACGCGCTGTTCCGTAACAAAAACTGGAAGATCCGCTGGGTGGCCGCCGAGCTCGTGTTGAAGATGAGCGAAAGCAAACACATGGATGAGTTCATGGGCCAATTGGGTAAGACCAAGGGCATCGCCCTCAGCGAACCCTTGCGCTACGGGCAGCTGCTGGCCGATCTCAAGGGCTCGCCGAAACCTGAAGTGCTAGTGTCACGGTTCTCCGATCCGAAGTACCCAGCTCCGGCGCGGCTCAGCGCCTTCGGCTACTACTACTACCACGGCAACAAGACCCAACTCTCCAAGGTCACCCCCTATCGGCGTGATCGTCAGCGTATTCCCAAATGTGGAGCCAACGCTAAAGACTGTGAGTGGAATTGCACCGTCGGCAAGACCACCCGAAGCGTGTCGACCGTTGGTGATTTCGTCAGCTACTGTGTCATTCCCACCATGGAACAGCGTGAGAAGCCCAAGGTCGTCGTCGCAGCCGCAACCAAGGGAAAGAAGAAGAAATAAGCTGGCGGTCCCCTTAAGATTAATGGGCGGCCCCCTAGGCGCTGCCCCGCTCCACCCCCTCCGAGTTCGATGTCTGACACAAAAAAAACAGCCCGAGATTTCCAGTGCCGCGATGTCCTCTGGGACAAGTTCGAGCAGATGGCCGGGGAGCTTGAGTGCTCCGTCGACTATCTGCTCAACGACGCGATGAAGCAGTACGCACGCCAACGGGGATTCGGCAGTACGTCCATGCAAGGGGGTGGACCCGCCCGGTCTTCCACCCCTCCGCCTCCCGTCGCCCCGGCAGCTGCTGCCCCCGCAGCTCCGCCTCCGGCAGCTCCGCCTCCGGCAGCTCCGCCTCCGGCAGCGCCCCCAGCCACTCGCCCGATGCCGCCACCGCCAGCGCCTCCTGCGGCGCGTCCCCCGCCTCCACCGCCGCCCGGCGGAAGCTACGGCGGCGCCGCGCCTCCCCCCGCCGCACGAGGCAGTCGGCGGCCTCCGCCTCCCGCCCCCAGTCGCGCAGCCAGGCCAGCTCCACCACCGCCGCCAGCCCCCCCGGTCGCAGTCGCTGCTGCGCCAGTCCGCCAGCCCGCCGCTCCCGCCGCTCCCGCCGCTCCCGCCGCTCCCGCCGCTCCCGCCGCTCCCGCCGCTCCCGCCGTAGGTGGCCAGCAACAAATGGCGATCTACTACATGGGGGAGCGTTTCCAAATCACCAAGGAACGCTTCATCATCGGCCGCGGCAAACAGACCAGCGATCTCACGATCAAGGATCCGAACGTGTCGCGCCAACACGCCATGGTCGAGTTCTTGAACGGCCAGTATTACATTGTCGACATGGGCTCCACGAACGGCGTGGAGTATGCGGGTCAGCGCATCCAGCGCCGAGTCGTCAACGAGGGCGACGTGTTCCGCGTCTGCGATCACGAGCTACGCTTTTCGTTCCACTGATCGCCGATTGGGAGCCGCCGGCCTCTGCTCGCCAGGGGAGCGCCGCCGGCGTTCGTTCTGTCCATCCCTAGGCAAAAGTAACGGTCCCAACGTCATTGGGCGCCGCCCCCGACACCTCAAACTGGGCGTAAAGCGTCGGTCGGCGCTATCGTTTCAGCCCCATGATCCGCCCGCAACCTGGACCCAATCGGCGTATGCGCAAGGCTCGGGTCAACTGCTGTATGCAGCTATCAGCACTGGCGATGTCGAGCGGCATCGCGGCCCAGGCTCCCCCGTGGACTGAAGCCTCGGGTTTGCCCCTACCCCATGATGTGCGCAGCGTGCGTATCCTACGCTGGGAAGAGCCCCTGTTGAACGAGCCCCGGGGAAGCGCGCCACGACGCGGGACCGCCGGCAAGAGCGCGCTGCTTCCACTTTATGGTGCCCAACGAGGCCCGGGCTGTGAACATCGCTGGTTGATGGTCGGTCCCAGCGCGTGGGTTTGTGGCGACCACACCGAATACTCCACGGCCCCGCCTCTCGCAGCTCGAAGCAGACCGCACCTCTTCTCCAACGGGATGCCCTTCGCCTACTACTTCGTCGCAGAAGACGGCTCCCTCGGCTACGAGCAGCTGAGTTTGGCCGAAGAGCAAGCTCCCGACGAAGAACTGGAGCCGGGATTCGCCGTGGCGATCCGCCAAATCGCAAAGAAGAACGGCGGCCAAAAGTTCGGGCTCAGTACCAAGGGTCTGTGGATCCCCATGCGAGATCTACGAATGGCCAGACCCTATGGCTTTGAAGGTATCGGAAAAGATCGGCTTGCTGGGGTTGGGTGGATCAAGAGCGCGTCGGGCACCATCTTCAAAAAACCGGGCGGACGCCGCAGTTCCCAGCGGCCGTTGAAAAAACATAGCGCCGTATTGGTCATCGAAAAATCGAGCCACCGATCCAAGGATTGGTACCGGGTCGGCCAAGATCGCTGGTTGCGGGCACGGGACCTGCGAGTGCCCCGACCCGCCACTGCCCCGCCCGAAGCCCGCCCCGGGGAGCGCTGGATCGACGTCGATACCGAGACGCAAATCGTCACAGCCTACGAAGGAAGCGAAGCCGTGTTTTCCACGCTGACCTCCACCGGACGTGGCGCGAAGGACTCGGAACTCGCGACACCCAAGGGAACTCACCGCATCTGGGTAAAGCTGCAGACCAGCGACATGACCAATCTGCAGGACGACAAAGCCAGCCGCTTCTACGCGATGCAGGAAGTGCCCTGGGTCATGTTCTTCAAGGGCGGCTACGGCCTGCACGCGGCCTTCTGGCACCGAAACTTCGGTAACCGCCAGAGTCACGGCTGCGTCAATCTCGCCCCCAAGGACGCCCAGCGTCTATTTCATTTCACGCGGCCAGCACTTCCCGCTGGTTGGAAAGCCGCTCTGCCAACACAATACGATCCCGGCACGCTGATCGTTGTACGCTGACCGCGTGCCCGCTGGGCGAATGAGTAAACACTAGTGGTATCGATCTTTCACGCCGCCCGCGATCTTGCGCGAATCCGAACGATTTCGCGCGTACTGGTGCGCCATGGCTTCGGCGAGGTGGTCAGTCGCTTGGGCATCCGCAAAGGAGCGGACGACGCCGAAAGCGACCCCCCCACAACCGGTTCCGGAAAGGTCGAAGCCCAGAGCACCGCGGAACGGATCCGCCACGTCCTGGAGGACCTGGGAACCACGTTTGTTAAGCTCGGCCAGATCGGCTCCACTCGCGCAGACTTGCTACCCGCCAGTCTGATCGTGGAACTTCAGAAACTGCAGGACGGGGCCCCGCCCATCGATTTTGAAGACGTCCGAATTCAGGTGGAACGTGCTCTCGGCGCTCCGCTAGCCGAGTTGTTCTCGAGTTTCGATGAAGTTCCCCTCGCCGCAGCGAGTGTGGCGCAGGTGCACCGCGCTACGCTCGATGTAGACGGAGTGATGCACGATGTGGTCGTCAAAGTACAACGCCCCGGCATCGCGGAGACCGTCGCGAGCGATCTCGATATTTTGCACACCCTCGCTGCATTGATCGAGCGCACGATTCCCGAAAGTCACATCTACTCGCCGGTCGCTCTGGTGCAACAGTTCGATCTCGCCATCACAGCCGAGCTGGACTTCGCCATCGAAGCAGAGAACGCCGCTCGCTTTGCCCAGAACTTCATCGATGACAATCGAGCGCGCTTTCCAGTCGTCTTTCATCAACGTTCGAGCAAATACGTCGTTACTCTTGAGTACCTAGACGGAAAAAAAGTCTACGATGCGATCCACAGTGGCTTCGCAGCAGATAAGCTGATCGAGACCGCCATCAGCATTGGCGTAAAACAAATATTTGAGGACGGTTTTTTCCACGCCGACCCACACCCCGGCAACATCCTCATTCTCGGAAGCTCTGAACACCCGATCTACGGAATGCTCGACCTCGGAATGGTCGGCCGCTTGAACGCGCGTATGCGTGATTTGACCGTCGATCTCGTGGTCGCGGCTGCGCGACGCGATTACGAAGGCATCGCAGACGCCATGTTGGCAATCGGCACGCCCAAAAAGAAGATCGACATGGATCAGTACCGGGGCGAGGTCGCCCGGGTCGCTGAAAAATATCTCGACCTCAGCATCAAGGACATCGCAGTCGGCGAGCTCTTCGGGGATCTCCTGCGGGGCACGAGCCGATTCGGAATACAGGTTCCCCCGGACTTCGTTCTCGTTGGCAAAGCGTTGATGACCATCGAAGGTGTCGCCAAACAAATTGATCCGGACCTCAACGTCATGGAGGCGGCACGCCCGCACTTCATGCACATCATTCGCAAGCGCTACTCCCCCGAGCGAATCGGCGACGAGCTGTTGCGCCGCCTCGAGCGGCTCAGCGGTGTAACGAACCGCCTCCCGGAACACCTCACTGAAATTCTCGAGGATCTCCGGCACGGTCGCCTCTCCCTACAAACGCATGATCCCGAAGGGGCCTATCGAACAGACCGCCTCGGGAGACGCATTTTTTCGGGGGTGGTTACGGGCTCTCTGCTCATGGCAGGAGCCACCACCTTCGCGCACAGTCGAGCTGTCGGCGTACTACTGATCGTTTTCGGCATGACGTGGCTGGTAGGCCACACCCTCTTCGATCTGTACCGTAGCTTCGGCAAGAAACACTGAACCCAGCACCTAGGTATTCCTAGGGCACTGGACCGATTGTGGGGCGCGAATCAAGTCGCCGCGCCCCACAAGCCGGGTGTTTCAGATCTTGGACTGAAGCAAGAACGCGATCGCAAATGCGAAGAGCACCAGCGACTCGATCAGGGCCAGGCCGAGAATCATCGGAGTCTGGATTCGCGGAGCTGCGCCGGGGTTGCGGCTGATGCCCTCAAGCGCGGCAGCAGCGGCTTTGCCCTGGCCAAGACCACCACCGAGGACGGCGAGGCCGATCGCGAAAGCAGCGCCGAAGGCGGCAGCGCCTTTCCAGGAATCAGTCGCGGCAGCTTCTGCGCCCTGGGCGAAGGCGGGGGAGGAGAGGAGAGTGCAGACAGCACCGACAAAGAGACCAAGCTTTTTCTGGGAGGACATTCGTTCAGACCTTTTTTACTCAAGAACTGGCGAGCCCTAGTGCGTTTTGAATGCGGGGGCCAGCGCTTATGGGGATTGGTTAAAATTCAGTGTTCGGCGTGCTCGGTGGCAAGCCCGATATAGATGCAAGTGAGAAGCGTAAAAACTAAGGTTTGGACAACCACAACCAGGCAGCCAAGGATCATGACGGGGAGCGGAAGGATGAGGGCGCAGAGCCCCAGCATGATGCTCAAGATCAGGTGATCTACCGCCATGTTCAGCATCAGACGTACCGCCAATGTGATCGGTCTCACCGACAGGGAGATCACCTCAATCGGAAAGACGAGCGGCGCCAGGTACCACGCGGGGCCCATCAAATGTTTGATGTAATCCATGCCGTTGGTGAGCAGGCCGTAAATGTTGAACAGAATGAACACGACAAGAGCCGTGCCCAAGGTGATGCTCAAACTCGTGGTGGGTACCGGCATGCCGGGCATCAGAGCCAGGATGTTCGAGAAAAACACGAAGCAGGAAGAGGTGGCGATGAGCGGGAAGTACTTCTTGGCACGAGCCGGGTCCATCACGCTGCTTGCCAGATCGTAGAAGTAGCCGAGGAAGGCCTCCATGAAGGTTCGCAGCGTCAGGCTGTCATCAGGAATCACGGCGTCGTCCACGTTGTTCTCTTTGGACGAAACAATAATGCCCACCAGAACCAGAAAGCCCGCGATGACGAGGGACATCAAGATGGGTTCGAAGCTGAGCCAAGTCGGGTCCTGCCCCGCTACATAGCTCTTTCCGATGAGCTGCGTATTGTGCTCCAAGGTGCTCTGAATGTGCTGCAGAACGAAGGTAAACCAGGTTGTATGCTCGGGCATGACTGAGTCTTAACTTTCGGTCTCGGTGGGGACCGAGAGGGGTTGGCCGAGCTGTCCGAGAACGATGCCCAAGGGCAAGGCGGCGTAGCCGGCGACGACGGGTAGTAGCGGAACATCGCCGCGTTGGAGCAACAAATAGGCGCCAAAAAGTAGCGCCAGGTATTTCACTACCGAAACGACTACCCACGGAACCTGGAGCACACCCGACAGGAGAGTGCGCACTGTCCGGTCAATGGTCCAAAGATTGAGCAGGCCGACCAATGATCCCATCGCAACCAAGACTCCGCTCACGACATCCATGGCGTAGGCCGTGCCACCCGCCAACAACGCTCCGCTGAACGACACGCCGACGTAGCAATGCCTCATCCCATTCGGGAGGGCAGCGTCGCTCGAAAGCGAGTCAGCGATTGTCTTATCGATCGTCATGGTATCGGTTCTGGGCTTCTTGCTCTTCTGCTTCGAAGCGCTCTGCTTCTCGGTTGGCTCGTTGCACCGCGCGCCAAATGGCTCGTGATCCAGCGACAATTCCGAAACCAAATCCGACTAGGGTGATCCATCCGTTAGCCCCGACTTTTTCGTTGATCCACTGACCACCAAAAAGTCCGAACAAAACACTGAGAGAAAACTCTAAGCCGAGAGTTCCGTAACTACCGTATGCCTTCCATTCTTGCTGCACTTGGCCACCAGGCCCGCGCCCGAGTAGCACGCGATTCCAAGCCGCGTCAATGGAGCCGAGCAAGGCGGTTTCGCCCCGCCAAATCCCGTGTATCCTGGGTGGATGAGAGCGAAAGTGTGGAGCACCCTAGCCGTTAGCCTTTGGCCCGCGGTCTCGTTGGCTCAATCGGCTCCAGGAGCGAGCCCAACGCCCCAAAGCGACACGGTCTCGGCTCCGGCGGTCACAAATTCGGTCGACCAGCCCGTAAACCCGCCCGAAGGGGACAAGAACCCCGCAGCATCTGGGGAAGCGACGTCGAAGCCAGCATCCGCCGCTTCGCCCCGAGTGGCGGAGGGCACAGCTAGCGAGCTGCCGGGAGAGCCTGAGAGCTCCGAGCCAGCATCCGCGCCAGCCGGCCAAAAGGAGCCGGCAAAGCCCTCAAAACATCCCTCAGGCGCAACGGAGCCCCCTGACCGACCCCCGCCTCCACATATCGCGCTCTA
>JABSRN010000038.1 GCA_013214025.1 Polyangiaceae bacterium
TGCTCCTGGACGGCTGCCAAAGCGACCTTCGCCTTAAATGCTGAACTGTGTTTCGCCCGTACTTTTTTCGTCATTGTCCTGCTCCCGTGTTCGAGCAGGCTCCACCTTAACCTGTGGTCCGAAATGTGGGGTCCACTTCAGACTACTACCAAACCGGTACCGAGATCGTGGTCGGGGGCGGAACCGTCTCCCCAGTTAAGGTCTACGCGACCCAGGGCGATCCGGGTGAGGAACTCAAAAACGTAAAGAGCGTTAGCGCCGGCAGCTACCACAGCTGCGCAATTCTGCTCGACGGCAGCGTTCATTGCTGGGGAGGAAATATGTACGGAGGCCTGGGCAACGGAGAATCGGGTTTCTTTTCGTATTACGTTCCGGTAGCGGTCCCCCTTGTCAGCTCGGTCAAAGAGGTCGCGCTGGGCGACTGGCACACCTGCGCGCTGCAGGATGATGGCGAGGTCTATTGTTGGGGGTACAACAATAGAGGACAGCTTGGCATCGGTGATGACGTAGTAGAGAATTTCAACCCCACCCCGACGAAAGTGTCCGGACTCACGGACGAGGTTAAAAAAGTCATTAGCATCACCGCTGGGCATCAACACACCTGTGCGTTATTCGACAATGGAACGGTCAAGTGTTGGGGCGGTGACACCGACGGCGCGTTGGCCGATAGCGACAACGACGACACCGACAAATACAGTCCGGTCTACGTGCTAGGCATGGGCTCCGTGGAAAGCTTCTCAGCCGGGGAAAATTTCACTTGCGTGCTCCTGACCCTGGACGACCAGCGAGCCTACTGTTGGGGGGCCAACGACCGAGGGCAGCTCGGTAACGGCGGCGATCCATTCGGCCAAATTGAGGGTCTAGACAACGCCGTCAGCCTGGACACCGGCCAATCCCACGCCTGCGCACTGCTCAACGGCGGAACCCTAATGTGCTGGGGCAGCGACAACTACGGGCAAACTGGAGACGCCGGCGTGCAAGGTCAGACTGAATTTGACCTGAGCCCGGTCTCAGTACTCAACATTGAAGGAGTCGAGCAGGTGACAACAGGAAAGATTCACAGCTGCGCACTGCTCCTCAGCGGGGATGTACAATGCTGGGGACACGACTTGGAGGGTCAGCTCGGCGACGGAAACGGAGAAGGGTTCGCCCTAAACAAACTGGTGCCCAGCGTCCCCATCGTGTTCGTCGCCGACTGAGCAGGCGGCGCGCGTGACAGCACAACCCGCAGCAAACGGACACTGGGACAGTCCCAGAATCCCTGAAACTTCACGGCGCAATCACGTCACGCGCCGAGGCAGCCACCGTCCCAACGACCGTCCCAGTGTCCCAACGCTGATTCGAAAGTAGTTGATCTTGGCACGCCCGCCAACGATGCGGCGCCGCCCTGTGGATAAGCTACGCCCTGACGCTGACATGGCCCCCCATGTTGGAACGCTCGGCGGTAGGTCATGAGTTCCAACAAGTCTAGGTTCAGGGGGAATGGTTTGCTGGGTCACGGCCAGACGAACTACGCTGACCCCAGTATGTCCGAGCACACTCCGAGGTTCTTCCCCGCACCCGCCGATTTCCGCGCGTGGTTAGAAGAGCACCACGCGGCGACCGACCACCTCTGGGTGGGCTACTACAAGAAGGCGACGAACAAGCCGTCCGTGACTTGGGAAGACACGGTCGATGAGGCGCTGTGTTACGGCTGGATCGACGGCATCCGCAAATCTCGCGACGACGAGAGCTACATGATTCGTTTCACACCCCGAAAACCGAGGAGCGTCTGGAGCCAAAGAAACATCGATCTGGTCGAACGGCTCACCGAGAAAGGCCTCATGAAAGCTGAGGGGCTCGCTGCCTTCGCCTTCAAGCATGTGCACCCGGACAGCGGTTACCGGGCAGCCAAGTTGGACGGAGCGTTGACGGACCAGATGGTAACGCGATTCAAGCAGACAGCGGGCGCATGGGAATTTTACCAAGAACAACCGCCCGGCTACCGCAGGCAAACGGCAAGTTGGGTGACCAGCGCAAAGCGTGAGGACACTCGACAGCGGCGGCTGGCAACGCTGATCGAGGACTCAGGGAACCGACTGCGCATCAAGTCGCTTCGTAAGGGCTGAAGCTAGGCGGAGGCGCTCGGAGTTCGTCGAGGCGCCTACTGCTAACCACCCCAGGCCCCTAATCGCTGGCGCGAACCTTCCTAGGTTTGCGTTTGGTCGCGAGGTACACGGCATGCTTCAAGCCACTTCCTCCGGTACGGAGAAGCTCGAAGCCAAATCCGTGTTTGTTTAGACGCGCTTCAAAACTAGGGCTCGGCGTCTCGCCCCAGACACCGTAAACGCCGCCATCGCGCAGCGCCGCCCAAGTGTTCTTGACGCTATGGTCGCCGTAGAGGGCATCTTTGTGCCCGCCCTTTCGCGTTGGGCCGACGTAGAGATCCCAAAGGATTGCGTCGTAGCGCGGGGCAGACGCGTCACCCGCTACGCGCGCGATTTCCTTCGTCACGTCACCGACGATAATGCTCACGCGCTGATCCCTCGCCGCACCCTTGGTGATGTTCGCGGCTGGGCCCCTGCACCACTCAACGATTTTCTCATTGATTTCACACACGACAACATGGGCGCCACGTGGCAGGCCGTCGAGGGCAGCGCGCAAAGTAAAGCCGAGCCCAAGGCCACCAATTAGTACGCGCGGTTTGGGACCATCAGCTGAAATAGCGCGCACCCCATTTTCCGCCAGGGCAAGCTCCGAAGTGGTGATAGTGCTTGTCATCAGCACACGCCCGCCTACGAGGATCATATAATCGTCGTTCCCGCGACGGCGCAGTTCGAGAAGACCTTCGTCGGTTTCGACAGAGTCGAGAAGTTCAAATGGGCGAGGCATCAACCGGAACCGTAACGTCCCCAGTGTATCAAATCTGCGATGACCGCGGGGTTATCATTCCGGACTCCGACGGTTCTAGGGATGGGCACCGCGGTCGACAAGGCGAGTGCAAGGGCTACGGGGCGATCAAGAACGATGACCCGGGTCTAGCGGGTTTCCTGTCGGAGGCTGGAAGCTCATCGTCAAGAAATGTGGCGGTTGTCATCCGACGCCGGTCTACCTGCAGCTGGAACAGGTCCGGCCGCCCGTAGTGACCCGCCACGTCTAGGGAGCGCCTCGACCTTTTTACCTCGTCCAGATCCAAGTCTCCATAGACCAGGCCCACCTCGCCGTTTACCGGTCCAACAATGGCGTCACCGAATGGTTGGATCACCATCGAGCCCCCGGGCCTCTCAAACTCGGAGGCGTGGCTCTTCAAGCGCTCCGGCAGATCAGAAGCGCCCATGGCGCTAGCCACGCTCGCGACCCAAGCCCCGCTCTCGCTGGCGATATGATGCATTGTGTGTTCCCAGCGCGGGCCCCGATCCCAGGTGGGAGCCAGATAGATGTCCAACCCCTGGTCGTACAACGCGGCTCGGGCTAAGGGCATATAGCTCTCCCAACACAGGAGCACGCCAACCCGTCCCACGGGGGTGTCGACCACCCGGAGGCCCGATCCGTCCCCGCGGCCCCAGATGGTCCGTTCCGGGTTGGTGGGAATCAGCTTGCGGTGATGAAGCAGGGTGCCGCCGTCGGTCCCGATCAGCAAGTAGCTGTTGTAAAGCGTTGCCCTGCCCCCTTGAGAGTCGAGCTCGTTGATGCCAATGCCGATCACCACCTGCCGCTGCGCGGCTCTTTGTCGCAGCTCATCGAGCATGTCGCTCTGCAAGTCCACAGCCTGCTTTTGCAGCTCCAGGTGGAGGTCAGCGAGTTCAGCCCGGTCAAGTCCGGCGCGCAGGTTCCAGACCCAAGCCGGATAGCCCGGAACAAAGGCTTCCGGGAAGGCGACGAGCCCGGCCCCGCCTTCAGCGGCCTGGTCCACCCAGTCCAGTGCCCTCTGTAGGGTGGCACTGCGGTCGAGCAAGACCGGCGGTGCCTGCACAAGTGCGATTCGCTTCGTTGTTGTCATTTTCTTCTAGCTCTCGGACCTAGGAGTGCGCTGCCACCACCAGAAGTTCGCAGGGACCTTCAAACGCCCCATCGCGCTCGAACTCGCTCAAGCCAGCAAGGATCTCGGCCCAAGCATCCCCCCGCTCGCTCTCGCTCAGGCCGGACAGCATCTGGTGCAGGGCGCCGAAGGATTGTTGTTCAAACTCAAGGCACGCCGCAGCTGAGGGCATGCACAACGGTGCGGACACCCGGCGGATCTCCACGTCCTGGAAACCGGCTTGGGTTAGCGTATTCTCCAACACTTCAGGCGAACCAAGACTGAACGGGCCTGGTTGCGCAGGTAGCGGCGCCGGCAACTTGGCACGCCGTCGAATGATAGAAACCGGCAAAGAAAAAAAACGATTCGCTTCTGCTGTCGAGTAGACGATCGCGCCCAGTCTGCCACCCGGCTTTAGCGCCCGTTTCATGCTCAGCAAGCTCGCCTGCTGATCGGGAAAAAATATCAGTCCAACCCGAGAAACGACCGCATCAAAAGTACCCGCCGGTACGTCCAGATTCTCGCCATCTAATACCCGGGTCTCTAGGGCGAGACCTGCCAGTCGGGCGTTCTCGGCAGCGCATTCCAGAATGCGTGGCGCAATGTCGGTCGCGACTACGTGCCCCCTGGGCCCGACCCTCTCAGCCGCTTGCAGGCTCTGGTCGCCCGCGCCCGCAGCCACGTCCAACACCCTCGAGCCGGCACTGACTCCAGCCATGTCCAACATCTGCTCGGTGGCGGGACCCAGCCAGCGGCGTAAAAGGGGGCCGTAATCGCTCCAAGCCTCGGCTGCCTGTTGCCATTGGTCCCGGGTGGTCTGCTTGTAGTTATTGGGGTCGAAAGTCTTTGTCATGGGTTTCCTCCTGCCCCATGGGCGTGCACCCCGACCGCACAATTCGTTCCCTGCCCCCTCAGTCCGATTCTTCCGGCAAGTAGATGCAGAACGTACCGGTGCGAATTTCCCGCGCGAGACGTTCTCCAAGTAGTGGATTTTGCTCTGCTATTTTACGGATCGCGGTACGGAGCCGGCGCTGTGTGCTCGTTCGCGCCCGCTCGGCGGGTGCCGCGGCCCGCCGGCGGCGACCACCCAGCCCCACGGCGCGCGCCACTTCACTCTGGAGCACCTCAAGCTCTCGCTGAGCGGCGATAGCGGGCTCTCCCTCGTTCTGGGCTTCCAGGCGTTCCACTTCTAGGGTCAGGTCCCGGATGCGGTCGCGGTACTGACCTAGGGCTTTTGCATCCAGCACTTCGCCGGCGTCTCCCCGATCAGGCAATGCGGCGCCATCTTCCGACACCAGGTCCAGTACGTGGATCTCCCGGCCTGGCTGTGCCACGAGGCGCGCCAGCATCTTCATGCCTCGCAAATCCGGCACGAGGAACGTCTGCTCGCCAAAACCCACACACCAATCGGCGCCCTGCTGCTCAAGCACTAATGAAACGCCAGGCATCGCTATTGGAGCCACCTCGCTTTCAGTCGTAAGCCCGACGGAAGCAACCATGGGCATCTCCAGCTCGTCGGCTTCCAGCTTCGCCCTGTCAAGCATGGCCCGGCTCGCCTCTGGCTGTCCGGAGTCGGCCAGAAAGCCGCCGTACCAGCGACGTACCCAAACCCGCTGCGCGCTCAGGCCCGCCGCCGTGCTCTGGGCTAGCCCCTCCTCGAACGCCTGTCGTGCTTGCTCGGTTTCGCCGAGTGACGCATGCAACAAACCGAGACAGGCGCTAACCGGTGGGCCACTGGTGAGGGCGAAGAGCCCCCAGTTGGCGTAGCATCCGGCAAGCGGGGCGAGGCGCGTCAGAATTGCGCGGCGCAAGGAGGAGCTTCCGACGTCTGCGGCGACCTCCGAAAGCAACGCAAGTGTGGTGGTTGCTGCGTGCTCCAGCTGAGGCGTAAGAACTGCCAATTCTTCGCGGGCGTGCTCCAGCTGATCCCATCGATAACGCACCAACGCACGAATGGCAGTAGTCAGCACAGACGGCATGGTTCTGAGCGCCTCCAACACGCTCGACTCTTGGGCGCGAAGCGCCTCTCGATCGCCACGCGCCAAACTTAGATGAAACCGGTGTACGGCCAGACAGCGACCCACATTTGGGTCCTGCAGCTCGGTGCCGATCGCCTGCGCCTCTTGGATGGACCGCTCACAGTCCTGCCATCTGCCCTCTCCCATGGCACGCATCGAGCGAAATAGGGGCTGGGTCCAGATCAGACGCGGTTGTCCCAGATCTTGCACAATCGCCTGCCTGTCCGCGATCAGCAGATCCGCGCGGACCGTGTCCCCCAGTTCAAGATGATCGGTGATGAGCCTCGATAAACCCCGCAACTCTACCCCGCGCTCCCCCTGCTCCCGAGCCAATTGCATCAGCTGCGTGTTCAACGCGAGCCGCTCCCCGGCTGGCGCAAAGTCCGCCATGGCCGAGCCAACGGCTATGGCAACCTCAACGCGATCACTGACCGGGTCTTCGGGCGTGAGCAGCTCGCGAGCCTGGCGAGCGATAGCCAAGGTCCCCGGCACGTCACGCGCCGGCGTAAGTGCCGCAGCCTTGCGCGCCAGGAGCCGGGCCCTCAGACGGCGTTCATCGGGCTGCAGTAACCCAAGAGCCCGATCAATACGCTCGATCAGGTCGTCTAGAACGTCCCCCAACACGTAGCGCTCGCCGTAAGCCAGTACCGCTTCACCATGAGCACGGGCATCCCCATCCACCCTGGCTCGGGCCATGGCCGAATCCAGGGTTCGACGGGCGGCCTGCACCTGGCCGAGCACTGCCTGGGCCCTGCCTAGTGCTAAAAGCCAGCCGGGTTGGCCTTCACAGTCAGGCAGGGCCTCCGCTGCGCGCTCGAGAATCGCCAAGGACTCCTCGTAAGCGCACTGGGCACGGGCCTGATCGCTGCCCTCCAACACCCACTGCAGCACGCTGGCAACGGGGAGCTGTCCCCGGCCCAAAATGGCGAAGTGGGCACGTTCCCCGATCCGACTGATGTCGCCAGCCCGTACCTGGTCATCCAGGGCGCGCGCCACTCGCGCCCGCGCCAAGCACAGAGTCGCAGGCGCGGTAGTCGACAGAATCGCAAGGCGCACAAGCTCATGACTGAGCATCCAGTGTCCATCCTGCTTGTCCCGGCGCAGGATGCCGGCCACCTCCAACTGCGCCGCGTGCTCACGGAGTCGATCCGCGTTCAACTCGGTAGCCCGAATCCAGGCATGAAGATCGACGCTCCGGCCCAGAGCACAGGCAGCTTGGAGCGATGTTCGAACCGGCTCGGACAAGGCGGCAGTCCGCTCGCTCACCATGGCCACCACGCCGCCCGCCAGCGGCAGTTCTCCAACTGGCCCCAGTCCCTTCGTTGCGTTGCGGGAAGCAAGGCTAGCCAAAGTCTCCACCAGAAACAGCGGATTGCCCTCGGTGGAGAGTTGTAAGGCATTACGCAAGTCGTCAGGCGTGTGGCCCGCCAAATCGTCAATGATCTGGTCCATCGCGTCGGACGACAGGGGCGCGAGCTGCAGCAACCTTGCGGACTTGGTAATACTCCGAAGCAACGGCGCGCGGCTCGTCCCCTCGGTTTCCGCGCCGCGCCAAGTCAGCAGCCACCCTATGGAAAGGTGACGTAGGCACTGCGCGACGAAGTGGAGCAACTCCAAGGAAGGCAGATCTGCCGCGTGTAGGTCCTCCAGCACGCAAACGAGTTGATGCTTCTGCGCAGCACTGGTCACGGCCGTAGCCACCCGCTCAAACAGATCGAGTCTGGATTGTTCAGGATCCATCGAACTGCCACCCGCTGCTCGGCACCAAAGGCGCTCAGGCGCTTCGGAGCGGGACAAAAGCCCGCGCGCCGCCAGGTCCTCAAACAGCATTCGCCAGGGCCAAAAGGGCGGCTGCCCCCCTCCCTCCCAGGCTCGTCCCCAGACGACGACCCGACCGGACTCCTGGATGCGGCGAGCGGCAGCTGATGCGAGCATAGACTTTCCGATCCCTGCATCGCCCACAAGAGCGACGACAGCCGACAAGGCGCCCGTCTGCGGAGAAGTCACAGCTTGTTCGATTAGCCGCAGTTCTTCTGATCTACCGCGTAGGTTCGTGCCGCCCATGCCACTAGCTCCGGATAGCCGGCTGTCGACCCAACATAAGATTTCGGTTCAGCAGCGAGAGCGCGACAAGCATGGCGTCGTGATCCTACCA
>JABSRN010000039.1 GCA_013214025.1 Polyangiaceae bacterium
TGGAGTGGTCCCGCTCTAGCGGACAGTGATCATGTCAGGATTAGGCCGCCTGAGCGAGCCTCTGTTCTTGTTCGTAGCGCACTGGGCTGAGGTAGCCAAGCGTCGAGTGATAACGGGTCGGGTTGTAGAAGCCGTCGATGTAGTTGGCGACGGCGTCGTGGGCTTCCGTTCGAGTTGCAAAGGCCTTGTGGCTGATGCGCTCCTTCTTCAGGCTCGCAAAGAACGATTCAGCTACTGCGTTGTCGTAGCAGTTGCCGGTCCCGCTCATGCTGGCGATGGCCTCCCAGTCGGAAAGCAGCTTGCGGTATCGATGAGACGCGTACTGACTTCCCCTATCTGAGTGCTGGATTAGCCCGGACGTCGGTTGTCGAGACTCCAAGGCGCGGTTAAGGGCCTTCAGAGGCAAGTCGGTTTTCATGTGGTCATCGATTGCCCAGCCGACAACTCGACGGGAGCAAAGGTCGAGCACAACGGCGAGGTACGACCACCCTTCCGCTGTCCAGATGTAGGTGATGTCACTCACCCAAACCCGATTCAGTTCGTTAACGTCAAAATCTTGCTTCAACAGATTCGGCGCGATCCCGAGGTCGTGCTCGGAATCTGTCGTCTTGCGGAACCGGCGCGGTTGCACTGCATATACGCTGTTCTCACGCATCAAGCGCCGCACTCGGCGCCGCCCGACATGTTCGCCATCGTCTTTGAGCCTCCGTGCAATTCGACGGGACCCGTACGCTCCGTCGCACTCGCGATGAGCTGCGCGAATTCGTGCCGATAGGCGCTCGTCGTCGCGCGCTCCACCAAGCTGGCCTCTGCGTTCGAGCCAGCCATAGTAGCCGGAGCGAGAAACGCTGAGTAGCTTGCACAGTCGAGCCACCGGATGTCCTGCCGCCTCCGCACGGATGTGAGCAAAGCTGTTCACTTCCGTTCCTTCACGAAGACGGCTATAGATTTTACCACGATGTCGCGGTCCTTCTTGACTTCAGCCAGTTCGCGGCGAAGCCGGCGTACTTCCTGCTCCATTGTTTCCCCGCGATCGTTCGAACCTCGCTCGACTGTCATTCGGCTCTTCCAGCTGTGAAGCAGCGCTTCGGCAACCCCGAGGCTTGATGCGACCTCGCCGATCGTTCGATTGCCACGAGATTCCACA
>JABSRN010000004.1 GCA_013214025.1 Polyangiaceae bacterium
ACGTGGACAGCGAGCACGTGGACATTCGGTGCGCCTGCCGCAATAGCGCATGGTATTGGGCTTGAGCTGCCCACCCACTGGTGCGAATGGGGCGGGACTTCGATGAACCGCCGCCGCCGCCGCCGCCGCCGCCGCCGCCGCCGCCGCCGCGAGGTGCACGCTCCTGCGCCTCGTTCACGGTCAGGGTACGACCGTCGAGAACAGATCCATTCATCTGGTCGACAGCTTCCTGCGCGTTAGCAGGGTCCTGGAATTTCACGAAGCCGAAGCCGCGAGACTTACCGGTGTCACGGTCGGTGATGACGATTGCCTCGTCCAACGCCCCGAAACCTTCAAATGCGTCCCGGAGTTCGATGTCTGTCGTGTTCCAGCTCAAGCCGCCCACGAATAGTTTTGCACTCATTCTCTACTGTCTCTTTCACTAACTGGAGGACCGAAATCCTCCTTCTCTATCACGGTCAAACTAGGCCTTTTCAGGTCCGCCTGAGACGGCCTGGCACCCCGGCGATAAATCGCCCAAAACCCAAACAGATGCAGTTACGGCTGATACGGCGGCCCTGGCCGGCCGTCCATCATCAAAATGAAGAAACCCTAGGAGACTTGTACCATCCGCCGGTCTTCGAGCCCCGCTCCACACATCGATGCCCAACTCGACTAGTGCCGGACAAACCCAACCTAGCTCATCGGCGACCGTTCATAACTGCCTGGTATTGCTTAATCTTACGCCATTCTGGCGCACCGGACTCGCCCGCCCGTTGGCCGCAACTGCACCAAATCGGAACCACACGAGCCGGCGAGGGCTGACCGTCGTGTCAGCTCCCCGAAGACAGACACCGAGCAGCGTTAGCTGCGCGGTGGTTCAGTTCGTGGGCTTAGTTCGTGGGTTGCTGGGCTGCCGCTTCCTCGGCGGCGACGTGGTCCAGCCACTCCTGGGACGGCTGCGGCATGCGCTCCAACGCTGCCTCAAGCACCTCCTCGAGGTGGATGACGGGGACGAACTCAAGCTCGTCGCGAATCTCGCGCGGGACCTCCTCGAGATCCGCCTTGTTGCGGTCGGGAAAAATGACTCGCTTGATGCCGGCCCGATGAGCCGCCAGCACCTTCTCCTTGAAGCCACCGATGGGCAGCACTCGCCCACGCAGCGAAATCTCCCCAGTCATCGCCACGTCGTGACGTACGCGAATTCCGGTGAGCAGCGACACCAGTGCGGTGAACTTCGTGATGCCAGCGCTGGGACCATCCTTCGGCATGGCACCTGCCGGAATGTGAATGTGCATGTCGCTCTTCTCGAGAAAGTCTTTCTCGATACCAAACTTGCCAGCGTTCGCGCGCACATAGCTGAGAGCCGCATGCGCGCTTTCTTTCATGACGTCGCCCAGCTGACCTGTGAGTTGCAATTTTCCAGAGCCGTACATACGTGTCACCTCGATGAAGAGGATTTCCCCTCCGGCACTCGTCCAAGCCAGGCCCGTCGCCACACCGCTTTCTTCGGTCCGCTCCGCCACCTCACTCGTGAACTTGACGGGGCCCAGGTACTCCCGCAGCTCTTCCTCACTCTTGACACACCGCGGAGTGTCGTCTCCTTCGGCCACCTTCACCGCCACGCCACGAACCACACTCGCCACCTGACGTTCCAGAGAGCGCACGCCGGCCTCGCGAGTGTAGTGTTCGATGATCTCCTCGACCGCCTCATCCGTGATTCTGATCTGCTCCGTCGTGAGCCCGTGCTCTTCGATCTGCTTTGGAATCAGGTGCCTCCGGGCGATCGCCAATTTTTCTCTACGCGTGTAGCCCGGCAGTTCGAGAATCTCCATGCGGTCTCGAAGAGGCGGGGGGATGGGATCCGCTATGTTAGCCGTCGCCACAAACATGACCTTAGAAAGGTCGTAGGCGATCTCCAGGTAGTGATCTGCGAAGGTGTTGTTTTGTTCCGGGTCGAGAACCTCGAGTAGAGCCGCGCTCGGGTCCCCGCGGAAGTCGTGCCCGATCTTGTCGACTTCATCCATCATGAAGACCGGGTTCACAGTGCCCGACTTTTTCATTCCCTGGATGATCTGCCCGGGCAACGCTCCTACGTAGGTGCGGCGGTGGCCCCGAATGGCGGCCTCATCGTGTACGCCTCCTAGGGACACACGCACAAACTTGCGACCGACTGCGCGAGCGATGCTCTTGCCAAGGGACGTCTTGCCAACACCGGGGGGGCCCAACAAACAAAGGATGGGGCCCTTCTTGTCCGCCTTCAGTTTGCGAACCGCCAGATACTCGACGATGCGGCGTTTCACCTTTTCCAAGCCGTAGTGGTCCTCATCCAGAGTGGCCCGCACCTCAGCGATATTGAGGTTGTCCTCGGTGGTTTCGCGCCACGGGATGTCCAAAATCCAGTCCAGATAGGTGCGAACGACAGTGTACTCAGCGCTGCCGACCTGCATCGTGCGTAATCGCTTGAGCTGCTTCTTGGCGACCTGGTCTGCCTCGCTCGGCAAGTCGGCTTTGACGATCTTCTCCTCGAGACCGTCCAGATCGCCCTGGTCGTCATCGTCCTCGCCCAGCTCCTCTTTGATCGCGCGGAGCTGTTGGCGCAGCACGTACTCGCGCTGGTTTTTCCCCATCTCTTCTTTGATCTGCGAGTTGATGCGCTCCCGCATCTTCAGTATTTCTAACTGGCGCGTCAGCAAGCGAAGCACCTTACGAATTCGCTGCTTCACGTCGATAGTTTCGATCAGTTGCGCCTTGTCCTCGACAGGGGCATCCAAATTCGCTGCCACCAGGTCGACCAGAGCACCAGGAGCCTGAATGGTATCGATCAAGGATCCCGCTTCGCGCGGAAGCTCGGGCATGAGCTGGATGACTTGTTTCGCAACGTCGCGCAAGCTCATCGCCAAGGCTTCCGCCTCCACGTCCTCAATAATCGGCGACTCCACTCTGGCGATCTTGGCTCGCAAATACGGCGTGTCTTGAGAGATGGACTCCATCCGGATCCGCGTCAGGCCCTGCAGGATCAATGAGTAGTTGCCGGAGCTATGTTTGAGCGCCTTCAGCACGCGAGCAGCACAGCCCACAGGATACAACTCGTCTTCTCCTGGGTCGTCAGTGGACGGATCACGCTGCGCGAAGATCGCGATAACCGGCGACGGCAAATTTTGCACCGCCTCCACGAGGGCGACGCTCTTTTCCCTGCCCACATCAAATGGCGCTACCGCCCCCGGGAACAGCACCGCATTGCGGATCGGCAGGACCGGTAGCTCAGTGTCAAACTTAAGATCGTCCTCGGAGGGAGGAGCTGCGGATGGTGTCGGGGGATCTTTGGTATCGCTCATCAGGTCTCCGTACCGAGGCCCCAGTCGGACAGTTTGCCCAACCACGCCCCTCGGCACCATTTTGCATCAGGTTGCTCGCACAAGCTAAGCATAGTTACGCCCCTGTCCACCCGAAGTTCCGCGAGAATCTATCGCGCAGTTGAAGCCCCCAGACCGGCGCCACACTGCGTCAAGCTTCCAGCGGTCAGTCGGCCAACGCCACTGCAACTCGTGCTACGACCCGCGTCGTGCGCACTGTATTTTTCGGAACCCCTGAGATAGCCGTGCCCGCCTTGGCCGCGTTGGCCGAGAGCACCAATTTAGTGACGGTTTATTGCCAGCCAGACCGTCCCGCTGGCCGGGGCATGAGGTTGATCGAACCACCGATCAAGAAGAAGGCTCTCGAGCTCGGCTTGCGCGTGCAGCAACCGGTAAAAGTTCGGGACGGTAGGTTGGCAACCGAACTACGCGAGCTGCAGGTAGATTATGCCCTCGTGCTGGCCTACGGGCGGATCCTTCCGCAGGATGTGCTGGACGCTCCCCGACTGGGCTGCCTCAATCTTCATGCCTCCTTGCTGCCAGCGTACCGAGGAGCTGCCCCAATCAACTGGGCCATAATCAACGGAGAGAGAGAGACCGGCATCTCGTTGATGCAAATGGACGAAGGCATGGACACGGGCCCTGTGTTCTTAAAGCGCCGTCTCAGCATTCGTGAAGACCAAAATGCTGGAGAGCTAGCGGCTGAACTGAGTGAACTCGCAGCGTCCATGGTGCGGGAGGATCTACCCAAAGTGCCCGCCGGCGAGGCAACCTGCACCCCTCAGAACGCGGCACTAGCCACCCTGGCGCCACCGATTCGCGCCGAGCACACGGGGATCGATTTTTCCAAACCCGTCCGGCAAATTATCAATCAAGTCCGGGGCTTGTTCCCCAAACCTGCAGCGACCACTCAAGCAGGAAAGAAGAGACTCAAGCTCGTCCGAGTGAGTGCAGGCCCAGCAGATCTCGGCGCCGGCCACGCCCCCGGAACCATCGTTCGCGCGGACAAGGGAGGCCTATTCGTCCGCTGCGGTGAGGGCTGTCTAAAAATCGACATCGCGCAGCTCGAAGGCAAGAAAGCGCTGCCGGCCAGGGACTTGGTGAACGGGAGAGCCTTAGTGGAAGGAATGGTTCTTGGGTCTTGAGCCCGTTACCAACAAGACGTGCCGAAGCCCAGACGCCACCGACTGAAGACCTAGATTGGCGCGGTCTGATTACCGCAATCGAAGAAGAATTCCCTCGGTTCCGAATTGTTGCAAAGCGGGGAAATACCCTCTCCCACGCAATTGATAGGGCACTCCGGCTGCTGACCTTCGGCGGCCAGCAGCGCTACATCAGCCACTATCACACGGTGCTGGGCTACACATTGTACGTGCCGGACAGCTGGGAAGACACCGAAGCCGTGGACCGAGCCATCCTGCTCTGCCACGAACGGGTACACCTCCGTCAACGCCGCCGCTTGGGCTTTTTGTCGATGGCCTTCCTGTACCTGATTCCGCTGTTTCCGCTCGGGCTCGCCTACGGACGAGCACGATTGGAGTGGGAAGCGTACGCCGAGACGCTCGCCGCGACCGCGCGATATCGCGGGATCGCGGCAGCCCGTAGCCCCCAACTTCGAGACCAAATCGTCCGTCGTTTCACCGGCCCGGACTACGCGTGGATGTGGCCGTTTCCGAACCAGGTCAACTCTTGGTATGATGAGGTGTTGATTGGGCTCGACGAGTCCAGCTGACGGAACGACTGACGGAACGACTAAAACGCATGGCTGTTATTGGCATCGATCTGGGGACCACCAACACGGTGGTGGGCATCGTCAAAGATGGAATCGCGACCACCATCGCCGACGTCGACGGCAAAACGCTCATTCCGTCTGTCGTGTCATTCATGCCGGAAGGAGCAGTCGTTGTGGGTCGGGGCGCCAAAGAGCTCCGACGGGTCGACAGCGCGAACACGATCTACTCCGTCAAACGTTTGATCGGGCGCGCTTGGACCAGCGAGGAGGTCCAGTTCGCGGCCGCTCGCTTTCCCTTCGAAATGCGAGCAGGCGAGGCACGGGACTCGCTGGTCGTCGCCCGAGGCAACGCCCATACGCTGCCGGAAATCAGCGCGTTTGTACTGCGCAAGGCCAAGGCGCTCGCCGAGAGTGTGTTGGCCGAAAAAGTCGAATCAGCGGTCATCACGGTACCCGCAAACTTCAACGATCTGCAACGTGCTGCCACTAAGGTCGCAGGCCAGGTTGCCGGCCTCCAAGTTCTCAGGATCCTGAATGAACCCACCGCAGCGGCGCTGGCGTTCGGCTTCGGGAGCCAAACTCATCAACGGATCGCAATTTACGATTTCGGCGGAGGCACCTTTGACGTCACCCTGCTCGATCTCGACGGTCATGTTTTTGAAGTGCTCGCCACCGCCGGCAATACCTTTCTCGGCGGTGATGACATCGACATGGCCATCGCGGAAAGCATGGCCGGCGAATTCTTGATGGAGCACGGGGTGGATCCGCGCGAGTCTCCCCAAGCCTTCGAGCGTCTGCGAATAGCGGCAGAGAAAGTCAAAATGGGGCTCTCGCTCATGACCCACCATGCCATCGAGCTGGACGACATCATGTCGTCTGCCTCCGGGACTCCGCTGTCTCTCAGCTTTTCTATGTCGCGAGGTGAGTTCGACGAGCTGACACGTCCGATCATCTTGAAGACCTTTGAGGTGTGCAACGAGGCTATGCGAATCGCTCGCATGCACCCTCGCGACTTCCCCAACGTGTTGTTGGTGGGCGGGTCAACCCGAATCTCCTTAGTTCGCGAACAAGTGAAACTCTACTTCGGCACCGAGCCCCAGGACCGAGTCCACCCCGATGAAGTTGTCGCCATCGGCGCCGGCATCCAGGCCGCGGCTCTGCGAGGTGAAAATGTCAGCCGGATCCATCGGCCGCCAATACCGGCACGAACTTCGGCCGTGCCTCGCCACAAGCAAGAGCGCCATCACACCACCGATATGGGTCTCGGCGCCATCGAAGCCGAGCGCAATAGCGAAGGGCCGACAGCCCCGAGATCGGGCGGAGCCGAACGCGGCACGGTGCCTCCCCCGCTCCCAAAAAGGGGCTCCAAGCGGGCATCCCCACGCATCGTTCAACAACTCCCTGATCATACAAAAGTGATGAGCCGGGAGGCACTAGGCCTACTGGAAGCCAATGCGGGAAAGGCGAAAGCCGGAGTCAGCAGCCAGCTGCCATTGGTACACGGCGAATTCGTTCTCGAAGACGATAGCCCCAATCCAGACCCCGACGCTGACTTGCAGATTGACGTTCAGGACGGTGCCGTTCAGCACCGTCCCGTTCGGGACGATGACTCTACACCGGATTCCGAACCACCGCGCGAAGAGTCCGCCCCCCCGCCAGCCTACGACGACGACGAAGCAGAGGACGCCGCAGACGCGCACTTCGCACATCTGAAAAATGACCCCGCGAACTCCTCTCCACCAGATCTCGGACTCGCGTCTACCGGGGGCGATGATGCAGCCGATGGCTTGTCCACCGCCAATGACTCGGACGCCGCCGATCTCGCATTCAACGCAGCCCTCGAAGACGACTTCGACGAGCAGAGCGCCGCCCGGCAAGTGGCTCAGATTCAGCCCAAGAGCATTCCGCCACTTGGCGTACCAGCGCCACCTCGCCCCAAGCGGGCCCGCGGCAAGGGCGCGCCCGCCAGCGCCAGCGGCGGAGCCTTACCCCCCGCCTCCACTGGGGCGCTGCACACACCCTCAAGGCCTCCCCCCCCCCACGCATTCCCCAGCGGCGCTCCCGGTTCTGGTCGCGCCCCCCTTTTGGTGGACGTTACCCCCTTGACCCTCTGCGTCGAAACCGTCGGCAACTATTGCGACGACATCATCCCTCGCAACTCCCCCGTGCCCACTGAACACACCCGCATATTCAGCACCGCCAAAGACGGGCAAACCTCCGTCGCAATTCGAGTCGGTCAGGGTGAAGCCAAACGATTCGAAGACAACACACTGTTGGGTGAACTCCAGCTCACCGATCTCCAGCCGATGTCCCGCGGCACGTCTCAAGTGGAGGTCACCTTCTCTCTCGATACCGACGGCTTGCTATCGGTAACCGCTCGGGATTTGGCGTCGGGTCAGGAAACGTCCGCGGCACTCAATCTCGTGGCGGTGACACAGTCGCAATCTGAGATCGCCCGCATGCAACAGCGGCAGGCCGGCATCCAGATTCGATGAGCAGCGCAGAATCTCAACTCCACGCGTGGGCAGATGTTCTCGACGACTCCGACTACTACGAGTTGCTGGGCGTTCTGCACATCGCCGACGACAACGCCATCCGCCAGGGCTTTCACGTCTTCGCAGCAGCGTTCCACCCAGATGCCCACCGATATTCCGACGGGGCCGATCAGCGACTGGCCACCCAAATATACCACCGCGGAACGGAGGCCTATCGGGTGCTGCTCGACCCGAAATTGCGGTCGCGCTACGATCTTGAGCTGGCCAAGGGCAATCTGAGACTCTCAGCGCTCGGCGTCAGCTGTCGTCCCGGTGGATCCCGGCCCGACAACGGACCCAAGCCCCCGGCTCCTGGCCCTGACGAGATCGCGTCCCTCGAAGACCTTTGTGAAACACCGGCAGCCCGGCTACTGGCCCGCCAATCAGAGGATTTTATCGCGGCCGGGGAACTTCGGAAGGCCCGGGACGCGCTGCGGGAAGCCCTGACTCGGGAAGGCCAGGATAATGAAGCACTTGAGGACCGCCTCGACGATCTGGAGATGGCGCTCTACGCCCAGGGAGACTGAACCCAAGGCCTCGGTGTCCCTGGGGTCGAATCCGTAGAATGTCCCAACCCGAAGCGCCCGAGCGTCCTGCATCGGTTCACTTTCTCCAGCCAGTCACCCCAAGATTTCTGGGTGGGCAGAAATATTTGACCACAGTTTCAACGCCAGCTGGGGCCCCAGCTGACAGGCTCCTACGGAGCGCGTACGCGGATAGGTCAGCCAGCCAAGATGCGCCCCCTAACAACCAAAAGATCGTGCTACGAGACGCCGATGGCGGGTGGTCAGAATGCTTCAACACGCATACAACGTGGCGAGGCGAGGCGTTCCGTGACTATGATGTCATGACTCTTTTGAGCAGCGCCTATCGCCCTATGATGATTGCGAAAAATCTACTCCCGGGTACGTTGACCCGGGACGATTCGAAGGACTCTAAGTGAAGATCTCGTGTCCGGCCTGTGAGGCCAAATACTCCATCGCTGACGAGAAGGTTCAAGACCGCCTCGCGAAAATTCGCTGCCGAAAGTGCAGCACCACCATCGTGATCGACGGCAAAGTCGATCCACCAGAGGTCCGCACAGGCGACGAGCCCGCAGCGCCTCCTCCCGAGTCAGAAGCTGGCCCGACGGAAGGCGAGTACTCGGTCGACTTCGGCGACGAGGATCAGCGAAACATGAGCGCCGCGCAAATCGTTGCGGCGTATAACGCTGGTGAAATCACCGCCGACACCTATGTCTGGGCCGAAGGCATGGCAGACTGGGCGCCGCTAGCGGACGTGCCGGAAATATCTGACGCTCTTCATGCCGCCGCCGGTGACCAGCCGAGCGACGACGGAGCTGCTGTCGCAGGCGCTGCTGTCGCAGGCGCCGCCGCCGCCGAGCCCCAAGCCAATCTCCGATCTGGTGCGGGTCGCGGCTCCGCCACCGACCTCTTCGGTGGTATCGAGACAGCGGGTAGCGAAGAAGACGTCGCGACCAGTGCTCCCGAACCCGTCGCAGCAGCAGCTGCCCAAACTGGGCAACGAAACGAGTCATCGGTGCTGTTTTCTCTCAGTGCCCTCACCGGCGGGAGCGAAGACGCGAACCAAACAGGAGCCCCCGCCGCTGCGGCGGCTCCTGCCGACACCAGCGATGGCGGAGATGACTCCGGTCTCATCGATCTGAAGGCGCTGACGACGGTTTCCTCCGAGGCCAGTTCGGCAGACGACGACCACAACCTACTCGCTGTGGGCGCGGCCCCTCTCGGCATGGCTTCGCCCCTCGGCGTGGTCCCCGAGCCGGCAGCCACAATGGCAATTCCCGCTGCCCCCCAGCAGCAGAGCAAAGCGGGCATGATTATGGGTGCCTTGGCACTCGTCATCGCCATGGTGGGTGCAGGATTCGCGATGATGGGCGGCGGCGACAAGGAAGCCGAAGCAGCGGCAGCCGCTGCCTCCGCAGCAGCCGCCAGACAGGCCATTCCCGAACGAGTGGCAGAGCCGGAGCCTGCACCCGTAGAAAGCGCCGCCAAGCCGCCACCGACGGGCACCGCCGCGGACGAAGAGCCCCCGCCCGAGGAGGGCAAGGCCGTAGCCACCGTAGCTCCCAAGAAGAAGAGCACTTGGCGACCCAAGAAGAAGTCGTCGGCGTCGACCACTTCTTCTACGTCTTCCTCGACCAGCACCAAGACGACCACCAAGAAGAAGAAGCGGAAGAAGAAGAAGAAGAAGAAGAAGAAGAAGCGATGTGCCTGCAAGGCTAGCGATCTGATGTGTCAGATGCGCTGCTCGACAAAGTAAGCGGCACGCTCAGAAAAACAGGCTCCCAATCGGGAGCTTTTTTTCATTTGGGAGACAGTTTCATTTGGGAGACAGCGGTGCTGGCCAACGTCAGCCCGTCGCTTCTGAGCGCCCCCACTGTTCTGACAGCTCAATAGCCAGCGAAGGGCACCTCAGATGCTGGAGAACACAGACCCACATCGCCAGACGGGGCGTGGGCTTCGAAAAGTCCACCGCGTAGATCGGCTAGCCCCAGTCGACGCTGCCCGTTGGACCACTCCACACAGTACTCACCGCGCGGCATCGCGTGGGTGGAGCCGGATGGAACGACAAGAATGGACATCATATGTGTCCGCTCCTGCAGCTGGATCGCTGCCGAGCCGCTGCACACCAACGCGACTTTTCCCACGGGATCCCGGCTCGCACACCATCGGAGTGCACGTTTGTCTGCCGGAGAGAGCTCAGGGCTAGCCACCAGCCACCGAGCAGCCGATTGTCGGACAATGCCGCTCGGATGTTCTACCACCAGCCGGCGAACGGTTCCCTCGCCACACGCTGCCGTAGCTCCCAACAGATGCCCCAGCGCATTGCTCACAACGTAAGGGTGATCGTGATCCAACATCTGGCAAAGCGACTTCGTCGCATCCAGCTTGTGCCGCGCGGAGAGCGTGCCCAAGGCACTGACCGCATTCGCAACCACGGAAACTTCCGGATCCAAAAGCGCCAAACGCAACGAGGCTGCGTGCTCCGCGCTTCCCACGTGGCCGAGAGACCAACTAGCATTCGATCGAACGGCCACGTCCGGATGCTGAACCAGAGTAGCCAGCGCTTTGGCCCCGCTGGGTTGCGCGGCGAGGCCTTCGGCAATCTTGCCGCGAAGACGGCGATGACGTGCGTCCGCAAGCCATCCCGTGAGCATGTCGGAGCTCTGTTGGGTGCCGCCAGCCGCGATGATCTCAACCACAAGACTTTGCTCGCTTAGCACCGCCCGAGACATCAATGCTTGAGCCGATGCTAGGAGCTGCGGGCTCGGGTGCCGGGAAATCACTCCGCGCAAGGCTCGGAGTATCCAGGCTCGTTCTGCTGGCAACGCCTCGCCAAACATCTGCACCAAGGACCGCCCAGCTGACTCCCCGCTCACCCGAGCGATGCCTCGAGCCGCTTGGAGTCGTACCACAGGCGCGCCGGTCTGGAGAGTCCGCAGCAGCGCGGTGTCTCGTAGCTCTCCAGATTTTCCTCCGCCACGGATATTGCCAAGCCCTGATACGGCCGCCAACTTCAGACTTTCCTCACCCTCAGCGGCCTCCGCCAGGAGCTCGATCGCAGCGCCTGCTCCGCTCTGTCCCAGTAGCCTCAACAACGCTTGCTGCTCCCGGACCCGATGCCGCGCGCCACGCAGGGCATGAACGATAGGCTCGATCACACGCCCGTCGGGTCGCTCAGGATCGAGAAGTTTGGAGGCAGCCGCGATGGCACGACTGCGTACCAGGGGATCCCCCGCCGATAGGTATTCCAGCACCGTCGGCAGAAACTCGGCCTCCCCGATGTTGCCCAGGATGCCAAGCCCCACGGCTTCTTGGATGCGCCGGCCGCGGAGTGCCCCGACAACCCGCTCACCGGCCCCCTTCGCCTTCACGCGAACGAGTGCCCGGGCGCAGCCTTCGATTCTAATCAAGTTCGCGGAGAGTTTTACACATCGACGGAGCGCGTCGTCTCGCAACTTTGGCTCCGCGAATCGTTCCAAGCCAGCAATCGCCGCGGGTGCGACCGCTCTCCGCTCAAGTCCGCGAAGCAAGGCCCCCAAAGCCGCGGCGTCCCCCACCCGTCCGAGCGCGATCAAGGCCGAGCCGACGACACTCGATTCCGGGTCGGACTCCGCTAATTGAATCAAGTCCGGAACGGAGGTGCGTGCGCGCAACCAACCCAGACTGGTCGCGGCCGCGCGACGAACGGCCACTTCGGAGTCGCCGAGAGCGACCGTCAGACTGGACAACGCTCTTGCATCCGCGAAGCTCGCCAGCGCGAAAATCGCCGCCTCGCGAACCCCTGCACGCACATCACGGACCTTCGACACCAGCGGCATCACGGCGCGCGCTTCCCCGAGCTCGGCGAGTGCATGGATGATAGCGATCCGAACTTGCGGTTTGGTATCGTCCAGATGTCCGAGTAAGGCCATCGCCGCGGAGGCCTCCCCGGTGGTGCCCAGTGCATGGGCGGCATGCGTTCGCAACTCCGCACTCGGGTCGTTCAAGACTCGGCCGAGCCCGAGCACGGCTTCGCTCGACGGAGCCGCACGAAGCACTGCCAATGCAGCCCGTCGCAGACGTACATCCCCCTCGGCAAGCCAGGGCGTCACCACCCGCGCCGCTTCTTTTACACGAAATCGCGTCGACAACTCCGCACCGATGAGGCGTACGGCGATGTCCGTATCGCTCAACATCAGCAAACACAGCGAACGGGCCGCCGGGTTCGACAAGTGACGGAGATTCTGGGCCGCTTGCACACGCACGCTAGCGTCTTGATGTCGAAGTTCTCGCTCCAAACGGGCGGATTGGTTCGGCCAATCCATCGCCGTCGACTGGCACGCCCACAGCGCGATGCCAACGCTTAGGGAGAGAGTCCAGTTCCGCACCCTCGGGAGCGTATCATGCGAACCCCGCGTCTGCTGGCGTTCAGGATGGTTGCGGGGTCGGCGCGTTCTCTAGCTCTTCCACCGAGAGGCCGAGTTCGTCAAAGGCAGCCCGGGAAGCCCGTCGTTGCTTAGGCGCGAGATACATGTGCAAATACAAATTGTAAATCCCCAGACGCAGAACCACCAAATACCCGACGGCGTCGAAGCCGAGTGCCAAGGCGATGGAAAAAACCAAGGAACCGAAACCGAAACCGCTTCGCCAATGGCGGAGCACCGGCAATGCGTGACGTCGGTATATCTCCGCGTTGGCCTCCGAATAGGCCGGGAGGTTCATGAGCTGCGTGGTGGTCTCACGATCATACAGACGCAACGCGCTCTTCTGACCGCCCAGGTGAACCAAATAGAGAAAACCCGCGACCCGTGACACCAGGTCCATGTTTGAATTTTCTTTTTCGTAGCGCAGACATGCCGCGTCGTACTGGTCGTTATCCCCAAAGCTTTCGCTAGTAAAGCGGAGGTAGATATTCTTGTAGTGGTCGTAAAGAAAGGTGTGGTGCGAACAAGAGACCGCCGTAAGAAGCAACACTGTGCCCATCACGACACCACTCTGCCAGTCGTCCCCATGGCGGCGCCACATCAGCACAGCTGTCGCGATCACGAGCGCCATTGACACGATAAGATCAGCGCTGCCGTCTAACATCCGCCCGAATCGCGAAGAGGTGCCTCGGCGACGAGCCAGCTGCCCATCGGCGCAATCGAAAACCGCAGACAGGAAGACCAAGGCACCCGCCAGCGGCATGTGTCCGGAAAAATCGGACACCACAGCGAAGGCGGCGCAAAAGCCGGCAGCGATACTGGCGAGTGTCACGACGTTAGGTGAGATGGGGGTCGGCATCAACATCAACACCAGCACGAAGGCCGCCGGCCTGTGCAACCACAGATCAACGGGCTCTTCGACGTCGACGGATTTGAGCGTCGCCTGATAGTCGCTCCAGAGGCTCATGGCTGACCCGAACCTAGATCGCGAGGAATCCCGACGGCGTGCGCGCGGCAAGTCGGGGTGGGACTCGATGGCATAATCAGGGAGTCCCCTCAGCAAACAGTCGTATCAGGAAGCGTAGAAACCCTGGCCGAACGCCGCTTGCCCTACTCCGCGTCAGAGCTGAGAGCTACGTAAGCGTGGTGCGGAGCCGAACGTGCAGCACGCCGGTCGAGGACCCGCCGGAACGCGCTCACACATCGTGAATTTTGCTCCGTGGTACCGATCGTCACTCGGACGAAGTTTCGCGTGGCGTGGTGTGCCGCCAGGGAGCGAATCAACACTCCTTCACGCTCGAGCAGTTCGGTGACGAGCGCGCCTGCCGGAAGCGGTGCAGCCGTCACATCCACCAAGACGAAGTTTCCGTCGGTGGACTTGGCAGTGATGCCACTGATCTTGGAGAGTCGAATCGCCAAATCATCGCGACGTGCTTTGAGGCTTTCAACGCGGGACTCGAACTCATCCGTGTCATCCAGCGCAGCGATGGCAGCGGCCTGGGTGATAGAGGGCACGTTCCAGGGAACTTTGACTCGGCTGAGCAGCTCGATGACCACCTGATTGCCGAGCGCGTAGCCGAGACGGAGTCCAGCGAGGCCGAATGCCTTCGAGAAGGTGCGGAGCAAAATCGCGTTGGGGTACTCGCTGACGAGGTGTCCGAGGGAGCCGGCGCTGCCGAGCTCGTAGTAAGCCTCGTCGATCACGGTGGGCAGACCCAGCGCGAGAAGCCGACGTAGTTCGCCCTCGGGAATGTTGCTCCCAGTCGGGTTGTTCGGCGTGCAGAGGAAGATCACCTTCGTGCGTTCGGTAATCGCCCGAATGATGTCGTTGACCGCGTGCTCGTGGTCTTCGTCCATTGGCACGAGCACCGGAATGCCGCCGACAACGCGAGTTCGCGCCTCGTACATGCTGAAGGTCGGTACACTCACCACGACCTCTTCGCCAGCACTGACGAAGGTACGGATGATGACGTCGATCAGTTCGGTAGAACCGGCGCCAAGCATCACGGAGGAAGGCTCGAGGCCCTCTCGTGCCGCCAAACGTCGTTTCAAGTCGCGGCCGCTGGTCGGGTAGAGATTGGCACCCGTGGCGGCGTCCAACATCGCACGTAGGACTCGGGCACTGGGAGTGAAAGCACTCTCGTTCGACATCATGCGAGCGACGTCATCACGCTCGTTAGCCACAGCAAAGTGGTCTTCGTTGTAGGGCTTGGCTGCACGCACCCAGGTCGGCGCGAACATTTCCATCGCCTCGGCTTCCAAGGAGGGCCGCGGGGCGCCACTGCCGATGACCTCGCCGAGAGTCTCGCCAAAAAGTCGAATCATCGCCTCGGCGCGCTCCGCTGCAGGGGCCGTGTCCACGTCGATCCAACGCGCGTCTCCCACATCGCAAGCGTGGAATTCACCGCGTCGGGCCAGGGCTTTTACGCCATCGGAAAGCGAGCAGTCACCGTCGGCGTCATTGATGCGGCGCAGCTCGTCGATGAGCTTCGGGCCGATGCGAAACACGCCGGTGTCCAGAGCGTCGTAGCTCACTAATTCTTTGTGGATATCGGCGATGAGGCCGTCTCGAACGCCGACCTTGGTCGCGTCATCGATGTCGAAGCAGCGTTCGATATTGTAATCCACGCCCAAGGCACAATGACCGTAGGGGACATCAGCTTGCACCAATCGCCGGACCAGATCCGGTGAGTACAGGTGGTCCGCCATGCTGAGCAGACATTCGCCGTCGATGTGCTCGGCGGCGGCCAGCAAACTCACGCCGTTTTTGGCGCGATAGCGGGAATTTTCTACGAACGTGACCTTCACTCCGAGGTTGCTGCGCTCTGCCATGGCGTCACGGATCTCGTCACCTTGACAGCCGACCACGACAACAACTTCGCGAACTCCGGCCAACCGGAGGGTACTCACGACACGCACAAGTAGGGGTACTTGGGCGACAGGGCAGAGCGGTTTGGGTAGCTCGCCCGAACGCTCACGCAACCCTGAGCCCATGCCTGCGGCAAGGATGACCGCTTTTGTTATGGGAGCTGATGACATCGTCGAATTTCCATTTCGCGAGATAACACACCAAGTCAAAAAGCGGCAATTCCTTTTCTTGTCGGGCATTTAGGTCTCCTCGGCCCTGTCGTAGACTCACCACAGGTGTGGCAATAAAGGCACAGGCGTTGCCGCGAAATCGGGGACGGATGATCAGCGTCCGGGCCAGCGAAATCCGCTGGTTGAACCGGCACTTGCGAGGCACGAATGCCTGGAAAGAAAGCAATACTCGCGCGTCTAATCAGCAAGCTGAATGCCAAGCCCCGCACACAAGTGCGTAAACTTTTTCCCGGCAATAAATTCCCTCACCAGGCATGCTTCGGTAGGCCTGGCCAGTCAGCGGAAGACTTCGGGTGGTAAATGGCAGCGATTTCCCCTGGGCAGCCAGGCTTCGACACTAAAAAGGCCGGGCTTCGACGCAGCGCAAAACGGGATTTCCGACCCCCGACCGACCTCACATTTGGGGAATCAGACGCTCAGCCTCGGCCAGATCATCATGATCGTCGATCTCCGTCCAGGGCAGATCCGAGACGTCAACCAGCCCAGCCTGTAGCCCCTGATTCACAAGCTGTGAGTAATACGCCTCATAGTATTGGCCGGTGTCGCCGGCATCAATGCTCGCCCCCATGCAGTCAAACAGGCGCGGGCTCATCTCAGCCCCCACTAACTCGATGCCAATGCTCTCCCCCCGGGACTCTTCCAGGGCTATCTCTTTTCCGAAGCTCAGGATCTTACTCCCGTCAGCACGAACCTTCATCGCTTCGGCATCCAGCAGGCGGCCGCAGTCCACAGCTACTGCCAGATCCGACGGATCGGCGGCCAATCGTTCCAAAACGGAGGGCATGAACAACACATCCCCATCCAGCTTGAAAAAGCTGTGTCCTCTTAACGCCGGCGCACACAGCTGCAGCGAAACGGAGTTTTGAGTGCTGTCGTAGGCATCGTTGCGAAAATACGACACCTTGACGGGGCAATCCTGCAGCGCTTCGCGAATCGCGTCCTCTCGGAAACCGGTGGCTACAATCAGCTCGGTCACTCCCTGGGTCGCCAAAAGCCGCACCGCTCGGCCCAATATGCTCTCCTCGCCGACGCGGACGAGCGCTTTGGGGGAATCTTTCGTCAGGGGGTGCAGCCGCGATCCGATTCCGGCCGCGAGCACCACGGCTCGTTTCGTATCACCCATTGTTTTCGGCCAAGATTGCACAATGGTCAGGTCCTTGCTAGCGGTCTCGCTCTATGGAGCAACCCAAAGACCTTCAGAAGCCCAAGGGCAAACTCGGCATTCTCCTTCCAGGGCTCGGCGCTGTCGCGACGACCTTCATCGCCGGCGTCTTGCTAGCGCGTCGAGGACTCGCCAAACCCATCGGTTCCACAACGCAGATGGGTACCATCCGCTTGGGTCGCCGCACCGAGAACCGCACGCCGCGCATCTCTGAGTTCGCTCCCCTCGCCGCTCTCAACGATCTCGAATTCGGCGCGTGGGACTTATTCCCGGATAGCGCCTACGAGTCAGCCACCAACGCCGCCGTGTTGGAATCCAAACACCTCGATCCTATCCGCGAGGAAATGGAACAGATCAAGCCGATGAAGGCTGTGTTCTACCCGGAGTATGTCAAGCGTCTCAACGGCACGCATATCAAGGAAGGCAAGAACAAAGCGGAGCTTGTCGAAGCTCTGCAGGCCGACATCCGGAACTTCATAAAGGAGAAAAACTGCGATCGCGCCGTCTGCGTATGGTGCGGCTCTACCGAGATTTACATCGAAGCCAGCGATGTGCACGCGTCCATCGAAGCCTTTGAGAAGGGATTGCTCGAAGACCACCCCGGTATCAGCAATTCGCAAATATACGCGTGGGCCTGCATCAAAGAAGGCGTTCCTTTCGCCAACGGTGCCCCCAACCTCACTACCGATTTCCCGGCGGCGGCGGCCCTGGCCAAGAAGTACAACGTGCCCACTTGCGGCAAAGACTTCAAGACCGGTCAGACATTGATGAAGACCATCTTGGCGCCTGGCTTCAAGGCGCGAAACCTCGGCCTCGCCGGCTGGTTCTCGACCAATATTCTCGGCAACCGAGATGGTGAAGTTCTCGACGACCCGGATAACTTCAAGACCAAAGAGGTCAGCAAGCTCGGCGTGCTGGATTCGATCTTACAACCGGAAGTAAATCCGGAGTTGTACGGCAACATCTACCACAAGGTGCGAATCAACTATTACCCGCCGCGGGGCGACGCCAAGGAGGGGTGGGACGCCATCGATATCGTCGGTTGGTTGGACTACCCGATGCAGATCAAGGTGGACTTCCTTTGCCGGGACTCGATCCTAGCGGCGCCGCTAGTTCTCGATCTCGCCCTGTTCATGGACCTCGCCAAGCGTGCGAATTTCCACGGCATCCAGGAGTGGCTGAGCTTCTACTTCAAGAGCCCAGTTACCCCCGAAGGTCTGTATCCCGAGCACGACCTGTTCATTCAGTCGATGAAGATGAAGAACACACTGCGCTGGATGATGGGCGAAGATCTCATCACCCATCTAGGCAACGAGTATTACGACTGAGCGTAGCCTCTCCGTCACCGCGGGCGCTCAAACGAGACCGGATTGCCGGCGGAGGATCCAATGGCTTCCCAACATAAGACTCGCCGCCAGAGTCCACGCCCAAGCCGGTAGCAAGGGCCAGCTTTGCCGCTCGGTGGTGACCGCCGTCGCCTCCGGAAGCCGAAGCTCGCTGATTTCATCAGGCGCTACCGATTGGCCCCCGCTCAATGCGGCCAAGCGCAGAAGCCTTTCGGGATCCGGGCGGGTGTCCGCGAAGGCGGCACCTCCCGCTTCGCAGGCAAAATCGTAGTGAGTCGGGGGGGCCACACCCACCGTGACTCGCGCCGAGTACCCGCCGGCGGCGAGTTCTGGGAACACAGCCTGAACTGTCCGAGCGTCAGAGGCGGGGACCAATTGGACTTGCGGCTTCGGTGACTCGACTCCGAGACGCTCCAACTCGATTTTGACGTCACCGTCCATGCCCGGAAGACGCGATACCTCTATCACTGCCGGTACGCCCTCAAAACACGGCGCGGCCAGGCTGACGCGGGCGGCTTCGTAACGCGGATCCCGCATCAGCCACCCCAGCAAGCCGTCCCATAACGCCCCGTAAGCGCGCCCCGCTACCTCCGATGCCATCTCTCCGAACGCTAGTCGGTGAGTCGTGTCCACGCTCAAGGCGATGCTCCTCCCCTCACCCGCTTCGCCGAGAGCCAGTACCGGCATGGGTTGGCCTCCAGTCTTGAGCGTGGGGTGTTCCCATAGCACCAACGCGCCGTTCCTGGGCTCTCCGAGCAGGTTCGTCCCGGTCATCACCGGCAAATTCGTGCCAAGCAACTCCCGCAAAGCATGCGTGGGCGGTGCCAACTCTCCGGTTTTCGTATATCTGGGCACAAATTCTTCGGGGTCTGAAATGTCACCGCTCCGGGGCTGCTCAACTGGCAAAACGCGATCGAGGGGCGTGCCCGCGTACTTGCCGCCCGCAAACGACGACGGACCTCCCACCATGATCAACCCGCCGCCACGGCTGACGTATTCGCTCAGATCGGCGAGGTACTTATCCAGGTGATAGCGGTTCGCATCGATGTCCTGAAGAATGATAGCGTCGAAGCTCGGCAGATGCTCCGTGAACAGCTCATCGACGGGAAATTTGATCAGCGATAGCTCATCCGTACGAGCTCCCACATCGTCGGTGCGTTCCCGCAGAATAAAAAACGCGACGAGATCGACCGCCTCATCGCCTTTGAGCCACCGGCGCAACGCACGAACATCGTACGTAGGCCGCCCAGCAAGATGAAGCAGCCGGACGCGATCTCGGGTCACCTGAAGCGTCAGATGGCGCACGTTGTTCTCGGAAATCTCATCGCCCTCCGGGGCTTCGATTTCCACTTCCACTACCCGCGCGCCCGCTCGTTCCAACACGATCTCTAGCTCGATGACTCCCCGACCATCCTCCATCTTCGCCGTGCCCGAGGCGAGCTCAAGAGCGGGCGAATTGGCCCTCAGTTCGCGCACGTGAACCGGCACGGACTCGCATGACAGGGCACCCGAGCATCTGAGTTCTATCGACAGCGCGAACGATTGGTGAGCCACCGACACGCCCGCCGTCCGCACCAGGGAGATGGCCGCGTCCCGAGGGGGACGCTCGGCGACTCGCACGGTGTGCACGACGACCCCCTGGAAGGCGTCGAGCGCCTGTTCGCCCTCTACGGCTTCGCTAGTCGGCCGTTGGAAGCGACCGTCACTCACCACGACAATCGCGCTCGGAGCTTCTCCCTTCGCCAGCGCGACCCTCACCGCGCTCTCTAGGTCGCTGACCGACCCGCTGAGACGAAGCGACTCGTCCCATGGCACCGGGCGCCCGGAACTGAAGGCCAATACGTCAAGCCTCGCTCCGGCAAAATGCGCCACCAAGTCTTCGGACGCCTGTCTTGCGATGTCGATACGCGGAGTCTCCCCATTCCGCAGGCTCATCCGCCGGCTATTGTCCACCAGCACCAGCACTCGTGCTCCGAGATTGGATGCGACCGTCTTCACTCGGGCCGGACGAAAAATCGCGGCTCCTAGAAGCAGCAAGGAAAGCACTCCTGTTGTCAGGATCAGACCGCGCCGCGGGACAGCGCTCCCGCGTAGTTCCGAAACAAGCAATGCAATGGCTAGCAGTAGCACCAACGCAACGACCGCGATGGCTTCGACTCCTAGGTCCTCGGTGAGTGCCCAACCGTATCGCATGCCGCGCTTATCGACCGCTCCCGCGGCGCCGCATGATTTCAGCGGCGTGTACTTGGTCATCCTTGTAATCGGAACACAGGACGTACATCCCGAGATTCACCGCCATTCGTAGGGCGCGCTCGCGTTGGAGCGCCCCCCCGGGCTCGACGTCCAATGCCCACGCCCCCGCCCGGTTGCGTGCCAAGGCCCCCAGCAAGTCGTGGGAAGAAAACAGTACCTGCGCGGTCCGGCTGGGCAACATCGCCTCCAAAGTCGCCGGTCCTTCTACGCGCCCAACGGGACGGTCTACTAGGTAGAAAGATTTGTAGATGACATGACTCTTCGGCAACTTCACGATGGGGGCTCGAGGGAGGACTCGACGAAGTTCTCGTCTAGCCGCGTCACCGAAGGCGTGTCCGAGGGGATCCGCATCGTCGACGAGCAATACTCCACCCAATCGGATGAACTGCCGTAGAGAACGTATCTCTGGTTCCGAGAGGCGGGGGATCGTGCTGTCACCCGACCAGACCACAAACGGTTCTGTCAGCAACGCGGTGTCATCCGCACGGACGGTTTTAGTTACCAGACGGCCCGGCGCGCTGGTCCGGCGAACCATCTCCCACGCCCAGCGGCCCGGCGCCGACTCTCGACTCCCGCCCCAGGAGAGACCACCCGTCAACAGAATCCGGGGATGGAACGCCCCCTCCTGCCCGAAAGCGCCAGCCGACCCGCACACGGTCGTCCCTGCCAAGGCCAGCAGCAGCTGCCTCCGGCTTAGCGCACGTCGTGTAGCTTCCATGTTCCCGCCTCCCGCTCGAATACGAGTTCGTAGCCACTCGGCAATTTCACTGTCGCCCGATTTCCGCTCTCCGTTACCCGTAGCGCCTCGGGATCCTCCAGACCCTCGGCCAGACCCGCCAACTCTCGCTCGACATCGGCCCTCGTCTGCCGTGTCAACATTCGGATGAGTCCCGGGTAGCTCCGACGGGCGAGCACTGTCTGCAATTGTTGCAGGGCGGCGGTCGGTGTTTTTGCAGACGCCGGCAGCAAAGATGCCGTGCTGATGCCGAACCGACCCTCTTCCAATGCCAAAACGACGGTTCCCCCCGCCGTCGGCACCTCGATGCGCGCCACCAGCTCGGCGTCGCTTTGGGCCCACCGACGGCCTCGGGTCTTCAATTCTTCCGCTGAATCCTCGGCGAGTTTTTTTACTCCGCCCTCGCCAAGTCGGGCCTGGGCGCCCGCTCTCAACAGACGATACATGGCCTGGTGGTCACCGTGGCTGGCCGCAGCAGCGAAGGCGTCGGCAGCCGATCGCGGATCCGGTAGACGCTCGGTGGCGCAAGCGAGCCCACCAGAAGCAGCTAAGGTGCCTACAAACCCAGCGACTCTGAGCTTCCCGGCGAGCCTGGACGCACGCTGGCCGAATCCGGCGGGTGGGCCTGGATCCGGCGCTGGGGTCGGCACCGGCCGCTGAATGCGCAGTCGAAACGCCATGTTCTTCGCTAGAGCTAGCGAAACCCGACGCAGTTGGCTACCTTTTCAGCCCATGGCAGCTCTCAATGCACGCCGGTGGCCATTTTTGGCCTTCGCTACCACCTGGCTCGTTTTTTCAGTCGCTTGCGGCGGCCCGCCAGCTCGGACGGCGCGCCCGTCGAAACCCCTCGACGACCGCCGCGCTGAGGACGTGATCGCCCGCGCCATCGCCGACCAGCGAGTCCAGCCGGTACGGGGGCGAACCATCGAGCTGCCAGGCGGAAAGGCCCTACGCGTCGATGTCGCGGTCGCGGGGCATCTATACGGCGTGAGCTACATCAGCAAAAACGAGGCGAGCATGATGGCCGGTAGCCTGCCGAAACGCAACCCCCGTATGGCAGACGCGCTGCAACTCGTTCATGGCGTCGGCGAAGACGCGAGCGCGCGGGTGATTCTCCTCTACGCCGACGACTATCGCTACGACGGCGATCAAGGCAACGACCGGGAATCCAGCTCGATCGCCGCCGAACGCAAACTCGCCCGCGACGTGCGGGACTTCATCGTACAGGCCCAGGCACAGAAGTGGCCCTGACGCTCACTGAAGCCCCCGCTGAACGCCGAGGACTTTGTTTATCTGGTGTTGCCACAATCGTGGGCATTGCGCTGAGCATCAGCGACTGGCAGGGGCTCGGCTCGGCGCTCACCCTCTTGGGCGCCGGCGGCCTGGTGCTCTATCTTCACCGATTCGGTCGCGCGGGCACAGCAGACCTTCAGCGCACTGAGTAACTCACTGTGGGCAAATGCCCATCGTCACGGTCAGCCGCGGAACTCAAGTCTCGCTACGTAGGACGGCGATTCCCACATTGGCTCCTAGCGCGGGAACCTTCATCACGGCCACTCCGTAGCCGCGACCCGTGATCTCCAATACCGTCACATACGGCTCAGAACCCTTCACATGACTCAACGCGTTCAGTTTCGCCACGGCGTCCGCACTGACATGCGGAGTCGGTCCCGCTCCGTATGCTTGCCCGTCGACCAACACGAACACGTAGAGTAGCGGTTCATTTTCGATGGTGTCCGCAGCGCGGAGGGCTTCTTGAACGTCGCCCCTCAGCTTGAATTCGAGTCGATACGCGTAGCGCGACCACGCCCAACCGGTGATGTATAGGCCCAGCACCTTATCGTCTTTTTTAACCGGGTGAGCGGACATCCACTGGCCGTCAGGCTTGGTGTTAACGCCGCGCAAGGCGTTCATGGAGCCTGTGGTCTCGATGTATCGTCCAGCGAGTGCTGTTTTTAGCTCCGGAAAACCCTTGAGCACGGATTTTCCAGACAACTCGTCCACCGGCTGATTGCTTCGCATCGCCACGCCGTCGGCATTGACCAGCGCGAAGAACGTACTCTTCGCCACCCGCAGATCTTGCACTCGGCCACGGGTCAACCGAAGCGCCTTCTTGAGGGCGGCGGCGTCATCTGGCAGGCCGCCTTCCGTGGCAAAAATCTTCACCAACCGTTTCGCGCCTTCGGGCATGCCCGAACGCACGTCCGCGACATCTGCCGTGGCGGCCTTTGACAGAGCCGCCACATGAGCCTTGGCCCGCTCAGCGCTCTTGATGCGCGGATCCTCGCAGCCAAACAACAAGGCGAGAAGCAGCATCATGCCGAGAACAGAACCACCAACAGATCGAATCATAATCAACTACGTTTATCAGACTCCGCTGGCGAGAACGCCTTGGGAAAGGAACCCGCGATATTTCGCAGGAAATATCCGCTCAGAGCGCCTGTGCAGCGGCCAATACCTCCGCCACGTGACCCTTCACACGGACCTTGCGCCAGACAGCATGAACCACACCAGCCCCGTCAATCAGGAACGTGCTGCGCTCGATGCCCATATACTCCTTGCCGTAATTCTTCTTCAAAACCCAAGTACCAAAGGCGTCCGCCACTGCGTGGTCGGGATCCGCTAACAGACTGAAATTTAGTTTGAACTTGGCGACGAACTTTTGATGGCTGCTGATGCTGTCCGGGCTCACCCCGACGACACGCACCTTGGCCGCTGAGAACTGCTTCAATTCATCCCGGAACTCGCAAGCCTCGACGGTGCAGCCCGGAGTGTTGTCTCGCGGATAGAAGTAGAGGACATACGTCCCTCGCAGGTTCGCAGAGCCGACGCTCGCGTCGTTCTGATCGTCAGCGCTAAATGTGGGAACTCGTTCGCCCACTCCTAGGCCCGATGCGGTCGCCGGAGGCAGTGCTTTTTCGGTTGTGGTCGCCGTCTTCTTCGATGCGCTTGGTTTCATGCCGTACTCGTACCGCATTCCCCTTTGGAACGCGCGAGTTCCTCGCGCCCCGAACGGATTTTATCGTGGGCCGGACTGGCGTTCTGAAGCGACCGTCGCCGCGCGCCCTTCGGTGCCGAGAGCACGAACCAAGGCTGTCCACATGGCGCGCACGCTGGCAAACCGGTCTTCACGGTTGACGGCCAACGCTTGCTCGACCCAACCGTCGACCACCGGCGGCAGATCCGGGCGCCACTCGTTGATACTCGGGCGCTCGACTCCCAAGACTCGGCGACGCATGGCCACCAGATCGCCGCCTGCCTCGAAAGGCACTCGGCCGGTCAGAACGCGAAAAATAATGGACGCCAGCGAGTAGATATCGACGCGGTGATCCAAAGCCGACGAATTCCCCTTCCATACTTCAGGGGCGATATAGCTTGGCGAGCCAAGGACCATCCCAGCCTGGGTAATGGGCTCAGACTTCGCGACGTACGCCAGATCAAAATCTAACAAACGCACCGCGCCCGCGGAGGTAACGAAAATATTTCCGGGCTTCAGGTCCCGGTGAATGATGCCCACGTCGTGGGCGGTCTCCAATGTGTTCACGATGGGCTCCAGCCAACTGACCATCTGCCCCGCCGTGATGACCTCCCCCGCTTCCTCTCGGAGAACGAGCTCATCGTAAAGATCGCGACCTTCCAACAGCTCCATGACGAGACACACCGCCCCGCGAGTCGTCGCGGTCACGCCGTATACCTTTACAGCTCCCGTCCCATCCAAAGCGCGCAGCGCCTTTTGCTCTCGCAGCAAACGCCGGGCGAGGTCCTGGCCCTGGCCAACATTTGTCTTGAGGACTTTGATAGCGACAGCAGCCGCACTGGCCTTATCCGCCGCTCGGTAGATTACGCTGTGTCCGCCGTGGCCGATGATGCCTTCCAGCACGTATCGTCCCCCGGCAATCTGGGGTGCAAGTTCGTCCATTGATTCGGTCCCTCACCAACCGCGCAAATCAGCCCGGCCATCAAGGGGAAAACAGAGCCCAACCCGACCGGGTTGGCAAGCAATGGTTGCGCTCGCCCCGCAGAGTTGCCATTTCTGCGCGAAATTTCTCCCAATAATAGGCCCGCCCGCGCCTCGCAGCTAAGCCGCGGGCTCACTCTGCGACGCCTCTGAAGCTGAGTTTTTCCCCTCAAGAACGGTTTTGTGCCGACGGCCCTTGTGCGTTGGAAAGACGAGGTTATGTTGGCCGTCTTCGCGCGAGCTTCTACTCCCGCTCTCAACTGCCTCTTTCACCTGCCCCCTAAGGAAATCCATGCTTGACCTACCGGAACCCGGCCTTTATCGAACCACCGAACCGTACCCTGGCCACGAAGACACGTTCCCCGCAGGAGTCCTTGTATTCGTAGGCAAGCCGGACAACGGCGCCGTTCAGTTCGTGGTGCGCCCAGGAGAGAACCGCAGAAATCGTTGGTTCTGGGGCGAGCCCACTACGCCGCTGCGCTCCCCCAGCTGGGGAAAGAGTCTAAAAAAGCTGCCGTCCGAAGGATTTTACAATATCCCTGAAGACATCAAAATGGAGAGCGGCGGACGCTGGGTTAAGAATGCGATCGTCCAGCTCGGTTACAACGGCGAGGGCAAAGGGATCCTTTTCGTTGGAGAAAAGCGCGACGACAGCACAGAAAATGCGCTATTCTTCAGCGACAAAGGCATGTCCATCGACGACACCATGCTGGGCCGTCTGACCTGGGCGCCCATATTGCCTGTGTCCAAGAGCGACGCCTGAGAAGCTCAGTGGATTGTTCCCCCCTGAGGTTCCGAATCAACTACCCAACGGAACATGTACACTCAGGCCGCGAATGAGCCCGTCAGCACGCCCTAGTCGCCGCCGAGCGCTCACCGTCGCTTCGGCCGTCGGAGCGTCCGCAGCGCTCGCCTACGTGTTCCAGCGCTCTCAAGGAAAAGACGTAGCGCACCCAGTCTCCCAACCAGGCGGGGCCTTGGTGCCGGACCCCAAGCAGGTTCTCGATCTTCCCGCCGGATTCACCTACCGCCACATCCAGCAGTCGGGCGACCGCATGAGCGATGGTTACGTGGTCCCGGGCAATCCGGATGGCATGGGCTGTTTCGCCGGTACCGATGGCGACCTCATCCTGATGCGAAATCATGAGCTGGAGTTTCAGCACGCCAGCGGAGCGCACCCGGGACAGCCCCCTCCCCCGGAAGCGTACTCCCCCGACGCTGCCGGTGCCGTCACCCGCGTGGTGCTCGACGCCCAAGGCGATCTCCGTTCAAGCAACCTGGTGCTAACCGGAACGCTCCGAAATTGCGCAGGCGGAAACAGCCCCTGGGGTTGGCTGAGCTGCGAAGAACACAATCGCAAGGGGCATGGTTACGTCTTTCTGTGCCCCAGTGATGCGGCGTCGCTCCGCGCCCCTAAAGCCATCCCAGGCTACGGACGTTTTCGTCACGAGGCGGTGGCCATCGACCGTCAACAACGGGCCTATCTTACGGAAGATCAGGGGGACTCGTGTCTGTACCGATTCGTCCCTGCCAGTCAGGCGACCCCGTTCGAAGGGCAGCTGCAGGCTCTTCGGATCCCGGGGCGCGATCGCTTCGAAACCGGCAAGATGGGCTCCGGCGAAGTCCTCCCCGTACAGTGGGTCGACTGCGGCCCCACAAGCGCGACCGACGACGATCTGCGAATTGTCTGCGGAAAACAAGGCGCTGCCACCTTCGTCCGCGGCGAGGGTATTTGGTTTTTCGAAGACAGTATCTACATTTGCTCCACTAGCGGTGGCCCCGCATCGGCGGGACAAATATTTGTACTGAGTGATCTCGACGCTCCCACACAGAAGTTGCGCCTGCTGTCGCAGTCAAACGATTCAGCAGAGCTCGAAATGCCGGACAACATTACCGTCGCACCCAATGGCGACGTGTATATTTGCGAAGACGGTCCAGGAGAGCAATATCTACGAGGCATACGTAGCGACGGCTCTATGTTCTTGGCAGCTCGCAACGCCGCCAGCAGCGGCGAACTTGCCGGCGCCTGCTTTTCGCCCAACGGCGAGACGCTCTTCGTCAATTTGTTTCTCGACGGTCTCACCTTGGCAATTTCCGGCCCCTTCCCCCACCTCCGAGACCGTGGGTGACCGTTTCCTATCGCGACTTCGATCTCCGCTACAGCTGCCAGGTTTCTGAACTCGACGACAAGCTCGCGGGGCGCTTCGTCGCGTTGGAGTTTGACCAAGCAACACGTGAGTTCATGGACCGGGCATCCACTGCGCGACACTCCAAATGGCAAGGCATATTGCACGCCACGCTCACCCACTTCATGTCGGACTACGACGTGAACGGCGTCCTCAACATGTATCCCATGTTTCTAATAGCGGAAGCCCAGTGGCGCAGACTGCTCGGCAATCAACTCGCGGCGCCACCGGGTCGACTCTTCGATATCGGCGCCGGCTCCGGTGACGTCACCCGGGAACTCGCGCCGATTTTCGCTAGTGTTCACACAGCAGAGCTTTCCCGACCCATGGCGCGCCGCTTGCGCAGACAGGGCTTCGAATGCCATGGATTCGACGTCAGTGGACAAGCCGTCCCCGGTGCGCCCTATCAAGTGGTCAGCTGCCTCAACATTCTGGACCGCTGCGCCCGGCCACTGGCATTACTCGAGCACGCCAGCGAAGCTCTCGCCCCCGACGGGCTGCTGGTACTTGCCACTCCGCTGCCCTTCGAGCCGTTCGTCTATCGCGGGGCCATCACGGCTGCGCCCCAACAACAACTTCAGCTATCCAAGCAGTCTTGGGAACGCGCTGCCAGCGAACTGGTGCAACTGGTGCAGATGCGATTTCCCCTGAGCGCTCGCAGCCTCAGCCGCTGCCCCTATTTGTCGTGGGGTGATTCAGCGCGGCCCCTGTACATGCTGGACGATGCGGTAATTGTGTTCGAGAAGACCACAAGCACGGCGGGCACCGCCTGAAGCCACATTCTCTCCCGCCCAAACGCACCAAACTGGCACGTTCAGAGGTTCCTGGAGCGACGAGTTACACTGGGGTCCACTTCAAACTTCAGGGGCAAAATGGCCGTAGACATCGCTGGTGGGCACGCCGGCAGAGAACATCATCGACGAAGTGGTCAACGCCACCGTGATTGCTCTGTTCGACGCCTACGACGTGGGACTGCCGGTAAAGTTCCCGGCCTGGCCGGCGTCATAGGCCTCACCTCTGCGCAACTCAGAGGCTCCATCGTCCTGCGCTCCTCCGTCGGCGCGGTGGAAGCCACCGGGCAAACGCCCCCAGGCGACACCGCCGCGACTCGGGACTGGATGGGGGAGTTTGCGAATCAATTGCTCGGTCGGATCAAGAGCAAACTGCTTCGCGACAGCATTGTGCTGAACCTCAGCACCCCAGTCGTTGTGAGCGGTATCGCGACGAGCGTGCACGAAGCGAATCCCGACAGCCCCAAAATTTACAACTTCGACCACAGCGGGGGGCCGCTCACCGTCATGATGCAGGTCAGCTTCGCGGAAGAGTTCGAGTTCCGCGCGACTGCCGAGGTAGACGACGTGCCCGATGAGGGCGAAGTCATCATCTTCTAGCCGGCGGAGCGCCAACCCCAGTCACGAGCGATCTCACGCTACGACGTCCCCGCCCCCCCCTCTCGGGCGCCCGGCCTGCCGTTCCCTGGAGCCCCTATGCAGCGCCTCGGACTGGCCTCAGCGCCCCTGGATGGGCGTCTCCTCATGGTCGGTCACGCTGGATTTGGCGGACTCTCCCTTTACACTCCGAAAACAAGCCACTACACAGCCTTAGAGCAAGCCGAAGTGGCGGAATTGGCAGACGCAGCGGATTCAAAATCCGCCGCCTTTACGGGTGTCCCGGTTCNAGTCCGGGCTTCGGCACCAACAGAACAGAAAAGCCGACAGGAAACTGTCGGCTTTTTCTATTGCCCTGCCCCTCGCCAGAGCCCGGACCTTATCGGTGAGAACCGACTCAGAGCGACTCCAACTCAAGAAATTCGTCCATCTCCTTGAGGATGAGTTTAGGGAATTCCAACATACCAAAGTGCGTCGCACCGGGAACGTAACGCAGGCGTGCGTTCGGTATAGCGTCGGCCATCGCGTCCGTAAGCACCTTGGGAGTGAATGAATCACTGCCACCACCGAGTACTAGAGTAGGCATATCAACCGTCCCCATTTGCTCGGCCGGATTGTGCTCCGCCAAAGACTTGAGAATGCTGGTGATGACTCGCAGATCATGCTCCATCCAATCTCCGATCAGCGAGCGCATTCCCTCCTGTTCGGCATCCTCGGACAGCGTTCCTATTTTCCGGAGCGCGCCGCATAAGAAGTCTTGAACCTTTTTGCTCTTGCTCAGGCCAGCCATCAGAAACGCAAAACCGTCTCCAGCGTAGGTGCCCTTGTTCAATACCTTACTCAAAACCTTGCGCTGGCTAGGAGACTCGAAGGCGACGTTGAGAGAATGCCCGGGCGCGCCCTGGAGGGCGATGAACGCAGATGCCAAATTCGGCTTCAAGCGCTGAAGCTCGAGCACGACTTGTACGCCCATGCTCCAGCCCAGAAAGATTGGCTCCTTGCACGACTCTGATTCCAAGATCGTTTGGATATCGCGGGCGTGATGCTCCATCGTATAGCTCTCGCGATTGGGTGCCTCCGCCGAGCTGTACAGCCCGCGGTAATCCCAGGTGACTACGTGATAGCGATCACGATAATGGGCAACGATGTGTTTCCACGCCGCTCGGTTTGCCCCAACGCCGTTGAACAGGACTAGCGGTCGGGCCGAGGAATTGCCGTAACTGTAGAGACACAACTCGGTACCGTCGAAGCTCTTGAGAGTCTTAGTTTCTGCTTGCATCGCCGTTTTCTTAGCACAGCAAAGATCGTAGGGGGCAAGCACGAAACGCGAATTACACGCAGCGTTTCAGTGTGTGAGCATCTTCTGGGTTTGATCGTCGGCCGGAACTTAAATACTCGGCTCTGAGCTGTGCGCGGGCTGAGTCACCCCAACGACGGCTTCACCCCTATACGGCGCTGCGTCGCGGCAGATTTTTCGCCGGCGTGCCCTGAGCGCGGTCGTTCTTGCCGGCTTTTTGCCGATCCCGCTTGCCCGCACCCCGCTTCGCGGCGGTCGAGGCGTCCTTGGCTTCGTCGTCCTCTCCTCCCTCGGCCTCGGCCGCCTCTGCTGCCACCTTGGCTTCATCAGCGAGGCGTTTCAGCTCGGCATGTACAACGCCCTCATCCTCCGCCCGATGGCACTTTTTATACTTCTTGCCCGAGCCACAGGGGCACGGGTCATTACGCCCGGATTTCAGACGAGCCTGGGATTCTTCCAATTTCATAACTGCCTCGCAATATGCCGAGCATGGGCCGGTTCTCGCCTAGGGAGAAGGCAAAAAAGCGTCCACCACCGCCGGCTCGTGTGCCAATCAGGGGCGCAGCGTCCCTGATTGGCTGAGACCCACGATCGTTCGATGCAGTTTCGTCTCGGCCAGTCTGAATGTTCGAGCCCACCTTTGACTACCGGAGCACCAATAGTCAGCCTGCGCGGCCACCCCAACCGTCTCGCGGCGCTCCACCTATCTGGCCCAGGGTGGGAGACTGTGGCCCGAGACGGCAGCCCGAGAAACGGCCACCCGAGACTCCGGCCGCAGTATCTCCGGCCGGAGTCTCGGGTGGCCGGAGATACTGCGGCCGCAGTCTGTTAGCACAGCACAGCACAGCACAGCACAGCACCGCGGCTGTGGCGCCGGGGCTCACGCTGGCCAGCGCTTCGAATCGAATCGCGCCCCGGTTACCCACGCAATCCCGTGCTATGTTCAATCTCCCCGTAGCCGAATCCCGATGACCGATCCCACTAAGCCCGCCGCCAGGCCCAGCGATGCTCCCGGTACTGACCTAAACGAGGAGCTCAAGAACCTCACTCGCGGCGCCGTCGGGACGCGACGCTTGATGGCAGAACACAAGCAGTTGTTGAGCAGGGTGGGCAGTCTGGAAGAGGAGAACGCGCGACTTCGAGCCGCCGTTGAAGCCGAGGACGCGATTCGAGAACTCTTGGGCAAGATAGAAACCTTAGAGCAAGAGAAGAACGCCCTGCTTCGTGACTTTCGCGCGGCGGAAGCCAAAACCTCCGGCTTCGACACCCGCTTCGCAGAGCTAGAAGCAGAGCTCTCCCAGCTCGCAAATTTATTCGTCGCCAACAACTGCCTGCACTCGACGCTCTCCCTCAGGGCTGTCGGTCGGCGCGTGACTGAGGTTCTCGAACAGTTGATCGGTGTGGCCGCCTACGTGCTCTACATCAGCGACCCGCAAACTGAAGCGCTCAAAGAAGTATCCAAATTCGGACTTTCCGCAGACGAGGACAGCGCGACAGCGCTATCCGTCGCGGAGGACGTAATCCGAAGCGGGAAAGCACGGATCACCGGCAGCTCCGATACCAGTCAGGGCACACTCGCGAATCCCGCAGCTCTGCTCCCATTGGTGGTAGACGAGCAGACCGTAGGGTTGATCTGCATCGTGCGTACTCTCGACCACAAGGACAGATTTGCGACTGTCGACTTTGAACTCTTCCGTCTACTCGGCCAACACATGGGTCTCGCCCTCATGGGGGCCGGGCTCTATTCTCAAGCCGATCGAAAACTTCCCGCCCCCGCCGCCTTCAGCGGTATGAACCGATAGAACCGGAATGTCCGATTTTTCCTGCCTCGTCGTCGAAGACTCCCCCATGATGCGCCAGCTAGTGGTGTTCGCCTTGGGACGACTCAAGAACCTGAGCGTCACCGAAGCCGATGATGGCGTGGATGGCCTCCGGAAGCTGGCCAGCGCAAGCTACGATATCATCCTCACCGACATCAACATGCCCATCATGGATGGGCTGAAACTCATCCAACGAGTGCGAACCGATCCTAAACACAAGGATACCCCCATCGTAGTCATCACCACGGAGGGCGGCAAAGAGGACCGGGAGCGGGCGCTTCGTCTTGGAGCGAATGCCTACATCACCAAACCGATTCAAGCGCCCAAGGTGATCGCGACGGTAAAATCGTTGATCAATATCGATTGAGCGTCCGCGACCAGCGCCGCGATCCGGGACCGGTCAGATGTCACATCTCTCGGCTCACGCGCCAATCGGCAACCTCCTAGCTCCAAGGCATGGGTACCTATCGAAAAAAGCCCATCGACAGCCTGGGGGCGATTCTCCGAGGCAGTCCGGAGCTCAGCTCCGACAAGAGTCGAGTCCCCACTCACGTTTGGTTGCAGGCCGTCGGAAAGCGAGTGGCGGAACGTTCTCGCCCAGAGCGCCTTGGCGACGGTTGTTTGACGGTGACCGTCGCCACCGCCGCCTGGGCCCAAGAACTCAGCATGTTGAGTCAATCTATTACGGCTAGGCTGGCCCAGCTAGGATTCCACGCAAAACAGCTAAGGTTCCGAGTGGGTGCAGTGAGTGATTTACCGCCTACCCGCGCAGCCGTCACTCCAGCGGCACCGGTCCCGCTGCCCGCGGACATCGCTGCCCGAGTCGAGCACATCGATGACCCTGAGCTGAGGGCCGCAATCGCCGAAGCGGCATCATACTCTCTCGGGCGCACCAGTTAGAGGCGTCTCCACGCCGGACGCCAACAAGGGCGCTCCGGGCCTCGCCAGCTGCGCCAGCTTAGGCCTTGGAAGCCCCGCGACAACGGCTCTAGCGGGAGCTCAGGACGCGGTTGACGCCCTTAAACAAAAACTTCACCTTGAAGGGTTTCGAGATCCAACCCGTAGCGCCCGCTGCTCGGGCTCGCTTGGCCATATCGGCACCGACCTCAGTGGTGACCATGAGTATAGGCAGCTTCTCTAAGGCCGCGATCTCGCGGAGCCTCTTGACCATCTCCAAGCCGTCCATGACCAGCATGTTCACGTCACCGATCACTACCTAAACGTCATTCTCTCCGATCCGCTCTCAGCCCTCAACGCCGTTCTCACCTTCAACCACCTCGAAGCCGGAACCGACAAACAAGCTCCGCAACTGCAAGCGTACGGTCGCCGAGTCATCCACGATGAGAATCTTGGCGGCCATCCAACATTCCAAAACCCACTCTGTACACAACGGCGGCACCGGCCCCCAGAATAGAAGAACAGCCCAAATAGCGGGGGCGTGAGCGCCCCCCACTTCAAGATAGCAACGAAGCTACTCCTATTTGGACTACTGTGCCGAACGCGCACTCCGCGCGCGCATCGTGCTCGGCTCAGTCAAGTCCCAGGGAGGGACTGAAGGCTTAGCGCTTAGCGAGCTCTTCCAGGCCGTTGATCCGACGCACCAAAAACACGTCGGATGGCCCGAAGGAGCTCGCTTCGTTGGTCAGCATCTGCTTGTAGGTTTGGTAGGTCTGAAAATCTACATCTGGAACATTGCGCAAGGTTTCGTAGAGCTGATCGACCACATCGGCGGGGAGCGGTTTCTTCTGCAAAGTGTAAAGAGAGAAACAGTAGTTGATCCACTCTCCCTTGTTGGTTGCCTCCGCTAGGCGCACTGCGTAGCTCGCCGCCTTCGCAGCGATATTATCCCGAAGGAAACGCCCCTCTCCCAATCCGTGATGCAGATTGTTCAAGGTGCCCCGCAAGATTCGCTCGGCCTCCTCACCGCGCCCCAGGCCAAGCACCTTGTCAGCAACGCCACTCAGAAGTTCTAGCGCCTCCGCCTGCCGCGTCGTTTCTTGGACAGGGGCGCCCTCCGCCACGGTGTCGACTCCCGGCAAGGTTCGCGCATCCATGCGTTTTCTCGTCGTGGTGGGCGCCTCCATAGCGGCTTCCAACACGTGCAGCTCGAACGTCTGTTTGCCGATGGTCATCCGATCACCGCGCTTCAGCTCTCGGGCTCCGGCAAAGGCACGTTCGTTGATCAACGTCCCATTGATGCTTCCCAGATCTCGGACGGTAATCAGTAAATCCTTACGAGTGATGATTGCGTGCTCTCGCGAAACGAGTGGGTCGTCCAGAATCACCTCGCAGCGCGGACTTCTGCCCAATCGGGTGTCGCCTAGCCCGAGCTCTACGTCATGCGTAGAGAAGCGGAGCCATACCCGCTCCAGCCCGTCTTGGGGTCCCGCTCGATTAGACGATCTCACTGCTCTTAACGTACCGGTCGCGTGGCTTTTCGTCGAGGCACAACCGACCCCGCCGGGCAACAACATACCTGGGACGCGCGGGAGGCAGCTCCCGAGTGCAGCGATTTGCCGCTGAAATTTCCGCTCCGCCCTGCGGTTCGGTCCGTCAGACGGGCTCTAACGAAGCCGGATCAACCGTTCCAGGCCTTCTACCCGACCAAGCAAGAAACGATCCGTAGGCCCCATGGAATCCAAATCTGAGCGGAGCCGGTCAGTGTATTTTGCGACCGAACTCGGATCCACACCCGCCATCCGGGGGATCACTGAGTACAGGGCATCCACCACATCCATCGGGCAACGGGTCTCGCTCGCCAGATAGATTTCAAACACATAGTTAAACCAGTGCGCCTTTTGAGTCAGGACGGCTAGTTTCGAAGCGTAGCGGGAGCCTGACTCCAGCACTTCCGGGGAGATTTCCCGGCCAGCCTGAACATCAGCCAGCAGCTGATTAAGGTGGGTGGCTAATATTCTCTCAGCTTCCTCGCCTTGACCGAGAGCGAAAGATTTATCCGCCAGAGTTGCCAACACACCGAACATGTCGCCGCGGGCGCGAACGGAAATCGCGTCTTGATTGATGGTCGTGTCTTGGGGGTGGCGAGCGCAAACCACGGTCAAACGCTGAGAGCCGACCTGTACGGTATCGCCGTGCATGACTTCACGAGCGCTTTCTAGAGGCTTGCCGTTCACAGACACGCCGTTACAACTATCGAGGTCTTCAACCCAAACGCGATCACTCACAATGGTGAACGCCGCGTGTCGACGACTCACCAAGGGGTCGTCGAGTGCGAGCTGACAATCTTCTCCGCGTCCGATGCAAAACCGCCCCTGATGAAGCTCCAGATCGTGACTCTCGTAGCGCAGCCAGAACTTCATGCTTTGTCGCCTGGTTGGATCGGGACGGGACTGAGATGATGGTTCAGGCATGGCGGGCGGCAACGAAGCACTCAACAACGTAGCGTCTTTCCGTCAGCTTTTCAAAACGCCAATGACGACGCACGTGCCCGCCGATAAGGGGGCATGTATGTCAGCACTCACATTGTATGAACGCCTCGCGACGCACGACCTAGCAATCACGAGCAGCCGGGTGTCCCGCAGCGACTCTTATTGAGGCACCGCACCGGCACAACACGATGCCGGGGCGCCGTTTTATTTCTGCCGAGGGGCTACGTGTTGCCGATTGATATCCCCCCGCTGCCTTAGCCCCGCGTCCGCGCGTTGCCGCTCAGGGCCTTGGCGGAACCGGTCCCCGCGCCCCGTGTTGGGGAGCGACAACGATCGCCCCGCCAAATGAGCAACGGAGCAACGGGTTCCCGTCGCTCCGTTGGAACGAAGACTCCGCCGTCGCTCAGCCGATGCGGACGGCGAATGCTTGGTTGACGTTGTCCGATGCGCGAACATTCTCCACCAAATCGCTCGGCAACTTGCCGTCGATAGCCCACAGGGATGCCGCCTCTTTCGCGCTAGCATCGAGACCCACCTGCATACGCGACACATTGATCCCGCTCTCGCCAAGCAGGGTACCAATTCTTCCGATAACACCCGGGCGATCGGCGTTCCGCAAAACCAGCATCGCACCATCGAGATGGGCCTCCATCTCCAGCGCGCCCCAACGTACCAGTCTCGCCGTTCCATCAGCTGCCAGGGTGCCTGCGACGGACACAGACGTTCCGCCCTTGCCCTTCACCGTCAGACTCACGAGCGTCGAAAATTCGCCCGTCGCGGTGCTCTTGTTTTCGCTCACCTCGATACCGCGATCTTTCGCAACCAAAGGCGCGTTCACTGCGTTTACCGGTGCCTCTAGGAACTTGTCCAATAGTCCAGCCAAGGCGGCATTGACGATGGGCGCCAGCGACAACGTCGCAGCCTCCCCTTCGGCACCGATTTCGATGCCGATGGGCTCGATGTCGGAAACCTGAGCGAGGAACTCGCCCAAGGCCGAGGCCAACCGTTGATAGGGGCCGAGCACCGGAGCCAGCTCAGCCGGAATGGCCGGAACGTTGAGGGAGTTCGAGATTTCACCCGTGGTCAGGTAGGCGGCGACCTGCTGAGCGATCTCGACAGCTACTCGCTGTTGAGCCTCCGTCGTGGATGCGCCCAAATGGGGAGTGGCCACCACGAGCGGGTGCTTGATGAGGTCCGTCAGCCCCGGAGGCTCCTCAACGTAAACGTCGATAGCGACGCCGGCGATCTTGCCCGATTCGAGTCCGCGGATCAAAGCGTCCTCTTCGTAGATGCCCCCGCGAGCGGCGTTCACCAGCAGAACGCCGTCCTTCATTTTTGCGATGGTGTCATCGTTGACCAAACCCTGGGTGTGCTTATTGAGCGGGGTGTGGACCGTGATGGCATCAGCCCGAGCAAACAACTCGTCCAAGGTCACTAGCTCGATGCCCAACTCGGCAGCTCGCTCTTTGGTCACGACGGGATCGAAACCGACGATCTTCATATGAAGGCCTGATGCGCGCTCGGCGACGATTCGGCCGATGTTGCCGAGACCAATGACACCCAGTGTCTTGCCCGCCAATTCGATGCCCTGACACTTCTTCTTCTCCCACTTACCTTCTTTCATGGCAGCAGAGGCGAAGGGGATCTTGCGTGCAATGCTCATCAGCAAGCTGATGGCGTGCTCGGCGGTGGTGACGGCGTTCCCGGTGGGCGTGTTCATTACGATAATGCCGCGGCGGGATGCCTCCGGCACGTCCACGTTGTCGACGCCAATGCCGGCGCGCCCCACCACCTTGAGTTCGTCCGCGGCAGCGATCACTTTGGCGGTAACTTTAGAGCCGCTGCGAATTACGAGGCCGTTTACGCCCTTGATGGCTTCGACCAGCTCGTCTTCACTAAGTCCTGGTTTGTAGTCGACCGTGAGGCCTTCGGTGCCTTCGAGAGCCGCGAGGCCGTCTTTGCTGAGCGAATCGCTAACGAGTACTTTGGGCATCATGCATCCTTGTGAAAGTCGTTCATAAAGCTGGCGAGGGCTTCGAGCCATTCGATCGAAGCGCCATTGTAGATGGAAGCGCGGACACCGCCGACAGAGCGATGTCCCTTGAGGCCCACCATGCCAGCGGCTTGGGCCTTTTCGATGAACGACGCTTCGAGCTCGGGAGTGTTCAGATTAAAAACCACGTTCATGAGTGAACGACTGCCCTCTTCCACCGGACAACGGTAAAAATCGGGTCGGGCCTCAATCGCGTCGTAGAGCAACTTGCCCTTGGCGCGGTTGTGCTTCTCAACAGCGCCCAGACCACCGTTCTTCTTCAGACGCGCCAGTACATTCCGCAGCATGTAGATCGCGAAGGTGGGGGGCGTGTGATAAAGCGAGTTGTTGCTCGCGTGGGTGCGGTACTGGAAGATTTTCGGGATGTCTTCGCGGCCGGCCTCGACCAAATCCTTGCGAATGATCACGAGTGCCAGACCGCTGGGACCGATGTTTTTCTGTGCGCCGGCGTAGATCATTCCAAACTTCGAAACATCCGTGGGGCGCCACAAGATGTCGCTCGACATATCAGCAACCAACGGCACCTGTCCGCTGTCTGGGAACGCATCAAACTGAGTTCCCGCGATCGTGTTGTTGGTCGTGAAGTGGCAGTAGGCAGCCTTGGGGTCCAGATCCAATTCCCTCTGCTTCGGTACCCGAACGAACTTTTTGTCGACCTCCGTGCTACAGGCCGAACGCACCGTTCCGACCGTCTTGGCTTCACCAAAGGCCTTCTTCGACCAGGAGCCGGTCATGATGTAGTCGGCGCTCTGACCCGCCTTGAGCAGGTTCATCGGCAGAACGGCGAATTGCGTGCTCGCCCCGCCTTGAAGGAACAGGACCTCGTAGTCGTCACTAACCTTCAACACCTCACGAACCAGGGAGACGGCGTCGTCGTGCACCGCGGAGTAAGCTTTGCCTCGGTGGCTGTGCTCCATGATGCTCATGCCAGTGCCCTGATAATCGAGCAGCTCTTGTTGAGCGAGCTCCAGCACGTCGGAGGGAAGCGCTGCGGGACCAGCGTTAAAGTTCATCACTCTGGGCATTTGTTTCGTCCTGTTTCGAGTTTTTGGGGGAAGCGTCAGCTAACGGTTCCCATGCCACAGGTCAAGGAGTGCAAACGTGCGCATGCTGTTCCAACTCGATCACCGGTACCGCCCCCGGGCGCAAGATCACCAAAGAATTGCCCTTGAAGGCCACCAGGGTCGAGGGGAGACCCCCCAAACACCGGCGTCCGCCCACTACGAGCTTTCTGCGCTGGAATGGGGACCACGTGCCAAGAACCTGCCCCGGGGTGGTCGCGGGGGGCTTTCCGGGCAGGTTCGCACTGGTCGCGGTGGTGGCAAATCCGCAGATTTGAGTCACCGTACCCGCCGGACAGGCGCCAGGGAGCCGAACACCGATGGCGCCACCGATGGTCAGGCGGGGATCCACCTCGCCGCGCGCTGGCAGTACAATGGTCAGTGAACCGGGCCAGAATCGGCGGGCCAGCCGGCACGCCAGAGGCGGGACTCGTACGGCCCACCTCTCCCAGCTCTCGACGGACGGCAACATGAGCGCCACGCCGCCGGATGCGCCTCTGGGCTTCAGCTCGAACAAGGAATCTAGCGCAGATGAATTCGAGGCGTCCGCCATCAACGCAAACGTCGACTCCGTGGCGATCGCGGCGACTTTTCCGTCCCTGAGCGAGGCCACCAAGCGCCCCTGGTTTGGAGCTGCCTGCGCCATCACTTGAGAGCGCGGTAACCAATGTCCCGGCGGTACTGAACACCGTCAAACTCGATCCCCGACACAGCTCTGTAGGCATTGTCCGCCGCCACCCGGAGCGAAGCTCCCATGCCGGTCACCCCCAGCACCCGACCGCCGTTGGTCACGACCCGTTCGCCGTCACGACGAGTCCCCGCATGAAACACGACAGCTTGGGTCGAGTCCGCCCCGAACCCGCCGATCACATCGCCTTTGCTCGAACTCGCGGGGTAGCCCGCCGATGCGAGCACCACGCATAACGCGTGAACATCTTTCACGGACACGTCCACTCCAGCCAGATCGCCACGAGCAGAGCCCACGAGTAGCTCGGCGAAGTCGCCCTCTATCAGCGGCATCATCACCTGGGTCTCCGGATCGCCGAAGCGTACGTTGATCTCCAACAGGTAGGGCTCCTCCCCTTCCGGTATCATCAGTCCGGCGAACAGCGTGCCGCGGAATGGAATCCCGTCCTTGAGCATGCCGTCGATGACGGGCTGGACGATCTTCTCCCGGACATGCGCGAACATAGCCGCGTCGACTAGCGGAGCCGGTGCATAGGTGCCCATACCGCCGGTGTTCGGTCCGGTGTCGCCCTCCCCGATTCGTTTGTGGTCTTGAGCGGCTGGCAGAATCACCGCGCGTTGACCGTCGCAGATCGCATGGATACTGGCTTCCGCTCCGCCAATGCGTTGCTCAAGCACAACCTTTCGGCCCGCATCACCAAAGCGTGCTCCGCTGACCATATCAGCGGCCTCGGCTATGGCCTCGTCGTGAGTCTTGGAAACAACAACGCCTTTGCCCGCGCAAAGGCCGTCAGCTTTCACCACTGGTGGCAGCTCAAACTCCCGCACACGCGCTTCGAGCTCATCGACATCGGTCAGTACGCGGTACGGCGCTGTCTTGATTCCGTGACGCTGGGCAAAATCCTTCATGAACGATTTCGAGGCTTCGAGCTGAGCCGCGGCGGCGCTGGGGCCATAAGCCAGGATCCCAGCCTCGCTCAATTTATCCACCAGTCCGTCGCAAAGCGGCGCCTCCGGACCGATAACCACTAAGTCAGCCCCCCAGCTCTTGGCGACACTCTGGGGATCGCCCGCCACGTTTTCGATCAGCGTTTTCGATCCCGGCACCCGTACCCCATCCGTGCCGGCGTTGCCGGGCAGCACGCGGACAGCCGCGACGGAGGGAGAGGATGCCAAACGCCAAGCCAACGCGTGCTCGCGCCCGCCACCGCCCACTACAAGTACTTTTCGACCAGCCACGAACTGGCGGCTATCACGGATCGCTGGGGGAATCCGCCCCCTTAGGACCCCGTGCCGGCTGGAGGGGCCAGCACCAGGAGAAAAATCCTCGGAGGCGTCCCCCAGCGACCCGCGACGGTCGCCGGCTCTAGCCCGCCAGAGCGGGATGCCAGGATGCCTGGTTCCGCTCCTCTCCGGACCCCATTTGAACCGTAAACGTCGTGTGGAAGCCCACAAAAACCCACAAGAAAATCGCCCACTATCCAGATTGCCGAAGGCCCTCTGAGGGGGTAAAACGTATCCCCCCCTTCCCCCGGAGTGCCCTTGGCCCAGTCCGTCCAAATAAACAGGCCCTATGACAGCGAGGACGAGTTCCTCAACGCTGAAGACTGGTCTGTGTCGCGCCGCGAGATGGTGCTCATTGACGAAGACAAGCTGCCCGACGACACCAAACTCCGAGTCAGTCTCAGCCTCAAGTCGGGCGAGAAATTAGTGCGGGCCGAAGCGGTTGTCATCGGCTACGTAGACGCCATCGATGAGCGTCCAGCTGGAGTGCGGGTGAAGTTCACGCGCTTCGATTCCAAGACCAAGGAGTTCATCCGGCGCCTCGCACAACGCAGCAAGCCTGCGGGGACACCGCGCGCGAAGATGGACAGCCTCACGGAGATGGATGAACTGCAGCGCGATCCCACATCGTCCCGGGTGCCGCCGAGCCATTCAGGGCCGGTCAGCGAGCCTCCCAGCAGCGTCAATGCCGATAGTGACAGCACCGAATCATCCCCGCCCAGCTCGCAGGAAGTGCCAACGATCACCGGAAAGAGTCTCGGAAACGGCGCCGGTAAGCGCGATCCGAAGCATCCCTTTCCGGCCCCAGGGAATCGAGAAGAACTGCTAACCAAGCTCCGGGAACGAGCGGTCGGACTCGCAAAACCCAGGATTTCCGAAGCCCCAGCGCCACCCATCCAGGCCCGCGCAGAATAGGCCCGAAACCTCCTTGAAAAGCTGACCCGCGTCAGCTTTGGCCTTTCGGCGCACTTTCGGTCCAGTACGATCCCGGCATTGTACCGCCAGCTGGAGCTTCCAATTTGCAAGCGATCCGGATACTTGAGGACCCATGCCATTTCCGGATTTTACGCCATCATTGCCGGTCTTTTTGAAGACCATGACCGAGCGTCGAGGAGACGCCGAGATGATCGTTTTGGGGGACCAACGCGTCACCTACAAACAAGCGAACGAACGCTCCGCGGAGATCGCGAAGGGTCTGCTCGCCGCCGGCGTCACCAAGGGCTCCCGCGTCGCGCTATTGATGCCGAATGGCCCCGACTGGATCGTCAACTGGCTCGCCATCACGCGTATCGGCGCGCTCTGCATTCCCTTCAACACGTTTTACCAGAAGCGCGAGCTCTACTGGGTGATGCGTCACTCGGACTGTCAGGTGTTGTTGACGCTCGACAAGTTCCTCAAGCACTCCTACCTCCAGCGCCTCGAAGACTGTGCGCCCGGCCTGAAGGAACAGACCAAGCAGCCTTTCCACTTTCCGTCCCTGCCGTTCCTTCGGAATGTATACGTCTGGGGCGAAGTCACTCACCCGTGGGCACAGAACGGTCCCGAAGCGCTGAAGGCGCTGGCTGCCGAACATCCTGACATCGACGACGCATATCTCGCCGAGGTCGAGAAGGACGTCACCCCGGCCGATCCGATGATCATGATCTACAGCTCCGGTAGCACCGCGGATCCGAAAGCGGCCATCCACTCCCATGGCGCCGTGATCCGGCACTCGTTCAACCTCAACGCCGAACGCAAGGTCTTCCCCGAAGATCGCTTGTACTCGCCCATGCCCTTCTTTTGGGTCGGCGGATTCGTGTTCGGTCTGTTGTCCGCCATGCATGCCGGTGCCTGCATGTTGTGTGAGGACCACTTCGACCCAGGCACGACCCTGGCGTTCCTGGAGAAGGAAAAAGCCACCATAGTCGCCGGCTGGGCCCACTATGGCAAAGCCATGACCGACCACGAGGACTTTGCCAAGCGAGATCTCTCGAGCCTCCGAGCCGGGAACATCTGGGACATCCTGCCGGACGGCGTTCGTCCGGACGATCCCGAACTGCGCAGTAACTCCCTCGGCATGACCGAGACCTGCGGGCCCCACACATTTAAGAACATGGACTCCGACATGCCCGAAAGCCTTCGGGGCTCCTTCGGTAAGTCAGTCGATCAGGTTCAACACAAGATTGTCCACCCGGATACAGGCGAGACCTTGGCAGCCGGCGAGCTCGGCGAGATCTGCGTGCGCGGTTATAACGTCACCCAGGGGCTCTACAAGCTGGAGCGCGAAGACGTCTTCGACGCAGACGGCTGGTACCACACGGGCGACGGCGGCTACTTCACCGAAGGGGGCTACCTGTACTTCAAGGCTCGTATTCGCGAGTTGATCAAGACCGCCGGCGCCAGCGTGACGCCGCGAGAGGTCGAGCTAGTTCTCGAAACTCTCGATTCGGTTAAGGCCGCATTCGTGGTCGGTGTTCCCGATCCGGAACGAGGTCAAAACGTTGCAGTCGCCATTGTTCGGGAAGAGGGTAAATCGGTCGACGCCGACAGCGCTCGCAAATTCCTGCGTGGCGAGCTCAGTGCCTACAAGGTGCCCAAACATTACTTCTTCGTCGACTCTCAGGACGACTTGCCATTCACCGACACGGCGAAAATTGATAAGAAAAAGCTCACCGCCATCATGGCCGACAAAGTGAAAGCCGGCGAGGTCTAGACCCATGGACGTTCAGTTCACCGAAGAACAAGACTTCCTCCGCACCAACGCCAAGAGTCTGCTCACCAAAGAGGCGCCGATCAGTCTGGTTCGGGAGCTGATGGACAGCGAACATAGCTGTTCTGAAGAACTCTACTCGAAAATGGCCGAGCTCGGCTGGACGGGGCTCATCTTCCCCGAAGAGTACGGCGGCATGGGCATGGATATCGTCAGCCTCTGTGTCTTGCTCGAGGAGCAAGGACGCGCGCTCGCGCCGACCCCGTTCTTGTCTAGCGTCGTCATGGCCGGCATCTGCATTCTGGAAGCCGGTAGCGCCGCTCAGAAAGAGGAGTACCTTCCAAGCATCATCGACGGCTCCAAGATCGGCACCCTCGCCTTCTTTGAGAACAACGGGCAATGGCATGCCAGCGACGTCAGCCTCGAAGCAAAAGCCAATGGCGACGAGTTCGTTCTGACCGGCACGAAGCGGTTTGTCCCCGACGCTGGTCGCGCCGATTTCCTCATCGTCCCGGCCAAAGTGAGCGGCGACGAAGGCGTGACGCTCTTCCTCGTCGACCCGAAGGCCCCCGGCGTAACAGTGCGTGGCGTGGCTTACTCCGATCAGACACGTAAAGTCTTCGAGATCAGCCTCGACGGCGTCAAATTGAGCACCAAAGACATGCTGGGCAAGTGCGGAAAAAGCACCGCAGCCCTCGCCCGCGTACTCGACATCACCCGAGTCGCTCTGTGTGCTGAGATGACGGGTGGAGCGCAGGCCGTCTTGGATATGTCCGTCGAATACGCGACCACCCGGAAACAATTTGGTGTCGCCATCGGGAGCTTTCAGGCGATTCAGCACAAGTGCGCAGACATGTACGTGGCCGTCGAAGGGTCGCGCTCCGCGACGTACTACTCCGCCTGGTCTCTTCAAGAACACACCGACAAATCCAGTATCGACGCGCACAAGGCCAAAGCCTTTTGTTCGGATGCCTTCAACCTGGTGAGCGCCCATGGCATCCAAATCCACGGCGGCTTCGGCTACACCTGGGAAGCAGATCTACATCTGTACTTCAAGCGTTGTCGAGCCAGCGAAGAAGCCTTCGGCAACGGCTCGTGGAACCGCGAACAAATCGCCGCGTCCCTGCTCGACGATCCTGCCAGCTAGCCCACCCTCGCGCTGCGGTGTAGCGCCGTATAGGTCACTCTCCTCCCTAGGCACATCTTTGGGGTGTGCGGCCGCATCCATCGTTACATGCGTTCCCTAGCCCTGCATCTTGGCGTCTGAGCATCGTCAGCACGGAACTGTCGTGCTGACGACGGACCCATACAAAAAGCATCAGCCCTTACCCGACCGGGCGAGAACGGCCACTGACGTCTGGGACGCCGGCACCATGTGGACGAATCACGACCTGCCTCTTCCTCCTCGCACACTCACGCCCAACAGCCAATGCCGGCCGAAAAGAAAACCGACCTCCCGCCTTGGCTCAGCGGCCCCGGAGTGTTGAGCTAATCAATACGCTCCGCGAAATCCACCGACCCTGAACGGGACCCTCTCCATTAGCCGAGCCCGAGGAATCGTCACCATGGACAAACCCTTAGTCGCCGCCCGTCGCCCGAAAAAAGGCGAACTCAAAGAGGGCAAGGACTACTTCTTCTGTGCCTGCGGACGGTCGAAAAGCCAACCCTTCTGTGACGGTTCCCACCGCGGCACCGGCTTCTCGCCTCAAAACGTCACCGCCAAAGAGAGCGGTGACGCTTTCCTTTGCCAGTGCAAGCGCAGCGCCAACCAACCGTACTGCGACGGTAGCCACAAGAATATTACTGACGAAGAAGCGGAGGCCGCGGCTCCCCCGACCAGCGCGGACAAAAACTCTCTGCCCATCGCTACCGTGACCGTCGAGGAGCCCCACGTCGAGGAGCTCCATGAACTAGCAAAACACAGCCTCAGCAAAATGGGACACCACTGGGCGATCGGAGCTATGGGCGTGCCCGGTCACACGCTTCCTCGCTGGGACGATATTCAAATTCTCACAGCCCAGATGGCCACGAAACCATTACTCGACAGCGAGCCCGTCGCCACCGATCTTGTGATCGGCCCCAAAGCGAAAAAGCCTCTCATCATGAAAGTGCCACTGTTCGTGTCTGACATGAGCGTTGGCGCGCTATCCGAAGAAGCGAAGGAGTCCATGGCGCGAGGAGCTGAGCTCGCGGGCACTGGTATTTGTTCGGGTGAAGGCGGTATCTTGCCCGAAGAGCAGCAGGCCAACTCGCGTTATCTGTACGAGTTGGCCTCCGCACAGTTCGGATACGAAGAAGCGCTGCTCAGCCGGGTGCAGGCGTTCCATTTCAAGGGAGGGCAAGGTGCCAAGACCGGCACGGGCGGGCATTTGCCGGGCAACAAGGTAACGGGGGAAATCGCCCAGGTTCGAAACCTTCAAGAAGGCACTGCAGCCACATCGCCCGCGACCCTTCCCGAGATGAATTCCATCGCGGATTTTCGAAAATTCGCTAATCGCGTCCGTGAAGTCTCTGGTGGCGTGCCCATTGGCGTAAAATTGTCCGCGAATCACATCGAAGAAGACATCGATTTCGCTTTGGACATAGGCGTCGATTACATCATCCTGGACGGTCGCGGTGGGGGCACGGGAGCGGCTCCATTGATATTCCGCAATCATATCTCCGTACCGAGCATCCCGGAGATCGCCCGAGCCCGACGCCACCTCGACAAGCACGGTGCCAGCGACGTGACTCTGATTGCAACGGGTGGCCTACGGACGGCTCCGGACTTCGTCAAAGCGATGTGCCTGGGCGCCGGCGGAGTCGCCATCGCAAATTCCGCCATGCAAGCCATCGGGTGTGTGGGCGCCCGGATGTGCAACACCAATATGTGCCCCGCCGGCATCGCGACGCAGAAACCAGAGCTTCGCGCCCGACTCAAGGTCGACGAAGCCAGCGAGCGATTGGGCCGCTTTTTGTCCGCCACCACGGAGCTGATGCAAGTGTTGGCGCGGGCCTGTGGTCACAACCACACCAACCAGTTTACGCTCAACGATCTGACAACGTGGAAACGAGAGCTCTCGGATCTTTCCGGCGTGCCTTTCGCGGGCGTTCGCTGAAGCGCCACTCTTGCCCATGAGCACACCCCGTTCTTCAGCTCGGTCCGCCTGGCTCGCGTTGTTCCTCATCGCGCCCGCGGCCAGCGCGGGAGTGACCGCCAACATCTTCTTCCAGGGCTCGGCCCTGGGTGTGGGGCTCTGGGTCGCAGGCAAGCTCTGGTTATTCGGGCTACCCGTGGTCTGGCATAGTTGGGTGGATCGAATGCCCTGGAAATGGCCGACTATTATGGGCGGCCCCTCCCCCGCTAGGGGCTACGAACAGGCGCTTCTGACCGGCATCGCAGCATCGGCCGTGCTCGCGGGTGCCTACTTTGCCTGGGGAAGCCAACTGATCGACCGCGGGGTCATTCGCGAAGCGCTGCAGCCGATGGGCCTGTTGGATCCCACAACCTACCTGATGGCGTCCGCTTACTGGATCCTCATCAATTCAGTGTTGGAAGAGTATGTGTATCGCTGGTTCATCGTCAGCCGGTGCGTGCGGGTCATGGGGGTCTTGCCCGCGGTGCTGGTGTCGGCGAGCGTATTCGTCGTTCATCACATCCTCGCGATGGGCCAATACTTCTCGTGGCAACTGACCGCTCTTGGCACCGTCACCATTTTCGTCGCCGGAGCCGTGTGGTCGTGGCTTTACCAGCGCTTCGAGAACATCTGGGTCCCCTACCTGAGTCACGCCATTGTCGACCTGACGGTCTTCGCCATCGGCTACGACTTACTGTTTCGGCATTGAGAGCGGAGGCGTGAGCACCCTGTCAAGCACCCCCAGCCACTCTGCCAGCAACAATTCACGATTCGGCCGCCGAGATCGCGGGGTTCAAGTTTCTATTGCGCCAGGATATTCTCAATTATCCCGCACCAACCGGGTCTTGCTGGCACCCCGGGGGAATGCCGTACACTAGCGCCATGCGCAAATGGCAACTGGGACTGAGTATTGGTGGGTTCGCGTTACTGACTTTGGCCTGTGGCGGCCGACAAGAGCGCCCACAAATGGCGTCCTCCGCGGGGCGCCCCGCCTACGCCGTCGATTATCCAGAGCGTCTCGCGCTCGGCTTGTCTCGGATGCTTGAGGGCGAGCAAAAATCCCGACAAGACATGGAAGAATTTCCGGAATATTCGGGGAAGCTCAACGATACAGACTGGGAGCTCTCGTTGGCCATCGTGAGGCTGGCGGACGAGGAAGGTCGTGGGCAGGCTTACGCCGAATCCCGCACCCGCACAGAAGCAGTCGAAGACTTCCTCGAAGACGAAGACAAGGCACTCGGACAGAAAATCATCGGCTCGGTGAACTACGCCACTAAGGACAAGGGCTGTTCGGACTCCGTGGGGCCCAGCGCCTACTACTCCACCAAACGAGGCATCGCCAAGCAACTGAAAGAAAGCGCCCAAGACAGCAACGCCGCCCACCATGTCATCAAGGACAACGAGGATGCCCTGGGTAAGAGGAATATCACCGCGCTTGAAGACGAAGTCGACGCCATCAGCCTCGCCAGCTACATGGCCCACGTCGGCCTGGAAAACAAACGCCGCGAACTCCAGCGAATGTCCGCAGAAGCGAGTGAGGCCGAGAGCACTCTCAACCGGTCAGCCGAAGATCTGCAAAAGATCATCGACGACCCCAATCAAAAGCCAAAAATGAAGAAGCGCGCAAAAACTCGGCTCGCCGCAGTTGAAGAAAGCCGGGCGATGATTCAAGAGCAGCAAAAAGGTCTCAGCCAAGCGATGGAAGAAGCAAAAAAACGAGTCGAGACCTTCCGTACAGACTACAAGACCGCCTTTGACGCGCTCGAAGAGTCCTTCGAAAAAGCCGCGCAAGAGAACGCGAAGACCAAATAACCCTGTTCGCTGAGAGGCTCGGTTAGACCGATTTATCGGCTCCCCGAATGAAGTAGACTGGGAGCATGATCTCCCATTTCGGTCTCTGCGTAAGCAACCTGGAGCGCTCGTTGCGCTTTTACACCCATGCGCTCGGGTTCACCGAAAAGAAGCGACTGGACGTGTCGGGGCCTATTCCAGCAAAGCTACTGGGAACCGACGAGCTCGAACTAAAAGCGGTCTTCCTCATCGATGGTAGCACCACCCTGGAACTGCTGGAGTACGCCAAGCCCCCGCTGACTCCCGGCGCCACACCTCCCCGGCCGATGGCACAGTTGGGTCTATCGCATCTGTCCTTTCGGGTGAGTGACGTGCTGGCGACCTGTAGGGCGATCGTTCAGGACGGGGGAACGATCTTGGGAGACACTCGCGTCGCGGGCGCCGGAGGCGACGCATTGTTCGCGCTCGATCCGGACGGCACTCGCATCGAAATTATCGGGTCACGCAAGAAGTGAAGCGGCGCTGGGGCTCCAGCTAACAAGCCGCCCCCTCGGGAGAAATCGGCGCCAATACGGCGTGAAGAATTTCTCGTAAGCCATCGTCCACGGCGCCCCCTCGTACCAGCGGTGCCACAACAGCGGCGTCGATGGCTTGGGGTAGAGCGAGACCGGCCGAGGCTAGCTTCGCCGCGGTGACCAAGGTTCGTGTCGACGGGGCTTCGTGGACTCCAGCGTCAGTTGTGCTGCGCAACGCGGTCGCCAGCTCGACCAGAGTCTTGGCCACGGCCGGACTCGCACCGGTCTCGGAAACGACGACCGCACGCTCCTCTTCGGGCGCCAGGTAATCCAAGTCCACCGTTGCGAAGCGTTGGCGAAATGAGGGTTTCAGTTCCTTCAACGCGCTTCTGGAACTCGGGTTGTAGGAGCAAACCAACATAAAGCCGTTGGGCGCCACCAAGCTCTCTCCGGTGCGATCCAAGTAAAGCATGCGGCGATGGTCCGTCAACGAATGCAGTACAGCCAAGGTATCGCGCCGCGCCTCGACGATTTCGTCGAGGTAACAGATAGCGCCTTCACGAACGGCCCGGCTCAGCGGACCATCAACCCATTGCACGTCTCCGGATTTTACCAGGAACCTCCCCATCAGATCGGCGCTGGTTAAATCGTCGTGGCAGGTGACGGTGATCAGCGGACGGTCGAGCACAGAGGCCATGTGCTCAATCAATCGCGTCTTGCCGCAACCGGTCGGGCCGGTGAGCATCAGCGGCAATTTGGATTCAAACGCCACTTGGAACACGGACTGCTCCTCGCCACTTGCGCAATAGTACGGAATCGATGTCATTGACTGCATAACCCTTCGTGAACTTCTGCGAGTACGGCCGGTAGCTCCCGCGCCGACGACACTCTGCGTGATCGCTGAGGGCCGAAACATTCCTTTAGTGGATCGATCCGCACCCGGCCGATACCAATATGGTAGACGAGTACGCCCGCTTCCTCAGCTTCCTCCACCGCTCGCGCGACATCCCCCCAGGCGTAGCGCCCCTCGTAGCCCTCGTCCGATGGCAGGCCGTCGCCCAAAGAGAGTAGAATACGTCGCTCCGCTGGTTGGTCGAGCAAGCGACGGGTGAGATGACGTATCGGTGCGCCGAGTCTTGTATAACCATCGGCCCGGAGCTTGGCCCGACCGGGAAGAACCGCGTGCATCTGGTCAAACTCTTTGAGCACCTGGATTTCGACCCGATGGCGGGTATTTCCCGTGAATACGAACACGCCGTGTCGTTCCTTCGAGGAGGCGAGCGCGCCGGCTAATGCATCCGCGCACTCAAGCTGAAGCCGGAGATGCATTCCGCCGTCGGTCCCCAGAGACGTACTGCCATCTAGAAGCAACGCCGTTACGACATCGCGTGGGCCTTCGTCCAACATCCCATATACGCGTCCGTCAGTCGTCCCACCGGAGACAGCGACGCTGTGCTGCTCAACGTAAGCGTCCACATCGAGCTCGGTGCCATCTTCCATCCCGCCACGCCAGGCGCGGCTCGGGCTCCGGGCAAACCATCGGAGCACCTCCGGCGGTGGAGCGATTCTGGGACCCGTCGCGACATTCACGGAGCGCTCCATTACGCTGACATGCCCTCGGCGGTAGCTCTTCGTGTGGACGTTCCACTCGTCATAGGGGATGCCGACGCGGCGTTTCGCCTGCACCTCCGGCTCATCATCGCCACCAGGCGGCGGAGGAACGTTCTTACTTCTGGCGCCTCCGCTGCCCGCGATGGGAACCGAAAACGGAGTCATGATCTGCTGTGTTCTCCGCATGGAGTACGGCATGCGGCCTCTCCCGCGGAAGATGCTTCGCAGAGACCGTCGAGCCCGTTCGTCGGAGGGCAGCCGGCCGAGCAACTCGGGCACAGCAACTATTGGGCGCCCCTCGCGCACCGCAGCCAGGGCCAGTTCGACCATTTTTCGTGCATCCAGCTCAGGAGCGGCCCACTCGATCTCCGGCAAGCGAGCCTTGAACTCGTCCGCCAAGCCCGGCCATTTGCTCACCGCCCAGGCCACGGCCGCGCCGCCCTCGACGACGGAAAGCGCCGCCAGCTCCGCGGCGCGAAGCTCGTGAAGTGGTAGGGCGGCGAGTGCCTCTTTCGTTGGGGAAGACTGCAGCGCAATCCCGCAAGTCAACGTGCGGAGGGACGCTTCGGGGCCAGGGAGCGGACACGGGACATAAATCCGGCGACAATTCCGGGAGACGAAGAAACACCGATTACTGCCCGTCACCAATCGTGCGTCGAGCCGGCGCCGCGCCGACAGCCCCGGAGCTAAGACGTCCGCGACCCGGCCGAGGCTGACCGGATCGCGTGGAACCTTGACGCGGGACACATCTGTCATCTCAGTCGTCCGTGAACATCTCACGGTTGATGGTGTAGAGATACGGGAGGACGATGAACGGTGTGATGTACCAGATGCTGTAGATCCACCAGCCGTAGACTGGCCATGCGGTGTCGACGAAACGAATCTCCCAGTAGGTGGTCATGTTGAAGGTGTAACCCACCCACGAAAATACGCCCATCCAACACGAGATCACGAGCCACTGAAGGCCCCATCGTTTCATCTTCAGGAAGCCCCAGGCTGCCGCCACCCGCATGGGGAACAATACGAATACCATAGCAATTTCCCAGGATTTTTCGCCGGGGGCGCCGGTGCCGCCCCACCATTGGTCGTTAAAGCCCCAGACGTATCCGCCGTCGAGCATCAAACCCCAACCGATCTCGAATACCCGAACCACCAAGCTGTGGTTCGCGAATACGTCGATCATGTACCCCATCGTGTTGAGAAAGCCATCCACCAGCACCAGAGCACCAACGAAGGTCATCATGTAGGGTCGAACGGGCAAACCATCCTTTTCGGCTTTCCTGATAATCGCGAGACCGTACAGGAAGAAAGGAAGGCCAATGAGCCCCAGAATGGTGGTGCCAATCAGCGCGCCTCCGCCCAGGATGAACCAATCGGCACGTTTCTGAATCCGCGCTGAATCGGCGAGTACGGTATCGTAGTCAAGAGTACTGCTGCTCATTTTCCGTCTCCCTGCACACCCGCAGTTTGCTCCACCAAGGCGCCCGCAGATGCGGAACCGTTAGATGCGCCGGAGGCCTTGCGGGCTTCTCGCTCGGCCCTCATGCCAATAACACCACGGAAACCTGGTAGTGCCCAACCGGGCGCTGGTGGCGTGTGAGGTCCGAGCGGCGAGGGCGGAGATATCCAGGGCTCCGGTTCCCCTCCGAGAGGATACGGGAATACACATTCGCGCTCCTCATCCACGTAAGCAATCTTGTAAACCTCATCGCAAACCTCGGTCAGCGAAAGTTGAGGAAACCCGAAGTAGATGAGCACGTAGGGAACGATCAACGAGCCCTCAATGACCTGGGCGATCAGACAAACGAGTGTGATGCGATACACAAACTTGTGCATGCGAGCGTGCGGGTTGACGGCGTCGGTTGTGCCCGACGCGTCCCCACTTTCCTTAATAGCGTTCTGAGCCATCAGCGTTCTCCGTTAGTCCGAGGACTAAATGGTGCCTGTACGGCTTTCGATGTAATACCAAAACAGGACCACAACGGCCTGAAGGCCAAAGGCGAGTCCGAGTCG
>JABSRN010000040.1 GCA_013214025.1 Polyangiaceae bacterium
GGACACGGCCACGTTCCTGTCTGCGAGGGCCTTGACGGCGTCGTCGTTGCTGATGGTGTCCGGTAGCTCGATGCGTACAAACCCGAGCTGGGTCGCCATCAGGCTGTCTTCGGCGATGACCCTCGCCCCCATATCGGTGACGACGCGAAGAAAGTCCGCCTCCGATACGCCTTCTGCGCGTCTGAGCACCAGCTCCCGGGATGGGTAGCTGGTGCCGGCCGTGTCCGTCAGGACGCCGTGACCAACGGTAGATGTTGGGGCGCTAGTGCTCGTGCTGCAGCCGCCCAAAACCAAAGTGACCAAGCCGAGTGCACAGAGCCAGCGACTGCTGTGTGTTGCCGTTCATACGCTATCTTTCATGAACGCGAAAAAACTTCTGGCAAGTGGAGCTAGGGTGGGACAAACCCCAGAGCATCATGTCGGACAACCCCCAAAGAAGGTTGGAAAAGCAGCTGTTTCGACAGTTCCGGCGCACAGACGCCCGATATGAACTATTCGCGCCGGGGGATCGCGTGATGGTGGCGATCAGTGGGGGCAAGGACAGCTACGTGCTGCTGCATCTGATGGGGCTGTACCTGCCGCGTCTGCGATTCGATGTGGAGTTCATTGCGGTACACTTGGATCAGCAACAACCGGGCTACGATGGCGCTCCACTTCGAAGCTGGTTGGAGCAGAGCCCGTACCCATTTGAGATCCTCTCGGAGGATACCTATTCGGTGGTCACCGACAACATCGCGCCGGGGGGGACCTACTGTTCCCTTTGTTCCCGGTTGCGACGCGGCATTCTGTACTCAGCAGCGGAACGTTTGGGTTGTAACAAGATTGCTTTGGGTCATCACCGGGACGACACACTGGAGACCTTCATGATGAACCTGTTTTACACAGGGAAGCTCCAGGCCATGCCCGCTAAGTACCGAACGGACGACGGCCGCTTCGAGGTGATTCGTCCGCTGATGGAAACAGGGGAAGACAGGATCGCTGAGCTAGCGAGCATGTTGGAGTTCCCGATCATTCCCTGCAATTTGTGCGGATCCCAAGCTGGGCTTCGTCGGGACAGGATGACCGAGCTGCTGACCGAGTTGGAACGGGAGAACCCACGACTCCGGTCCGTCATGTTGAGTGCTTTGCAAAACGTGAGGGGCACGCACCTGTTAGATAACGACGTGCACAGTCTGGTCGCGGAGAAAAACGAAAGTTCGGGACTTCACGCTGGGCTTTGGACGCGAACCGGTGGCGAGCCTGCCATGCAGGCCGTCGACGATAGCCCAGCCCAGGGGGACAGCACCCAGCGGTCGGGCGGGCTTAGATTCGGAGCGTTGCCTGTGCAAGCATCGGAGTCCGATGACGCGTCAATCAAGTTGATGACCGTGGCGAGCGGAATCGGCAAGGGACGATTTGTATTCGGTCAGTCGGGGCGCCCTGGGGATGTCGCTGAAAGCGCTGACGTTCTCGATGTCGAATTGGACCACATCGCAGGGGAGCCGCTGACGGTTGGCGAAGTGGGCAGCGATAGCCGCGGCGTTGCCACTGAATTGGACGCTGCGGTTCCGGATGGTCGCCGCCACCTGCGGATCTTTTCAAGTTGATGAGTGGGCAAGTGAGCCATACCGAAGCTCCGGTCCGGCACGTGATCTGGGACTGGAACGGGACGCTGTTGGATGACGCTGATTTGTCGATCAGCGTCGTTAACGAGATCCTTCGGCGCCGTCAGCTTGCCGAGTTGAATCGCCAACGCTACGCGGACACCTTCGATTTTCCAGTTCAGGACTACTACGTACGTCTCGGCATTCCCGCCAAGGATTTTCCACTGGAGGGCGGACGTTTCATCGCGGAATACGATCGAAGGGTCGAGGAGGCGCCACTGCGCGCGGGGGCGCTGCAGCTGCTGCGCGATTTTGGGTCTCGGGGCATCGAGTGTTCCGTGCTGTCGGCGGCTCGGACGCATTCGATTGAAGCGGTGTTGGAGACTCGGCAGCTTCGTGGATTTTTTGGCGAGGTCGTGGGTCTCGACAATCAGTACGCCGAAGGCAAGGTAGCCGCGGGCAAGGCCTGGCTGGAGCGCAGACGATTGGACGTCGGTTCTGCGGTGATGGTGGGCGATACGACGCATGATTACGAGGTCGCGACTGCCATCGGTGTGCGCTGTGTGCTTGTGGAGTCGGGCCATCAGTCCCGGGAAAAGTTGTTGAGCACGGGATGTAAGGTGTTGGCTCAATTGTCTGATTTTCGTCCCTAGTCGACGTCAACCAGGTCCGGGGCAGCGATTGTGCCCGGCCCTCTGAATCCCCGGGTTCTCATCGCGTGAAACGTCGCTATACTCGGCGCGGTGGCGAGAGATAGGGAGTTCGAAAGTTTTTCCCTCGGTGAGGAGGCAAGCAGGCATTTCGATATCACGCCATCGATGCTCGATGCCTTTGTCAGCCTGTCAACTGACGACAGTCCGATCCACGTCGATGAGACAGCCGCGAAGGCTCGAGGGTTCCCTGGGCGCGTCGCACATGGAGCATTGCTTGGAGCATTGGTCTCAGGTGTCGTCGGCACGGAGCTCCCGGGCGCCCGGGGCCTAATCCACAGCGTGGAGCTGAAATTCAAACGGCCAAGCTGCGTCGGCGATAGAGTGCAGGTGGTGGTCGGCGTCAGCGAAAAGATCGTCAGCGTGCGTGTTCTGATTCTTAAAGTGCGCATCCTCGACCAACAGCAGCGAGCCCTCGCGACGGGTAGGGTACAGGTTGGGCTCGCTGAGCCAGCAGCTACCGAGAACGAAAAATGAGCTCCGCCGCGACATCGTTCGATACCCTCAAAGCCACCGCGCGTTCGGCGGACCCGTGGGAAATCCTCGGGCCGATGCGTCGAATTCTAGAAGGTAAGGATCTCGACTATTCGACGGCCCGGATTCTTTTTCGAATCGTCAGACTTGCCCGCAAGACTAGTCGCGCCCAATCGAAGAACGCGCCTGGCGCACCCCTTCGATTGGCTGTGCTGGCAGGGCAAACATCGGCACAGCTTGCCTGGGCGTTGGACCTCTACCTCACCGCTTCGGGGTTCGAGTGTGAGCTCTACGAGAGCCCTTTCGGAGCCTGGCGGCAGGATATCCTCAACCCACAATCCGGGCTCTATGACTTCGCTCCAAACGTGCTCATCCTGGCGCCCGGCAGCGACGCGGCTCCGCCACCCGCCGTCGGCGCCTCCGAGGAGGAGGTAGCGGCCGCCATCGAGCGCGAACTGTCCGGCTGGCGCGAGTTGTGGCGCCCACTAGCGCAGGCCGCGATCCAGGTCGTGCAAGATGATTTCGTGCTTCCTTCGCTCCGGCCCCTCGGCAGTCAGGAGCGAAACATTTCGAGTTCTCCCTCCGCATTCTACTCCCGTCTCAACCAAGGCCTGCGGGACGAAGCCCGAGGGCACGTCAATATTCACGATCTCGATCACCTGGCGAGCTGGGTCGGCAAGCGACAGTGGTTTGACGAGCGCCTCTACCATCACTCCAAGCAGGCTTGCGCTCTCGAGGCTATCCCTGTTTACGCCTCCAGCTTGGCGGCGCTCGTCGGTGCTCTAAGAGGTCGGAGTCGGAGGTGCCTGATCCTCGATTTGGACAACACCCTCTGGGGTGGCGTGATTGGCGACGACGGCCTGGAGGCGATCCGGCTCGGCCAGGGATCGCCGGAGGGAGAGGCGTTCGCGGCCTTTCAGCGCTATGCCCTCAGCCTGCGCGCTCGAGGCGTTGTGCTCGCCGTATGCTCGAAGAACGAGAATGCAACCGCGCGCCGTGCCTTCGAAGACCACCCAGACATGGTGTTGCGACTGAGCGATATTGCGGTGTTCGTCGCTAATTGGAAAGACAAGGCCCACAACATCCGAAGCATCGCGAGACAGCTTGAGTTGGGGCTGGATGCCATGGTGTTCGTCGACGACAACCCGGCAGAGCGCGAGCTAGTCCGAGCGGAGTTGCCGGAAGTGGCGGTCCCAGAGCTGCCGGAGGACCCGGCTGATTACGCCGGTGCGATCGATCGATTACGATACTTCGAAGCCGCTGCGTTCACTGATGACGACACACGCCGGGCTGACTATTACGCGGGGAACGCCAAACGCGCCCAGGCCCGAGAAGCGAGCGCCAGCGACTTGGAGGGCTTTCTTGCTGGACTCGAGATGGTCTCCAAGATCCGGGAGATCACGCCGCTCGATCTGTCGCGCTCCACGCAGCTCATCAACAAGACCAACCAGTTCAATTTGACGCTCCAGCGCATGACGATAGCCGAAGTCCAACAGGTCGCCGGTGACCCACGGTATCTCGCGCGCACTGTGCGGCTTCGAGACCGTCTCGGCGACAACGGGCTGATATCTGTCGTGATCGGTCGAATCCAGGAGGACACGCTACGGCTCGAGCTATGGCTGATGAGCTGCCGAGTTTTGTCCCGCGGCGTAGAAGAAGCCCTATTCCTGCACCTGTGGAATGAGGCGAAAGCGCGCGGACTGGAGCGACTTCGCGGAGTCTACATTCCCGGACCCAGGAACGCCTTGGTTCAGGACCATTATCAGCACCTCGGGTTCACCGAGTGCGAGCCCGATAGCAGCGACCCTCAAGGGGCAAAGTGCTGGGAGTTTAGGGTTGCTGCCGAGCCCCCTCAGCTCCGAACGTTCATCCAGGAGGAACACCCATGACGATTGATCCCGTAGTAGTCCACGAGCGCTTAGAGGCAGTTTTTCGGCGCGTCTTCGATGATGACAGCATCGTGATCAGCAACGAGATGACCGCGGACGACGTCGACGATTGGGATTCCCTTGAGCACATCAACCTCATCATCGCGTGTGAACGCGAATTTTCGGTTAGGTTCATGACAGCTGAGATCGCCGGACTGAAGAACGTCGGGGAATTCGAAGCTATCTTGAGAACAAAGCTGGAGATTTAGCGGCTTTGTGCCATGTTTATCGTAAGATCTAGTCGTTGAACTCAGGATCAGTAGCCCCATGACGGACGTCATTTTCATCTCGCAGTCGCAGATGGTGCGGTTTGAGGAATACGACAAGCTCCCGCTCGACCGGTTGGAGCTCTTCCGTAACCTGGTCCAGCTTCGTTCGGTATACCTCGACGGCGGCTTCCGTTCGCACCTGGACGTGCTCAACCTCGCGCTCGGCGACCCGTGCTTCCACCAAGGCAGCGACGCCGAGCGACGCAAGCTGTTGGACATCTGGCATTTGCCAGGCCTCAACGGGGTGCTGGTGGCCAGCCAGCTGCTTGACTCGGGCTTTTCGACCAAAGTCATCAACCACTTTGATGCCGAGTGGGATCGCCTGGTGCAAGCCTACGAGGAATCTTCGTCGCCCCCGTTGGTTGCGATCTCGACAACGTTTCACCTGAGTTGGGCTGAGGTCAAGCGCATCACAAAGCGTCTTCTCAAGCTTGACCCGGACATGAAGATTCTCGTTGGCGGCGCGTTCGCCAACGAGCGCACCATCAATGGAGAAATCTCCGAGTTCGAGAAACCGATGCGGAAGTATGGGATCTCCTACCTACTTCATGGTTTCAACTCGGAGTCAGATTTTATGGCTTTAGTCACTTCGCTGCGGAGCGGTGACGGGCTGGAGACGGTACCCAATTTAGCCTGGATCGATGAGGGAGACGCCTTTCGTTCCACGGAAAAAGTCTGGCAAAAGCCGACACTCGGCGAGCGCTCCGTACTGTGGGATCAACTCGACCTGCCGTTTCTCAACAAGACGGTGCAGCTCCGAACCGCATCCGGTTGCCCCTTCGAGTGTGCCTTCTGTTCGTACCCAAAAACAGCCGGGGGGCACTTCGCCGGCGAAGTCGGGGCAATAGAGGCTGAATTCGAACGAATCGCGAGCCTGCCTGGCATCGAACAAGTGATCTTTATCGACGACACGTTCAACGTCCCCATCGGTCGATTTAAGAAGATCCTTCGGCTGGTCGAGCGTTATTCGCTGCAATGGTACTCCTTCCTCCGGTGTCAATACATCGACGAGGAGCAGACTAAGATGATGAAAGACTCAGGCTGCGTCGGGGTTTACCTTGGTTTGGAATCGGCGAACGATGCGGTGCTCGCGAATATGAACAAGCGCGCCACCCGGGCCCAGTTCCAGCGTGGCGTCTCTTTGCTCAAGAAGTATGAGATCCCGATGCTGGCTGCCTTTGTTCTCGGTTTCCCGGGAGAGACAGAGGAAACAGTCGAAGAGAATGTGAAGTTCATCGAGCAGAACGAGATCGAGTTCTACTCCTTGAAGGAATTCTATTACATGCCCCACACGTCGGTGCACACCAAACGTCTTCAATTTGGTCTCAAGGGTATGGGGAACGAATGGCGGCACAACACGATGACTTCGGAGCGTGCCACCGAATTGAAGCTTGAGGTCTTCGGTCGAGTGAAGAATTCGATATACATCGATGCTGACACCAGCCTCTGGTACATCGCTTACCTTCGCGATCAGGGCTATTCCCTTGAGCAAATCAAGGCGTCGCAGTCACTGATCAATCAGATGATGGCCCGCGACAACGCTGATCAGTTCCACGACAAGGCAGACCTGCTAAGCGCGATCCAGAAAGTGCTCCTCAACCGCACAACGCCAGTGCGTCGAGGTGCTCCAGCGCCAGCGTCAATCGTCCCCGCAAGCGGCTAGAAGCGCTGGTACGCCACGAGCGCGCCTGCGGGTGGCAGAACAAAGACCAGTAGCCAGTACAAGACGACATGCATGAATAGGCACAGCAACAGCACGTCATTCCGTCGCGATAGGTGCCGAAGGTATTCGGCCAGCTTCTCTAGATGACTCATATCGGTTCCTTCTGGCTGCTAACAGTGGGTTCCTTTTTCTGACTGCTAACCGTCGCTTCCAACGTTTCGAGTTCTGTGGCCAATTTTTCAGAGAGCCTGCGAGGGGTCTCACCCAGCGTGTGCACCGCGTCGAAAAAATCGTTCTGATCATACCAACGGCCCAGGTGCTCGATTGGGAGAAACTTAACGCTGCCCCGGGATTCGGAGCGGTAGAACGAGCGCCATTCTTTCTGCAACCGTGAGAGCACCGGCTCTTCGTCGATTAATTTCTGGAATTGATGAGTGCGGCCGGTTTCGAAAACGATGCACGGAATTTTGGACCGTCTCAGAGCGCGGAACAACCCTGAGTAAAGGTGCTGTGCGTCCTTCGATATCACGCGCTGCTGCAGGTAGCGCTCTGGGTTGTTGCCGCGGCAACAACGAAAGTACTTCTTCGGGTCTCGATTTCGCACGGAGTCGAAGGTAGCGGAGTCAAACTGCTGCTGAATTCGGACATAGGCGGCTCGACCATCGTTCAGGAAAGGGCGGGGGGCATAGGCAACCCCAGACAATACGAGCAGGTAGTAGCGCGCAGTTGAGGCCGCCCTACCCACGGGTAGTAGGTCGTGGGGCTCCCACACGTCGGGGTTGGCGGGGGCAACCGCGCCGCCATAGGGTTCAAGCGATAGTGCAGCGAATGCGGGGTGCCAGGAATGCTGGGAACTGGCGAAGGAGGCGGTTTGAGCCATATTCTCGAACGAGACGCCCATGATCACCCGCCGCACTTTGTGGTGCTCTAGAGCGTAGACCAGCTGCAGCGCGCTGTGCTCAGGGCTGAGTCCGCTCAATGCCAAGTTGAAATGGCGCCAGCCTCGGCGGGAGAACGGCTCCCCCCCGAGTCGAAGGGATCTGGATTCTCCTATCACGAAGGTGTCCACCGGCCCACGCTGAGCCAGGAGCTTGAGCTTGATCGAAACCTCACCGGGAGGCGGTGGGCGCACCAACCAGTGGGCAAGACCAAGAAACCACGGGATCCCAACGAAGAGCGCGATCGCAGACCAACGAATTTTCGTATCCGTGCTCCCCGGCGGACGGAGTTGCGTCAAACTAACCCACCCATCAAGTTCAACACGTCACGGGTGATTTTGTGCAGCTCTGCAGATTCATACTGGAACGGCAAGAAAGATAGCAGGATGTAGGTCTGGCACAGCGCGGTTGCTCCAATCGCCACGACGCGATTCTGATTGTACGCTCTGCGCTGGGCCTTGCTGAAGAATCGCTTCAATGTGTGCTGGTAGACGATTGCACTGATGACACCGACTGCGTGGATCACACCAAAAGTCACAAACCGCACCGAGCTCCCGTGCCAGGCTCCCATAATGGTGAACGAGCAGAGGGTCGCCAAAATCGTTGACAGCAGGGGCGCTATCCGTCGGCTCATCCCGGTATGCAGGGGATAGTAGATGTAGTCGCGGAAGAACTCCGACAACGTGATGTGCCAACGGCCCCAAAACTCGACGCAGCTTCTGGCCAGGTACGGGTGATTAAAGTTCTCCGGGAGCCTGAACCCCACCGCTCGCGAAAGCCCGATCCCGATGTCGCAGTAGCCGGAAAAGTTGACGTACAGGTGCGCAGGGAAGGCTACTACAAGTACGCAGAGGCCGGGCAGCGTGGGCGCTTCGAAGAAGTGCTGACTGCCAACATGTCGATTCAAAAACCAGCCAACCACGAACATCTTGGTGAAGCCGAGCATCGCTCGATTGAGGCCGAGTAGGATCTCCCGGGCTGGCACGGGCTCAGAAGCTGTCATGTTCTGAATCTGTTCGCAGAACGGGACGAAGCGCTGGATCGGACCTGCAAGAAAAGTCCAAAAGGCGAGATTGTAGTTCAGGTAGTCGAGCAGCCGGACGCGTGGCGCGACACCATCGCGAACGTCAATACTGAGGTGGATCTGCCGAAACAGCAGGAACGAAAATCCTAGCGACTCGATGTGTGGAAAGGTTTCAATCGGCAGGAAGATGTCGGTGAGCCAGAGGTATCGCTTGGCGACAAAGAACCCGGCGAGAGTCGCCAATAGCCACATCCAATGCAGCACTAGGCGGTGCGGACGACTCGCCATGCGCGGCATGACCCGGAGCACCAAGTAGTTCACCATCAACGAACCCGACAGGACGATCACGCCCGACACTGTCTGAAACATCAGGGTGATGAAGCCTACGTTCAGTATCAGGAATAGCGCGCTGGTTGCGCGACGGGCCTTCGCGACCGATAGAACGACGAGGGCAACACAGAGGAAGGCGAATACGGCCGGGTGCTGCAGGGTCATCGAATGTGCCGTGCTGCGGTGCGTTTCACGGCTACTAGTCTAGACACATCGTCAGTCAACTTCGATAGCTCTAGTCGAAAGGGCTGTAATTGTAGGCTGTGCGGCCGTTTGTATCCGCGGGTGCGTGGGACTAGGGTCTCGGTCCCTCGGATTACTGACTCTGGAGCACGCCGTGAGCGATTTTACGTACCAAGACATCCTGCCAATTGGCGAAGACAAGACCAAGTACCGAAAGCTAACCGGAGACTTCGTTTCCACCGTGGAATACGACGGGGTCAGCTTTCTCAAGGTCGATCCCAAGGCTCTCAGCTTGTTGGCGAGCGAGGCGATGAAGGATATCGCTCACCTGCTTCGCCCGGGGCACCTCGCTCAGCTCGCGGCGATTCTTGAGGATCCCGAGGCGACGCCAAATGACCGCTTCGTTGCCACAGAACTTCTTCAGAACGCCAACATCGCGTCTGGCGGTGTGCTGCCGAGTTGCCAGGACACCGGGACGGCCATCTGTATGGGAAAGAAGGGACAGTACGTGCTCACGGGTGGGGGGGACGAAGCTGCTATCGCCGAAGGGATCCGCGCCACCTATCTGAAGAGCAATCTGCGCTACTCGCAGCTGGCCCCTCTGGACATGTACACGGAGAAAAACACCGGCGACAACTTGCCGGCTCAGATCGAGCTGTATGCGACGGATGGCGACGCTTACAAGTTTCTCTTTCTAGCCAAAGGTGGAGGCTCCGCGAACAAGACCTTCCTGTACCAACAGACCAAGGCCTTGTTGAATCCGGAGAGTCTCGCAAATTTCGTAGACGAAAAGATCCGAACTCTGGGAACTGCCGCCTGCCCGCCGTACCACCTGGCGCTCGTAATCGGTGGCAGCTCGGCTGAGTTCAACTTGAAGACGGTCAAGCTAGCGTCTGCCCGCTACCTGGACGAGCTGCCAACAACTGGTAACGAACTGGGTCGAGGCTTTCGTGATCTGGAGCTAGAGAAGACCGTATTGGAGATCTCCCAAAAGACCGGTATCGGTGCTCAGTTCGGCGGCAAGTACTTCTGCCACGATGTGCGAGTCATCCGTCTGCCGCGCCACGGCGCCTCTTGTCCGGTGGGCTTGGGCGTGTCGTGCTCGGCGGACCGTCAAATCCTTGGTAAGATCACCCGTGACGGTGTGTTTCTGGAGGAGCTGGAGACGAACCCAGCCAAATATCTGCCTGAAATTTCCGATACCGCTCTAGGCGGTGACGTGGTGAGCCTCGATCTCAATCGTCCAATGGCGGAACTTCGCGCGGAGCTAAGCAAATATCCTATTCGCACTCGACTCAGCCTCACGGGAGCCATCGTGGTGGCCCGGGACATCGCCCACGCCAAGCTCAAGGAGCGAATTGAGAGTGGAGAGGGGCTTCCCCAGTATTTTAAGGACCACATGGTCTACTACGCAGGTCCTGCCAAGACGCCGGAGGGCTACGCATCGGGCAGTTTTGGCCCTACCACCGCTGGGCGAATGGACTCCTACGTGGGGCTCCTGCAGAAGCACGGCGGTAGTATGGTGATGCTCGCCAAGGGCAATCGCAGCCAACAGGTCACGGACGCCTGCAAGGAGTACGGTGGGTTTTACCTCGGCTCTATCGGAGGCCCGGCAGCAAAACTGGCGCTAGATTGCATCAAGAAGGTGGAAGTCATCGAATACGAGGAACTGGGTATGGAGGCGATTTGGAGGATCGATGTCGAAAACTTCCCGGCGTTCATTGTCGTAGACGACAAGGGCAATGACTTTTTTGCGGAGTTCGCTAAGCCCGTTAAGCTGAGGGTGAAGAAGTAGGGACAAGGCCGAGATAGCATCGGGCGACCGGCATCCCTTGATTCCTCGGCCAATGGGGCGTTAGATCCTATAATCAGTGCCCATTCATGCAGTGATTACGGCCGGATGGGTGCCGCTCTACTTTTTTCTGGCGGGATACTTTCTGCTGGCGTACTTCCGAGGCGCGAGCGAGCGGAACCATCTTCTGTTCAGCTTGCTTTGCGGCTCCTTGGGGCTGTACTCCTTGGCAGCTGCCGGGCTGTACCAAGCGAGCACCTACGAAGAAGGCCTCGTGTGGCAACGCTGGCAGCTGTTCGCGCCCATGCCGGTGCTGCCGTTAGGAGCCCACATCGTTTGCCGAATCGTTGGGCACGCCTATCTGCGTGTGTTGGCGACCATCTACGCGGCTCATGTCATCAGCGCGGTGGGGTATCTGTCCGGGTACTTCTTCGACGCTGACTCGCCGGCGATCAAGCAGTTTGACGTGCTCGGTCAGCGTTTTATGGTGTACGAGGCCAATCTCAGCGGGCCGGGGCAGGTATCCGTTGTGGTCAGCCTGCTGTCTTTCGGGTTTGTGATCGTCTTACTCGCCATTGGCGTTCGGCGCGGATCCGTGGAGGCGCGCCCGCTGCTCGTTTGTTTCAGCGTACTGGGTGTTGCGATGAGTCACGATGTGCTCGTGCTCATGGGATTGAGCCCGTCGGTCTATTGGCTCGAACACGTGGGTGTTCTGGTCATCGCCTATCTGGGCTACCGGATGATGGTGGCGCTCCAGAAAGCCAGTCGAGAACTGAAGTTGCTGGAAGTGGAACACGCGAAGACCAAGGAGTTGGCCGCAGTGGGGGAGCTGGCGGCCATGATTGCCCACGAGGTACGCAACCCTCTCGCGGCCATGTTCAATGCTCTGTCCGCCATCAAGCGTCGAGTGCCTAAAGACGAGCAGGTCGACCTATTGATGGAGATCCAGCAGGACGAACTGGAGCGACTGAGTCGCATCGTGACCGATCTCTTGCGCTTCGCGCGGCCCGTGGAGCTCAAACCGAGGGGCACGACGATTGCGGATTTGATCCAGGAGGCGGTGGTGGGCGCGACCGAATCCGTGGGAGAAGAACTCGATCTTCCGGAATTCGATATGGACTTCGGAAACTTGGGTGAGCGGGAGATCGTGGTGGATCCGGATTTGATGCATCAGGCCTTGGTTCACGTAATCGAAAACGCCATCGTGGCCAGCTCAGACCGCGGGGGAGTGCACATCGGCGTTCGAAACGAAGCGGGCACACTTCGAATCGACATCGAAGACCACGGCGAAGGCATGAGCGAAGAAGCTCGTGCCAAAGCCTTCGAGCCGTTCTTCACCACACGACCTCAGGGAACCGGTCTGGGTTTACCCATCGTGCGTCGCCTCGTGGGAGCGCACGGGGGCTCGATCGGTCTCGAATCAGCGGCTGATGGTGGTGTCAACGCCATCGTGCTGCTTCCTGGGGTGGTGACCTAACCCGATGCCCATTCATGCTGCCCTCAGTAGCGTGTGGCTACCGCTCTATGGCTTGTTGGCGAGCTATTTTTTGGTTGTCTACTTTCGTTACGCTGAGGACTTTCAGTACCTGCTCTTCGGTTTGTTGTGCGCCGGCATGGGCTTCACCTGTATGGCTTCCGCCTATTTGTACGCATCGACGAATTACGAAGAGGGTGTCGCTCGTCAAGCCTGGCAGCTGGCCTTCTCGATTCCGGTAATTCCACTGGCCCTCCACTTCGCCATGCGCGTCACGTGCATAGAGCTCCCGCGAATCCTGCGGCTGAGCTACGGCGTTCATACGCTCGGCTTTCTGGCGACCGTCTCTGGATTGTGCTTCGACTCATCGGTTCCGCTGGTGAAGGTCATCACGATATTGGGTCGCAAGGAACACTACTTCGAGTCCGCCTTTACGCCAGTCGGTCAGTTCGCGCTGATGGCGATAGTGCTGACCTTGGGTTTTATGTTGGTGATACTGATGGTCGCGGTGAATCGTGGCGACTCCGCTGTGCGGCCGTTCTTGTTCGCCGTGGGCATGCTGTTTCCGATCATCGTTCACGATGTCATGATCGCCAGTGGTTTGGTGAGATTCATGTATCTTGCGGAGCACGCAGCCGTTGTCGTCATCGTCGCGATGGCGTACAGCTTGATGATCTTGCTGCAGAACGACAGCCGGGATCTGAAGTTACTGGAGGCCGAACACGCCAATGCCAAGGAGCTAGCAGCAGTCGGTGAACTGGCGGGCAGGATCGCTCACGAAGTGAGAAATCCTCTAGCGACGATCTACGCGGCGCTCGCCGCCATGCGCAAACGTGTCCCGTCCGACGAGCAGGTGGAGATGCTTATGGAGATCCTGCAGGACGAGCTGGACCGTCTCAAACGCATCGTGGCGGATCTGTTGCGATTCGCCCAACCCGTGGAGCTGCAGGCGGAAGGAACGACGGTAGAAGAGCTCCTGCAGGAAGCCGTTGTAGGAGCTCAGCATTCCCTATCCGACGATATCGCCGTGCCGGAAGTGGAGCTATCGGTAGGCGATATCGGTGCGGTGGAGATCCTTGTCGATCCGCAGGTCATGCACCAAGCGATGGTTCACTTGATCGAAAATGCCCTGGTGGCGAGCTCGGGTCGTGGTTCTGTCCGTATCACAGCTTGGCTGGACGAGGACCATGGGCTCCGGGTCGAAGTGGAGGATGACGGGGAAGGTATGGACGAGACCGCGCTGGCCAAAGCCTTCGAGCCGTTCTTCACGACTCGGCCAAAGGGCACGGGTTTGGGCCTGCCTATTGTGAGGCGATTGGTCTCTGCCCACGCGGGTTCCGTCCGTCTCGAGCTGGCCAACGGCGGAGGCATTCTCGCCACGGTGCTGCTCCCCAACGCAGTCTCCTGATTCGCTGGCCTCTCCCTCGCCTTTGTACTGACGGCGTCAGAACAAGCTTGAGCGCTCCGACCTAGGGCCGAAAAGCGCCGAAATCCCCCAAAAGCCTCGCATTCCTTGAACACCGGCGCCCCCCCAGTTATTGAGTCCCTCCTCCGCGCCACTAGCTCAGCTGGATAGAGTATCGGCCTCCGAAGCCGAGGGTCGAAGGTTCGAATCCTTCGTGGCGCAC